>NZ_JBEPSK010000011.1:0-97740 GCF_040548835.1 Mycetocola sp. 2940
ATGCACCATCGTGGCCGTGTCAACGATGTCTCGATACATGCCGCACGTCCTCGATGTCCCGACACATCTGTCAACGATGTCCTGAAACCAGACACTGTCAGCCCGACCGAATGTCCCGGAAACTCAAGGGTTTCCGGGACTTTTTAGGTTAAGCTGGCTCGGTCATGGTGTCATCATTCCGACCGTCAGGTCAGCTGACTCGCGTCTCGTCCGCTGGGTCGACCTCGTCGAGAGCCAGCGCCGTACGCAGCTTCCGGTCATCCGTGTAAGCGTTGAGGGCTCGCGTCGCTGCGAGCATCAGGCGGATGGCGACCACCGCGAGAGTGATTGCGAGAGCCAGGAGGAGGAGCGGGTAGAAGCTCCACAAGAGGTCGATTTCTAAGGGCATGCCCTGAAGCTATCGGAGAGCAATGGCGGGCACCATAGGTGCGGATGCCGGTCAGGGCGCGGCGGCTGCGGCCTCGAGCGGATAGCGCAGCGCGCGACCATCGGCGATGCCTGAGCGGTCCGAGGTCTCGTGACGGCTCGGTTCCATCGACCCATTGAGGCTTCGGCACCTCGGGCAGTGCTGTGCGCGCTCTGAGAACCTGTTACTCCTTCACCTTCGGTACACAGCTCAGCATCGGCATCTTCTCAGGGTCGATTCTGGCTTCGTTCGTCAGCTCTGCCACCGAATGGTCCGATGCCGCGTTGTCGTTGACGGAGAAAATCTTCCCCGCGAAAGGCTCCGCCGTCGGGTCTCCTTGGGTCGCGCAGACTCCGAAGACATCGTCACTGGCTGGATCGACGATGTCGATGTGACCGGCGACGTGCCACCATCCCGACTCTTCATCCATCCGCGCTCCGCCTGCTAAGACGGTCTCGCCTCGCCCCTTCGCGACAACCAGGTCGTTGAGCGCTGTGAGGAGGGAATCGGAAATCTCTGTGCACTCAGGCTTCACGGGTTTCGCCGGGCGTTCGGCTTCGGATTCGACCTCAGCGGCGGGTTCCGTCGGTTCATCAGAGCGATGTATCAGGTTGGCGAGTTGCCTTTCGCCTCAGGCACAGCAGAAATCCAGAACAACATATTGTCCTCGAGCCTGATCCCCATCCTGATCGTTTGGCGAGCGGTCTCGTCATTTTGTCGTGTGAACCGAAGTTCCTCTTCTAGGGGATCGCTTGCCAGCGCGGTGGAGTTATGCAGGACATCGTAGGAGTGGTCACAGCTAACCAGATGAAGCAATTCTTCAGCGATATCGACTTCACGAGGCGTAAATGAATCGTGAATCGCTCCAAGCGTCCGCTGGACTAACGATCAATGTCTTCGATGGCAGCAGTGGTCGTCCATCGCCGGTTAGCATTGGCCAAACCTGACCCGGAGGCGTTCCCGTTTTCCCACCAGAACCGGCCGCACGATGAGCGTAAGCAACTACGAGCACCCGCTTAGCGGTAGGTCGCGGCCGAACAACGATACGCGCCGCCTGATTGGGCAGCGCGATTCCACTACTGATGGGTCCAGCTGAAAGAACGTCCATCGGGGGCGCTACAGGAAGGCGACCGCACATACTGGAGCTCCGTCTCCGTTGAGGCGTAACGGGAAGAACCCGATGCTCACATGATCCGGGATCAGTTCCAGGCCGCGAATGTTCTCGACGATGAGCCCACCTCCCCCGAGGACGACTTCATGCACAGGGAAGGCTGAGTCAGTTTCTGTCGTAGGATCTGGGCTGAGCGTATCGACGGCAAGGATGCGCATTCCTCTTGCGCAGAGTTCCCGAGCTGCGGTCGGATCCAGCGCGGGATGACTCGTCGCTTGCGGGTCGCCGAACCACCTCGCCCACCCCGTGTCGATTACAACGATCGACGGCACGCGCGCGGGAACGGACGTGAGCGCGTTCAGCTCGTCCCAGCCGTAGCGTGAGCCCGCGTGCAGCTCCGGCATCCTGACCACCAGAGCATCACCCACAAGCTCGTCGAGCGTCACGTCAGCCATCGTCCGGCCGCCGACCACCGTGTGAGATGGGGCGTCGATGTGTGTTCCGGTGTGCGACCCGAGGCGCAGTCGTGTCACGGCTACGCCGTCGTGTTGAAGATCGAGAGCGGCGTCAATACGCACCGTCGGGTCGCCGGGGTAAACCGGCATCCCATCGGTGATCGGGTGACTCAGAGCGCAGAGCATCGAGACTTCATTGGGGGAACGCGGCGGCATCGGCGTTTTGCGTCGCGTCTGCGAGGTGCTTACTAGCCTCGAACGGTGTCCTGGCGCGCCGACCCCAGGAGACGGCGAGGTAGAGCACGAAAGTGAGGAGGAAGGCGGGGATGGTCGCCCCAAAGGGCAGCGGCCATACGTACGCCCACAGGTAAGCCGAAGCGGCGCCGATCGCCCAGGCGAGGACGGCGAGCCAGTTGATCCCGGCTGCGAACCAATATCGCCCGCCCCGCGCCTTAAGAATGTCGGCGTCGTAGCTCCGGCGCGCGATGATGTAGTAGTCGACGATCATGATCGCGAAGATCGGCGCGAACAGTGCTCCGATGGTGACGAGGAAGGTCGTGAACTGGGCGAGCAGGCCGAAGAATGTCGACCCGATGATCGCAATGAGTCCGAGCACGATCGCGGTCGGCAGGAACTTGACTCGGCGACCGGGAAGTGAGTTCACAACGGTGGTGACCATGCCGTAGACGACCATC
The DNA here is from genome assembly GCF_040548835.1 of Mycetocola sp. 2940. Classification (NCBI taxonomy): domain Bacteria; kingdom Bacillati; phylum Actinomycetota; class Actinomycetes; order Micrococcales; family Microbacteriaceae; genus Mycetocola; species Mycetocola sp. 2940. The sequence continues at coordinate 2,668 of NZ_JBEPSK010000011.1, forward strand.
GTATTGGTCGCCATGACGGACAGGAAGATCGCGACCGCGAACAGCGCCCCGAAGGGCTCGATGATGGTCACGGGATCGAACGGGATCGCTCCGCCTCCGCGCAGCACCACGTAGCCCATCGCTGTCGCGCCGAGTGACATCGAGATCACCGTGGACAGGGTGTAACCGATTCCAGAGCCGATCACTCCCCCGCGCGTTGAAGACGCGAAGCGATTGAAATCCGCGGAGAGGACCGTCCACGAGATGGCGGTGGCGACGACGACATCGAACGCCAACCCGGCCGAGTAGAAGGGCTCACTGGGCGGCGCGATCGTGCCGAAGTCCGCCGGTGCATACGTCGTGAACACCACGAAGAAGATGTACGCGGCGATCGCCAGAATGACCGCAGCGAACCACGGTTCCACCCGAGCAACGCCAGCATGGCCGAAGATGGCGAGAATCACGACAATCGTCTGGCAGAGTACGGCGAAGACGACGGGGCTCGAGAACCCGGTCGATGTCGCGACGATGTAGTTGAGGGCGATACCGGCGAGCATTGCCTGAACCCAGCTCCAACCCATGAGGATCACGACGTTCGCTGCGACGGGAAGCAGGCTGCCGCGGGTTCCAAAAGGGCCGCGGGTTAGAGCCATCGTCGGCAGCCCGGTACGGGTTCCTATTGCGCCAATCGTCACGAGAACCGCGGCGCCGACGGTCGTGCCGCCCACGATGAGCCCGATGACGAGGCCGAACGGCAGGTCCGGCACGAAGAGCGTGCCCGTGAGCAGGGTGGTCACCACCAGGTTCGCGGCCAGCCAGATCATGAGAATCCGACCCAGCGAGTAGGTTCCGCGGACAGGACCGGCGTCATCCGATTGGCTGTCCAGTCGGCGTTCGAGACGGGTGTAGAGCGACATCGTTGGGCTCCTAGGGAACTCGGGGTCAGGGTTGAGGTGAGAGGTGTTCGTGAATAGCAATGAGTCCATCCCTCTCGGCTCGGAAGACGATCGTCTCCCGCTCCCGGTAGGACTCGGGGCCGTCCGGTGTTTGGACGGAAGTGGAGACGGAGTGGGTGAAAACAGCACCACCGGCCAGGAGCTGAACGTGCTGTGCGCTCGACACGCACGACGTCACGCTCCAATCGCCAGCGACCCAATCCCGCCAGAGCCGCTCGTAGGAACTGCGATCATCCAGACGCTCGGGCTCGGTGTGGAAGATGAACGTCGCATCGGGCGCGAACAGTGAGAAATAGCGATCGCCATCCGTCGCCGCAAAGGCGTCGACGATCGCGGATGCTGCGGCGAGGACGTCCTTCTCGCTGGGGGTAGTCGAGATCATTGCTTCCTCCGTCGGATGCGTTCGCTCACCGAGGCGCCATGGCGCTCAGGAGTTCATACACGACGTGACTCGCCGCAACGGCGGTCACCTGGGCGTGGTCGTACGCTGGAGCTACCTCGACCACGTCGGCCCCGACGATCCGCAGATCGGCGAGCCCGCGCAGCATTCGCAGCAATTCTCTACTCGTCAACCCGCCGGCCTCAGGGGTTCCGGTACCCGGTGCGTGGGCGGGGTCCAGCACGTCGATGTCGATCGATACGTACAGGGGCGCGTTTCCGACACGGGCGCGAATGCGAGTGATCGCAGCTTCGACGCCGTGCTCTTCGACGAACTCACTCGTGACCACCGCGAAGCCCAGCCGCGAGTCGTCGTCGAGGTCGCCCTTGGAGTACAGCGGACCGCGGATCCCGACATGCATGCTTGCTTCGAGGTCGATGAGACCTTCCTCTGAAGCGCGGCGAAAGGGGGTTCCGTGGGTCAGCGGCGCCCCGAAGTATGTGTCCCAGGTGTCCAGGTGTGCGTCGAAATGGAGCACTGCGACCGGTCCGTGCTGCGCATGAGCGACCCGCAAGAGGGGCAGGGCGATCGTGTGGTCGCCCCCGATGACGACGAGTCGCTCGGCGTGCTCGCCGAGAAAGCGTGCCGCCGCCTCGATCTCGGCCATTGCGACCGAGATGTCGAACGGATTTGCCGAGATGTCGCCAGCGTCGGCAACCTGCTGGGAACCGAACGGGAACACGTCTTGGGCTGGGTTGTAAGGCCGAAGAAGTCGCGACGCCTCACGGACGTGCGCGGGACCGAATCGGGCTCCTGGCCGATAGCTGACACCGCTGTCGAAAGGTACGCCCACAATGGCGACATCGGCGCGGCCGACCTCGTCGAGTCGAGGGAGCCGCGCGAACGTCGCGATGCCGGCGAAACGCGGTACGACACTCGCGTCCACCGGCCCTTGCGGAACGTTCTGGTCCGCGGTTTCGGGGGGTTGCATATTAGACAACTTTCAGTACTGTATAGACAACTGCTGCGCTTAATGTACGCTGCCGTGAGCCGACCGTCAAGCACGAACCTTCATAGTCGAGGAGAACCCCTTGCGCGCAATCCACCCCGCCGCAGATGACGCGCTCACTCCGATCGGCGCGAAGCTGCGCTCGGCGCGCACCGCTCAGGGCATGTCCCTCTCGCAAGTCGCCGCGACGACCGGACTCAGCAAGGGGTTCCTCAGCCGGGTCGAGCGAGACGAGACGTCTCCGAGCGTCGCGACCCTCGTGCAACTGTGCCAGGTGCTGTCACTGCCGGTCGGCGCACTCTTCACGGAGCCTGACGTTCAGCTCGTTGCGTTCGCGAAGGCACCGAGGATCAACCTTGGTGGCGTTCGAGCCGACGAGCGGCTGATGTCGCCTCGCGGGGAGCAGCGCGTGCAGGTCCTCCGTTCAGAACTTGAGCCTGATGCTCATGGTGGGTCGGGCTTCTACACGATCAACTGCGACGTGGAGGTGCTGCACGTCATCGCCGGCAGCGTGATGGTGCGCTTCGCCGACCGCACGGTGACGGTAGACGCCGGTGCCGCGCTCACGTTCCCGGGTCGCGAACCGCACACCTGGAACGTCACAGGCGGCGCAGCGGCCATCGTGCTCTGGGTGATCGTCCCGGCGCCGTGGAGTGGTTCTGCGTGAAAGCTCTTCAGTTTCAGTCTCCACTCGGTCGCACCGAGAAGCGCGACATCATCACCGGTGTTCTCGGCCCCTTTCGCTGAGGAGAATTCCCAAGCCCGGTTGCTGCGAGAAACGCTCTTCACCTACCTCTACAACGATCGCATGTGGCGCTAGACCACTGAGGAGCTTGCCATCCCTCGGGAAATTTTCTCGACGGACTCGGAAAAATCGAGAAAGTGACAGGTTGACTCTGTCGAAAACGGCGGACCTATCAGCGACCTAAATTGACTACCAGGCGCGGCGGACAACGCAACCAAGCTGACGAGCCCGCCATCGAGGGGCTGCAGGTGGTCCGCTACTAACCGTGCTGGCGCCTTAGACCCCGCACGATCACCGCAGAATCGGAACCCTTAGGCGGTTCGGATCATCTTCTTGTTGACGAACTCCTCGATCGCGAACCGGCCCAGCTCGCGGCCTGATCCAGAGCGCTTCACACCGCCGAAGGGCAATTCGGCGGCGTCACCGAGCACGAGGTTTATCCAAACCATGCCGGCTTCAAGGGCGTCCGCGACGCGCAGAGCCTGCTCCTGGTCTGTTGTGTACACGTATGACCCGAGACCGAACGGAGTGTCATTGGCGAGCGACACGGCTTCCTCCTCGGAGGACACCTTGTAGACCGTGGCGACCGGCCCGAAGAACTCCTCATGGTAGGCGTCCATTTCCGGTCTCACATCAGCGAGCACCGCAGGGGGGAAGAAGTTCCCTGAGATCTCACCCGATGTCAGGACGGTCGCGCCCTGTGACCTCGCGCGCTCCAGCTGCTCTTTGAGTCTCGAGGTCGCCGCCTCCGAGGAGAGCGGGCCGAGCTGCGTGCCCTCGGCCATGGGGTCGGTTGGCTGCACCTTTGTCATCGCCTGCGTGAACTTTTCGATGAATGCCTCGTAAAGGCTGTCGATGATGATGAACCGCTTCGCGGCGTTGCACGCTTGGCCGTTGTTATCGAGGCGGGCGTTCACGGCGTCTTGGACGACCGCGTCCAGGTTTTCGGTGGAGAGTAGGAGGAACGGGTCGGAGCCACCGAGCTCGAGCACTACTTTCTTCAAGTGCTTTCCGGCGAGCTCCGCCACGGCAGCTCCCGCGCGCTCGGACCCGGTCACCGAGATTCCCTGCACACGCGGATCGGCGATGACGGTAGCTATCTGCTCATTGGTGGCATAGATGTTCGCGTACACGTACTCATGTGCTCCGAGTTCTGCTTCGGCGTCGTCGAAAATCTGTGCAATGGCCGCTGCGGATTCGGGGCACTGCGGCGCATGCTTGAGCAGAACGGTGTTGCCCGCGACGATGTTCGGTCCCGCGAAACGAGCCACCTGGTAATAAGGGAAGTTCCACGGCATGATGCCCAGCAATACTCCGAGCGGTGCGCGACGAATGAAAGCGGATCCTGTGCCCTCGGCGAGCTGGATCGGCTCGTCCGCGAGAAAGCCGGCGCCGTTGTCGGCGTAGTACTGGTAGATCGCTGCCGCGAAGTCGACCTCCACCAGAGCCTGGTCCAAGGGTTTGCCCATTTCACGCACGATGATCTCTGCCAGCTGTTCGCGCCGTTCGGTGTGCAGTGCTGCCACCCGCGCGATAAGAGCGGTACGCGCTTCGATTGGGGCCGTGCGCGACCAGTCCCGGTAGGTGTTGTGGGTGTTCGAGATCGCTGCGTCCACTTCCTGATCAGTGAACGTGTCATATTCGCGCACGGTCTCGCCGGTGGAGGGGTTGGTAACTGCATATGAACTCATGTGGTTTCTCCTTCGATCGAATGTCATGGAAAGGACTGGTTGCGCCCATGGGGAGGAAAAGTGTTTCGCTAAAGTGGTCTCCGCCAACGGGTCCCGCTGCCCTTGGTACCAGCATCCTCTCTCGAAACGTGAGGTGGCGCGTCATGCTTTGACGTCCGCGCCCTCCGCGTGTTGAAGTGGGGTGCGGCCAAAATTCGGAGTAGGAGCGGGACGCATTCTGTGCAACAGAGCCGCTACCTGTGATCGGCAGCCGTCATCGTTGTCAGGCGCAATGCGGGTCGGCGATGCCGATGCGCTGGGTGGTGGTGTATTCGGCTATGCCTTCGCGCCCCAGTCCGGAGTGTTTCCCTCCTTCGAAGGGATCGGCGTTGGAGATAGCTATCGTAACGTTCGCAGGATCGATGTTGTGTGTCGTGATGCGGACCGGACCGCAGGCCGAGCGCCAGCACAGCCGCGCTCGATTACATACGGCGGGCATGCGGAGAATGTTCTGGAGGGCTCGGAGTACCGCCAAAGGCGGTTCAAATGGTCATCATTAAGTCGACAGATTCAACTTCATCTGACCCGAATTGACCAAGTAAATTGGAAGCAGCGAACCGCCCGGTTCCCTGTAAACACACGGGAATCCGACAGTTTTCCGAGATTTTCGGTAAACCCGAGTTTAGGTTATTTCCTCCAAGGGGTCGCGTGTACGAATCACGCCAGCCCGAGCAAGCTAGAGTCCCGCCAGATCTGCCGGGACTTCTCGTTTCCCTCGGTGCCAACCCCGCATGCGGGGTCAGTCGGTGCAACCGTCGACATGCCCTTCGGCCGCGGAGGAAGGTATCAGCAAGACCGGCCAGCCCAGTGCTGGGGCTATGTTGCTGGCCTGCTCCTGGCGCGGGGATTCCTCGCCTTTCGCGCTGCTCGTAAGCACGGATGAGGAGCGCCGACTCTGCGGGGGCTACAGCGCAGTGGTAGTGCTCCAGGCGTCCGTTCCACGTGGTGACCGCCGGTTGAGGGTGGGCAGCGAGTCGATCGATGCGAACGTTTCGCTGAGGACGGCACCTCTGAGAGGCTGCTCCCTACGAATAATGTTCCTTGGACGGCAGGACAGTGGACGAACGAGCCAGCCCGCGTGCTGATCGACGAAGATGGTCTCCGCGTCACCGCGCGAGAGGGCAGTGATGCCTGGCGGGTCACGTCATATGGCTTCGTGCACGACAGCGAACACGCGCTTCTGGCCCCCTTGGCTGGTGGTTCCGCCGTTGAAGTGTCTTTCCGACTCGACTTCGCTTCGCAGTTCGACCAGGCAGGCGTGTTCGTTCGCGTGGACGAAACTACATGGATCAAATCAGGTGTCGAATGGAGCGACGGCGAGGAAAGCCTGGGCGCCGTCGTGACCCGGGGAGTGTCTGACTGGTCGTTGTCGCCGGTCTCCGGATGGAGTGGCCGAATCGTTACGGTCCGCGCCAGCCGCAGCGGCGACGCGCTGATCGTCCGTGCTCGGGTTGACGGTGAGCCTTGGCGACTGGTCCGGGTCGCGCCCCTGGACCCGGACGCAACCGTGAAGGCTGGCCCATTCTGCTGCTCGCCCACCCGAGACGACCTCACGGTGCATTTCACCTCTTGGCGTATCTCGCCAGCGGACCGGAGCTTGCACCCGGGAGCGTGAAGAGCGCGCTGGGATTTCGTCTCGACACTCTACTGAGGGTCGGCGCGGCATTCGCGTTGCCGAAACTCGCGCGCGGCTTCTACACTGCGGTGCCGGACACCGCTGACGCCGAAACGTGGACGCCGCCTCTCAATGACGCAGCGATGGCTGTCGCGACCGCACTCGATGGCGCCCGGGTTCCCGTGCTCATGGGGATCGGGGCTGCCAGGTTCCATCATGCTGTTCTCCTGGAGATCGGCACGACCGTCGTCGCCGTGCCGACACAGCGGCGGCACATGGAACTCCCGATGGGGGAGGTGCGGTTCGTCAAGCGGGACGTCGGTAAGTTGGATGCTCGGCTCGAGGCGACCGATCTCGGTCAGATTCTCGTGACGACGCCCGAGCAGACCGCCTACGACCTACTCACCGCCCGAAACTCGGCACGACACCGCAGGAAGCGCATGCGGCAGTTGAGAACCTTCGACCCCAGATTGATCCGGCACGGTTGCGTGCGCTCGCTGCAAAAAAACGACGGAACGTCGCTGTACAGCAGTTCGAACGGACCCTTGACGAGGGGCCTCGGTGAACGCTCGCCGTGCCGATATCCCCGTCCCAGGCGTCTTGTCGGAGACCGACGCAACCCAAGTGGAGGCGGCCTTCGGTGTCGGCCGAGAGCAAGTCGAGAGAGATCATCTCATCAGCCATATGCTCGCATCACTGGCAGGGTCCGTACGAGATGACGTCGTCTTCATCGGCGGGACCGCGCTCGCTCGAACGCATCTGCCGGCTCTCCGCCTCAGCGTGGGCAGGTCCGTCCCTGCCGACGATAACGTCCCTGCGAGGTAGGGCTTGACGGTCGCGGACTTCGTCTCGTACGGCGCGTACGGGCCGCTGCAGATCTGGAGCACGACGAACCTGGAGAATAAGCGATGCATCGCCGTGGTCAGGGAGAACCACATCTCGGTGTTCGAGTGCACAACGCCTCCCGCCGAAACCATCGCCGATTACTCGCTCGGCCCCAACGAGCTCCCGCTCCCGCCGTACGGTGAGCTGACGGACAGCGTCCGATTTATCCTGCACGATGGGGTCGTCGACGTGTACCGACCGACAACCGGGGGCGAGTTTTACGGCGGGGATTGCTGCTGACATGGTCGCTGACGGCGCCGACACGATCTATGACCCCGAGCATTGGGTGGTCGCTTTGTATTTGGACCCGCGCGGCTATATCGGTGCTGTTTCCAACGCTGGCCGAGTGCTCATCAAGACCGGAGGGCGATTAGAGACGTCGCGACCGGAGATGCTCTCGGCCCGCTCGCCGGCGGAATCGGAAACGGCGTCAAGGGTCTCATCTTCGGCCCGGGCGCGCTAGTTGAGGCCGCGAAGGGTGCTATCGCCACAGGAATCGGGGCTTCGGTGAAGAGCACGCTGAACTAATCCTGCCCGCAGGACGATGGCCGGTGATGTCCCGTGCCCGCGGGCCGGTCGCTATGCGTTCGGCCACCGCCCGTAAGTCGGTCCCTCAGGGCAATAGCCCCGACCCGGATGGGATCGCAATATGTCTCGTCGACCGGGTCTATATATTTCGGCGTCCCGGCTAGCCTTGCGACGCGTTCGGGTCAGCGCCGCCTTCGTAGACGTAGACGTCGACGTGGTCGCCCCTGAGCACCAATCGGGTGAGACTGACGGTCCCCATAATGTCCGCGATGGTGTCCTGGCCTCTCAGGGAACACCCTTCGGCGGCGCCCCCACCGTCGCTGATCGGCTGGCCGGCGTGGGAGAGGAGCAGGCAGGTCATGCCGTAGCGAGACTCTCCACTCCAGACGGCGAGGTGGTAGACCTCGGGGCCATAGAAGTCCTCGTAGCGCTTCAACTCACCGGGGCCGATCCCCAGAGCGTCAAGTTTGCCCCCCGGATCGTGCGGCTGATCGGCGGCGGCACCGTCCGACTTCAGTGCGAGCACATGATCCGGTGCAGGAAGGTAGGACCCACCTCCCCGCCAAGAACGGACCGGCGGCGTCTCCGCGGTCGCCGTCTCGGCCGGGATGGGAGTGGACTCATCAGCAAGCAGCTGCGAAATCCACGCGGTGAGGGCCACATTCAGGGCGAGAGCCGCGATGGCGCCGCCGACGATCAACGAGCGGCGGCGGCGCGACCACGGTACCGCGGGGGCACGGTTGATCGCGTCGGAACCGGCGGTCGGACCCGTCGCGGGGTCTTGCTCAATGAGCGACGTTCCGGCACGCTCCTGGTCGGCGAACGCCCCGCCGACAGGCTGAGGGACAGACGTGGAAGCAGAACGGGCCCCTTCGACAGTGTCAGCGACCGGGACGCGTTCCGGGATCGGAGCAGGGACCGGTGTGGCGGCACCGCGGACGGGAGTCGCCTGTCGGCGTTGGGCGGCCTCCAGTTCGGAGAGCCGAGCCTGAGCCGCCGCGTCCCTTGCGATGTCGGCATTCGGTCCGTAGGCGCGTCGCCGCAGGCGCGCCAGCTCGTCCGCTTGTTCGAACTCCACCGACCCCAGAGGGGCATCCATGTCCTCATTGTCCTCCCGCGCACGACACGCGGCAAGGGCGCCCAGACATCGCGAAAACTGGCGTTCCTCAGCGATTCGGGGAGCCAACGATTGCCTGCGCCAGAGGACTATTCGTGCCCAGCGCGAATACCGGTCGCTACGCGGGCACGACGTTCCACCCCAGATCTCTTCGTGGGGGCATCAACGCAGGCGGAATGGGACGGCGCGCTCTCACATCAATGCCGGCCCACCGTCGGACCGGACGAGGCTCTGAACGCCGTCAGAGATGCGTGGATGACGACGTAAGGAAGGCCGCTCTGCATTAGGACCAAGTCATCATTTAGAATGACGATGACCGTTCCGCCCGATGTCGAGGAGAATCTCGAAGGTCTCCGCGCCGCAATATCCGCCGTGATTCCCCCGAAAAACTCCTCCAACCTTCTGATTGGGACCTGGAATCTTCGCGCGTTCGGTGATCTGACGACCGGCACCGTCCGGGATGGTGCTGGCGACACCGTTCGAGAGGACGCAACGAACCTCCACCGGCGCTACCTCTAGACCGCACTGGTTCCAGGCGGTTTCGAGTGCGAAACACGACGAGCGTGATCGTCATCCGTCAGTCAGTGTGAGTGCCGTGGCGATGGCGTTCCCAACAGGTCGCCGGCGGACCACTCGGGTGGGGGAACTAGCTCTGTAGCTCCCGATTCTCCTCAGCAGCGGAGGTCGCGGCCCAACTCGAAAGGAGTTGGAGGCGTTCGGAGGTCGAGGTGTTCGGCTCCGCGGTGCACGTGCAGAAGGTAAGGCCCGGATCGGTGGTCATTTCCATGGAATCGTAGTGCAATTCGAGGAGCCCCACGGTTGGGTGATTGATCTTCTTGATGCCGGTTCGGTGGTTCCTGACGTCGTGCGCGGCCCACCGGGTCCGGAACTCAACGCTCTTGGTGGCTAGCTCACCGACCATATCGGTGAGTGCACGGTCGTCCGGATTACGCCCGGCGTAGCCACGGAGTGCGGCGACAATATCGTCGGCACTGTGTTCCCAGTCCGGATAGAAGTCGCGGGCATGTGGATTGAGGAAGGTGAACCGGGCGTTGTTGGCAGGACGGATGGAGTCGGCAAAGGTCTCGGAGTAAAGCGCACGGGCGAGTGCATTCGTGCCGATGAAGTCGAGGCGATCGTTTCGAATCCAGGCGGGAGCACCGGTGACGGCATCCAGGAAGCGCTGAATGCTCGGACGCACCCGTTGGGCAGATGCGGGCCGACGACGGGGTCGGACACCGGGCGCATGTGCACGGGCGAGGTCGCTGAGATGGGACGCTTCGGCCTCATCAAGTTGAAGAGCCCGAGCAACGGCGCGGAGAACTTCGTCCGACACTCCGGTGAGGGTGCCTCGTTCGAGTCGTGCGTAATAGTCGACGCTGACTCCGGCGAGGGACGCGACCTCTTCTCGGCGCAGCCCGGGTACGCGACGATTTCGGCCGCCTCCAATGAGCCCGGCCTGGTCGGGCGAAAGCTTCGCGCGCCGAGAACGCAGGAACTCTTGGATTTCGGATTGAGCCGTCATACCCAACACCATACGTGCGTGGAACCCATCCAGGGAGGATCTGACAGGACACCTCAGCGTGCACGACGTCGACCAATGGGGTGGTCTGCGAGTGCGTGTATCAACCGTCACTCCCGCGGACGCGGCAGACACGTTTCCATTGAGTAGGTGGAGGGCGAGAGTGACATGACGCACTCGCTCATTCACCGCTAGCACTACACGAAAGGAAATTTCATGCCTCAAAGCCCACTCGTCACACTGAACAACGGGTCGCGGATGCCCGCGCTCGGCCTCGGCGTCTACCAGAGTTCCCCCGAGGACACGTCGGCTGCTGTCACCTCGGCTATCCAGGCGGGCTACCGCCTCATCGACACTGCCGCCGCTTACGGCAACGAAGCGGAAGTGGGCGAAGGCATCCGCCGCTCCGGAGTCGACCGAGCCGAACTTTTCGTGACCACCAAGGCGTGGATCAGCGACTACGGCTACAACGAGACGCTTCACGCGTTCGACAGGAGTCTCGGCAAGCTTGGACTGGATTACGTTGACCTTTACCTGCTGCACTGGCCGATGCCCACAGAGTTCGAACGTACCGTTGCCGCGTACAAAGCATTGGAAACGCTCCTCAATGAGGGTCGCGTGCGCGCGATCGGCGTGTGCAACCACAGCGCGGAGGATCTCGAGAACCTGATCGCCCGCACGGACATCGTTCCTGCTGTCAACCAGATCGAATTGCACCCCTACTTCACTCAGAAGGCGACGCGTGGCGCCGCTACCGACCGCGGCATCGTCACCCAGTCCTGGTCACCGATCGGCGGGGTGATGGTCTACCAGCCCGAGAATCCGAACGACGTGCACAACCCTCTTGAGGACCCCACGATTCTCGTGCTCGCAGACAAATACTCCAAGACGCCCGCCCAGATCATTTTGCGCTGGCAACTCGAGCACGGCCTGTCCCCAATCCCGAAATCCGTCCGCCCAACTCGAATCGCGGAGAACATCGACGTCTTCGACTTCGCGCTCACCGCCGACGAGGTTGCGACCATCGACGCCCTCGACACCGGCAAGCGAGGCGGCCCGGACCCGGCAGCGGTCAACTCGGCCCTGTTCCCTTTCGCCATCGAAGACTGATCTCACCCGAAACAGAAAATCCATGAAAAACGTCAAAGCTTACGCCGCACCATCAGCGACCGAACCTCTCATCCCGACAACAATCGTGCGCCGCGACGTCGGCCCGAAGGATGTGCTGATCGAGATCGCATACGCCGGGATCTGCCACTCCGACATCCACACCGTCCGCGGCGACTGGGGACCCGTCCCGTACCCACTGACCGTCGGACACGAAATCGTCGGCGTTGTCACCGAAATCGGCTCCGACGTCACTCTCCACCAACTCGGCGACCGCGTGGGAGTCGGCTGCATGGTCAACTCCTGCCGCGAATGCGCGAACTGCTTGGCCGGAGCGGAGCAGTACTGCCTGAACGGCAACACCGGTACCTACGGAATCGTCGACCGCGACGGCACGATCACCCAGGGCGGATATTCCACCCACATCGTCGTCACGGAGGACTTCGTTCTTCACGTGCCCGAGAGCATCCCTTACGAAGCGGCCGCACCACTGCTCTGCGCCGGAATCACCACCTACTCGCCGCTAGCGCACTGGAACGCCGGACCAGGCAAAAAGATCGCCGTGGTTGGCATGGGCGGTCTCGGCCACATGGCGGTCAAGATCGCGCACGCGATGGGCGCTGAAGTCACGGTGCTGTCGCAGACTCTCAGCAAGAAGGACGACGGGCTGCGGTTCGGGGCAGACCACTATTACGCGACGAGCGACCCTGCCACCTTCGAGAACCTCGCGAACACGTTCGACCTCATCGTGAACACCGTGAGTGCTCCAATCGACCTTGACGCACATCTGGCCCTTCTGGCGCTGGACGGCACCATGGTGAACGTCGGCGCGCCCGCCGAGCCCCTCCCGCTGCACATTTTCACCCTGTTCGGGAACCGGCGCTCCTTCGCCGGCTCCGGAATCGGCAGCATCCGCGAGACCCAGGAGATGCTCGTCTTCTGCGCCAAGCACGGCATCGCTCCCGATATCGAACTCATTTCCGCCGATGCCATCAACGACGCCTACGAACGAGTGCTGAAATCTGACGTCCGCTACCGCTTCGTCATCGTCACCACCACCTTCGCATAACCGAAAGGAACAACATGAAACTACGCACACTGGGCGACGGACTCCAAAGCTCCGCCATCGGTCTGGGCGCCATGGGCCTCAGCTTCGGACTCGGCCCGGCCACCGATAAAGCCGAAGCCATCGCGCTGATCCGCGCCGCAGCCGACCGCGGCGTAACCCTCTTCGACACCGCAGAGGGTTACGGGCCGTTCGTCAACGAAGAACTCGTCGGCGAAGCGCTCGCGCCCGTCAGAGACAGCGTCCTCGTGAGCACCAAGTTCGGGTTCAAGATCAACGAGAACAACGAAACTGTTGGTCTCGATAGTCGACCAGCCCACATCCGGGACGTTGTGAACGCGTCGCTCAAACGACTCCGGACCGATCACATCGACGTGCTCTACCAGCACAGGGTCGACCCGTCGGTACCCATCGAGGATGTCGCCGGCACGGTCAAGGATCTGATCGCCGAGGGCAAGGTGAAGCACTTCGGCCTTTCCGAAGCGAGCGAATCAACAATCCGGCGCGCCCATGCCGTGCAGCGCGTCGCTGCCATTCAGGACCACTACTCCCTGTGGATGCGTGAACCGGAAACAACAAAGTTCGCCGTCTGCGAGGAACTCGGTATCGGGCTTGTGGCCTGGGGACCCCTTGGTCAAGGTTTCCTGACCGGGGCGATCACCCGCGACCTGAAATTCGACAACGACGATGACCTCAGGAAGGACTTCCCGCGCTTCACCCCTGAAGCATTGGACGCCAACTTCGCGGTTGTCGACTTCCTCAAGGATTTCGGCGCCCGCAGGGGAGTCACGCCCGCACAGATCGCACTCGCGTGGTTGCTTGCGCAGAAGCCGTGGGTGGTCCCAATCCCGGGAGCAACACGGCTGGCGCACCTTGACGACAACCTGTTTGCAGCGCACTTCGACCTGACCGCGACAGACCTCGCCGAAATCGACAAAGCCTTCGCAACTATCAACGTGACCGGAGCACCACTGTCGGAGGGCCTCGACGCAGCGATCGAACGGTGAGCCGACAATCGCCTCGCCGCCAATCTGCCGAAGGGTGTTGACAGTCACTCCCACAACAGAGAGCCCGGAATAGCGTCAAGGTGTGAACACGAACATCGCATGGAACGTCCAGAACTTCGGAATGGAGATCCCGGAAGCATCACAGGACTCGACGGCAAAACCGCCTTGATCACCGGAGGTAACTCCGGCATCGGCTTTGGGGCGGCGAAACAGATGATCGCCGAAGGCGCGTTCGTGTACATCACCGGCCGCGACCAGGAAAGACTGGACCGGTCGGTCTCAGATCTCGGCGACCAGTCGCGCGCGATCCGCGCGGACGCCACACGGCTCAGCGAGATGCAGGGGGTCGTCGAGTCGATCCGCGCCGAACGCGGCTCTCTCGACATCGTCTTCGCCAACGCCGGTGCCGCCTGGTACGACACCATCGAGAATCTGAGCGAGGAGAACCTCGACAAGGGGCTGGCTCTCGACATCAAAGGCACCGTCTTCACCGCTCAGGCGGCCCTGCCGCTCCTCTCCGACGGCGGCTCGATAATCGTCAACACATCCATCACCAAGAACATGGGCGTTCCCACGTTCGGTGTGTACGCGGCCGCGAAAGCAGGGCTCCGGAGTTTCGTTCGGACGTGGATGAACGAGTTACGCGACCGCCGTATCCGTGTCAACGCTGTCAGCCCCGGGGTCATCCGCACCGAGTCCCACGAGAAGGATATGGGAGCGGACGGCGCGGAAGCGTCCGTCAAACGAGTCGTGGAGGAGATGCTTGGACGCTGTGCGACGGTCAGCTAAGAACCGACCGCGGGTGTGGCCCTGAAGGCGTTGGCAGCCCGATTTGCGACTACCTGAGCGTCGCTTCCGGAATCAAGGATTGTATTTCGAGCTTGGCTTCGAAGAACCGATGTGCGACACGATCCCGATGGTGCAACGCCCGGAGAGCTGAGCGGCATCCTGCCGCAACTCTCCGGGCCTCGACGTCAGCGCGGCTGCTTGATTTTCTTGAGCGACTTCACCGCCTTTTCAACCATTTTTGTCGCGTCCTTCACGTCCATCGACGTCACGTTCGAACCTGCGATCACGACTTCGCCGATCGCAACGGCCCGGTCGAGCACGACGAGAGAGGCGTCAGTGTACTGCGAGCGGTCGATGGCCTTCGCGCTGGCAACCTTTGCCGTGAGCCCAGCCGTGTCGACCGGCTCAGCCGTCGACGCGGCGACCAGGCGCACGTCATCGAGCACGCCCCACGCACCGGCCGAGAGCGTGAATGAGGCCGAGATTTCGACATTGCCGTCGGCGCCGACGACCACCTCGGGCAGCGTCGCGGTGTGGAAGGCGTTCCACGTCGTGAACTCCAGTGGCACGCTCCAAGAGCCCGCCGAGGTCGTTGCCGTCAGTGCCCGTGTGTCGGTCGAGGGGCTGTTGGTGCCCTGGGTCGTCGCCTGCAGAGTGTACGAGCCGGCCGGAACACCGGTCAGTGTCTGCGAGGCCGACGTCTGGTAGGCCGCACCGCCCCAGAATGTGACGGCGTATTCGCCCGAGGAGCCGTCGGCTGTGGCCTGGCGTGCCGCGGGTCCGGTTAGTTGCCACGCGCTCATGTCGGCGCTTTCGAAGCCGGGGTTCTGGACGAAGTTGCGCGCCTCGACGACGACGGACGCGATCACATGCAGTCCGGTGTCGGTTGCCCCAGGGATCGAGTAGTTCCCGGGTCCGCGGATCCAGTCGACGGCATCCGACCATTGGACCGAGGGGTGTTCAGTGGTTCCGTCGTTGTAGGTGACGGTCACCGTCGCGGGCAATTCGATGGGCGAGCCATCCGACACTGTCCGTGCCACCTGTTCGACAGACACGATCTCACGCGGTGTGACGGCGCCGGTGTAGACGTACTGGAACGTGCGCAGCGATTCGAGCGGAGTCCCGTCCCACGCGAAAAGCGATTGGTTGTCCCAGGCTGAGCCGCCGTAAAACTCTCCGACGTGCACCGGGTCGTAGTCACTTGCTGCGCTCGTTGCCCAGCCCGACCCGTCGCGCTCCCAGAGGGCGCGGTTCGCCTCGAGCTCGGACGGAGGCCCGACCGGCAGCCATGCCGGTTCCCAGTAGTAGACGCCGATCCCGGCGTCGCCGACGGCGGCAACCGCGGCGATGACGTCGCGGAGTTCGGTTGCCTGCCCCTGCACGCTGACCGGGTATTGCGCCGTGATGCCGCCCGCCCCGATTACGTTTCCGTATCCATCGCCGTCATCGAGGGTGTGTGCCCATGACGTCTCGGCGACGATGACCTTCTTGCCGTAAGTCGTTGCGATGTTGCTCAGCACAGCAGTCAGGTTCTCGGTCGTGCCGTGCCAGTAGGGGTAGTAGGAGCTCGCGAACACGTCGTAATCGACGCCGAATGCCGCCAGACCCGCGGCATAGGTCGCATAGCGACCGGATGTCTCGGGGTTCGTGAAGTGCACCGCGACCAGTGCGGAGGGCAGAACCTCGCGGACGGCGGCGCTGCCGGCGGCGATGAGCGCGGCGAACTGGGCGTCGATCTCGCGGCCCGGTCGAGTGTGCCCGGCGATGGCGTTGTTGGTTTCGTTGCCGACCTGCACCATGCTCACGTCGACTCCAGCGTTCTCAAACGACTGGAGCGCGTCTGCAGTGAAGTCGTGCAGTGCGTCCACCGTCTCGGCATCCGTCAGCCCTGCCCAGGCCTTCGGTGCGAGCTGGCGACCGGGGTCGGCCCAGAAATCGGAGTAGTGGAAGTCGACGAGCACGCTGAGACCTGCGGCGGTCGCGCGCTGCCCGATCTCGACCGCACGAGCCACATCCACGTTGCCGCCGCCGTATCCCATGCCGGACGCGTCGTAGGGATCGTTCCAGACCCGTACACGCACGGAATTCACGCCGTGGTCGGCAAGCACGTCGAACAAGTCGGCGGGAGCACCCGCGGCGTCACGAAAGATCACGCCGCTTTCCTCGAGCGACAACACCGTTGAGACGTCGACGCCATTGGCAAAGCCGGGGGAGAGGCCGTCGACCTTCTCAACGAAGATATCGGCGTCGACCGGTCCGTCGCCTGGTTCGGCCGCGACGGCGGCAGAGGCACCCGCCGGGATCGCGAGCAGAGTTGCGAGCGACGCCGCGACGGCGGCAAGGGTCGCTCTTTTGTAGTGCTTGTGCACGATTCGTGCCCTCTCGTTCGGCAGCCCTCTAGCTCGCCGCCCGGAGGGCGATCGGAGATCCGCGGCGCTGCGGTGTCGTCCCGTCCAAACGGACGTGAACTGTGATCGGTCTCAGTATTGAGGGAGCAGTAGAGAGAGTCAAGCATTGGAGTCAAAGTTATCGCTGGCCCTAGGAGGCAATATCGACTGGGAGCGATCACAGCAAAATAGGACCTCCTTGACGGCACTGCAGACGTGATCCGGGCGCGGGAGAATAGTAGGGACCGTGCTCTGGCTGAGTCGTCCTCAGGCCGATGGCCGCCGCTGAACGAACGTTACGCCGACTCGCGCCGCACCAGTTCAGTCGGCAATGTCATCGCCGCGGCCTGGTTGCCGTCGATGACCTCCAGCAGCAGTCGTACCATTTCGTGGCTGATTCGGTCGAAGGGCTGCCTCATCGTGGTGAGCTGTGGCGATGTCGACACCGCCACAGGTGAATCGTCGAATCCAACGAGCGCCACGTCTTCCGGCACTCGACGGCCGGATGCCTGCAGCACGTCGAGTGCACCGGCCGCCATCAGGTCATTGGCCGCGAACACCGCATCGATCGAGACGTCCCGAGCCAGCAACTCAGTCATACCCTGGGCACCGCTGACGCGGCTGTAGTCGCCGAGGACAACGAGCGACTCGTCGAAGGTGTCGCCGAGCTCCTCGCGGTATCCCTCGAGGCGGCCGATACCACCGGATGTGTCCTGCGGGCCGGCGATGGTCGCGATCCGGGAACGTCCTTGCCCACGGAGGAAGTCCACCACAGTGCGGGCACCCTCGCGGTCATCGGAGCCGACATAGCCGATCTTCCGTTCGAAGCCGAGCGGGATGCCACAGGCGATCGCCGGCACGCGCGACTGCACGAGTTCGGACAGAAAACCCTGCCGGCCGGCGTGCGACGACACAAGCAGCACGCCGTCGACGTGTCCGGAGGTGATGAACTCGGTCACCCGGCGCTGTTCCGCCTCGGTTCCGGCCATGAGAAGCACAAGCGGGAGGTCCCGTTCCTCGAGCGCCTGCGCGGCACCGCGCATGAGCACGGAGAAGTTGGGGTCCTCGAACAGCCGTTCGTGGGACTCGGTGAGCAGGAACGCCACCGAGTTCGCCCGGCTGGTTGCCAAGTTCCTGGCGTGCGGGTTGATCCTGTAGCCGGTCTTCTTGATGGCCGCGTTGACTGCCGAGAGCGAGTCCGGGCTGACCCAGTGCCCGCCGTTGAGGACGCGGGAGACGGTACCGCGCGAGACTCCCGCTGCGGCGGCGACGTCGTCGATCGTCGGGCGGCGACGGGGGGCTGCGGTTGACACGCCACCAGCGTACTGGAACCCCGTCGTCACGCCTTCACCGCGCCGGCGGCGAGATCCACCTTCCAGAACCGCTGCAGGAGCAGGAAGAGGAGGATGAGCGGGATGATCGAGATCAGCGCGCCGCTGATGACCAGCGTGTACAGCGACGGCGCGGTCGCACCCTGGTTGAGCAGGCCGCTGAGACCGACGGTGAGCGGGAACAGGTTGTCGTCGCCGAGCATGATGTACGGCAGCATGAAGTTGTTCCACACGGCCACGAACTGGAACAGAAAGATCGTTACGAGGCCGGGCAGCATCATCGGCATGGCGATGCGGGAGAAGATGTGCATCTCCCCGGCGCCTTCCGTGCGAGCCGCTTCGATGACATCCGTCGGCACGGCCGCAGCCGAGTAGATCCGGGCGAGGTAGATGCCGTAGGGGCTGATGATCTGGGGCAGCAGCACGGCCCAGTAGGTGTTGGTGAGTCCGACCTGCGCCATGAGGAAGTACTGCGGGATCGCGAGGATGACGCCGGGCACGAGTACGCCCATGAGCAGGATCTTGAACACGGTGGTCTTGCCCGGGAAGCTGAACTTCGCGAGGACGTAGCCGGACAGCGCCGAAACGTAAGTCGAGAGGAGCGCCCCGACGCCGGCGTAGAGCGCGGTGTTGAGCATCCAGCGCCAGAACAGACCGTCACGGTACTGGGTGAGTTCGACGATGTTGTCCCATAGGTGTGTGCTGGGGATCAGTGTGAAGGTGGAGAAGAGTTCTGCACCGTTCTTCGTCGACGCCATCAGCACCCAGAACACGGGGAACAGGCAGTACAGGGCACCGAGGATCAGGATGCCGGTGGAGACGATGCTGAGTTTCTCGCGGCGATTCGGTGCCCGGTAGGGGCGACCGGGGAGCGGGGCGCGCACGCTGTCGGGACGGGAGGTCTGGGCGATCGAAGTCATGTCAGTCTTCCTGTCCGAAGGCACGCTTCTGGACGATGCGGAGGAATAGGAACGAGATGGCGAAGGTCGCGATCGCGATCACCATGGAGGTTGCGGCGGCGGAGTAGATGTCGTCGCGGGTGAAGGCATCCCGATAGACCAGCATCAGCGGCGACCAGCTCGTCGACAGGCTGTTTGACAGCGGGCGCAGGATGGTCGGCTCGGCGAAGACCTGGAGCGTGGCGATCATTGAGAACAGGGCCGTCATCACGAGGGCGGGCGCGATGATCGGGATCTTGATCCGCAGCGCGATCTGCACCTCGCTGGCACCGTCAATCTTGGCCGCCTCGTAGATTTCGGACGGTACAGCCTTGAGCGACGTGTAGAGGACGATCATGTTGAAGCCGACGCCACCCCAGAGGGCGATGTTGGCGATACCGAAGAGCACGAGTCCCGACGACAGCATCGAGGGAACGTCCCAGCCGAGCTGCTCGAAGACGAAGTAGAACGGGCTCACGGCCGGCAGGTAGAGGAAGCCCCAGAGCAGCGAACTGATGACAGCCGGAACGGCGTACGGCAGGAAGATCGAGATCCGTGAGAAGCCCGTCGCGCGGGTGCGTTTCGAGTCGAGCAGTAGCGCGAAGAGAAGGGCGAGCCCGAGCATGGTTGGGATGAGTACGAGTCCGTACACCGCGACCCGCCCGATGCTGGCGGCGAACTCGGGGTCGGTGAGGGTGCTGATGTAGTTCTCGAAACCGGCGAAGACCCGCTTCTGCCCGCCCGAGCCCAGGCCGAGTCCGACCACCTGCTTCTTCTGGAAGCTGAGGAAGAGGGTGTAGACGATCGGCGCCAGCATGAACAGCACGAAGAGCAGGATGCCGGGCGCCAGCATCGCGTACGGCGTGAGCACGCGGGTGCGAAAGTTCGACGACCGCTTGCGGCTCGACGTTGCAAGCTTGCGGTCGTCTGCCTTGCTGGAGGTGCGGGGTGGATTCACGAGGGAAGTCACAGAAGTCTCCGGGGGTTCGGGTTGCCGGGGCACACGGGGTGCCCCGGCAACGTCGGACGGCGAAACGGTCTATTTGACCGAGAAGCCGCTCTTGGTGAGGTCGTCGACAGTGATCTTCTGCATGGCGGTGACTGCGTCGGCGAACGCTGCGGCGGTACGTGCCTCAGCTGCCTTGGCGAACTCGTCGTTGTAGGCGCTGTATGCGACGTTGACGTTCGGTCCGTAGGTGAACGGAGCGACCGATTCAGCGGCACGGGCGGCGACGTCATAGAAGTCGTCCTGGTGAGCGAAGAACTCGGGCGAAGAGGTGAGAGTCGCTTCTGCAGCCTTCGTGGCGGCCGGGTAGATTCCGGACGTCTCGATGAGGGCCTGGATGGCTTCCGGGTCGGTGTTGAGCCACGTGATGAATTCGACAGCTTCCTTCGGGTGCTTCGACTGCGTGGTCACTCCGGTGGACGAGCCACCCCAGTTGCCGTTCGAGGCTTCGCCGGCTTCCCAGCTCGGAACCTCAGCAGCGACCCATTTGCCCGTGGTGTCCGCAGCGTTGCCCGAGAGAACTCCGGGTCCCCAGACCGAGCTGACCCAGCCGACCTGCGTGCCGTCGTTCAGACCGGCGTTCCACTCGGGCGTGTACATCGGCTTGTTGTCGATGACGCCTTCTTCGACGAGTCCGCCCCAGTACTCGGCGACCTTCTGGGTCGGCTCTTCGTCGATCTCGACGCCCCACGCCTCACCGTCGATGGACCACCAGGAGGCACCGGCCTGCTGGCTGAGTCCGGTGAACCAGCCGGCGTCGTTCGCCGAGAAGGTTCCGAGGTATTTGGTCGGATCTGCGGCGTGCAGTGCCCGGGCGGTTTCGGCGTACTCATCCCACGTGGTCGGCACGGTGAGGCCGTACTGGTCGAGGATGTCCTGGCGGTAGTAGGCCATCATGGGACCGGTGTCCTGCGGGATCGCGTAGACGGCATCCGACCCGAGAGTGGTGGAATCCCAGACCGATGCGGGGAACTCGTTCTTGAGGTCGTTCGCGCCGGCGTCCGAGATGTCGGCGAGAGCGTCGGAGGAGACTAGCGTCGGGATCTTCTGATACTCGGCCTGGATCAGGTCGGGAGCGCCGCTGCCAGCCTTGATGGCCGTGAGGAGCTTGGTGATGGCGGGGTCGCCACCGTCCTGCTTGTTGACGGTGACCTGGATGTCAGGGTTCTTCTCGTTCCAGATGTCGACCACCTTGTCGAGGTTGGGCGCCCAGGCCCAGTAGTTGAGCTTCACGGGACCGGAGCTGTCGCTCCCGCTTCCCCCAGCATCGGCTGAACATCCGGTGAAGAGCATGGTTGCTGCAGCGACGGTCGCCAGCGCAGTCATGCGAAGTGATGAACGCATTCGTCCTCCTTGTCGAAAGCAAATCCCTGGTGCCAGGGGCGGTCCGCCGCGCGCTTTCGTAGGAAGCACCGCTTTGTACCTGTGAGCGGTTCTAGTAAGACACACAATCTAAATGCTGTCAAACAAGGGTTTTGCGACTGGCCGCAACGGCGGGTTCTGTGATAGAACTGTGACCGCACACAGTCAAAGGAGATGCATACATGTCGTGGATTCCCGGCTCGACGAGCCTTCGTTACGGCGGCGACTACAACCCCGAGCAGTGGGACCGCGAGATTTGGCTCGAGGATGTCGCGCTGATGATGGATGCCGGCGTCAACCTGGTCAGTCTCGGGATCTTCTCGTGGGCGGTACTCGAACCGCGCGAGGGTGAGTACGACTTCAGCTTTCTCGACGACATCATCGGTTTACTTGCCGGCGCCGGCATCGACGTCGACCTCGGTACGCCCACGGCCGCTCCGCCGGCCTGGTTCTGGAAGAAGTACCCGGCGGCGCACCCGGTCACCCGCGACGGTCGCACGCTCGGCTTTGGCTCCCGCGGCATGGTCAGCCCCAGTTCCCCCGAATACCGTCGCGCGTCCGCGGCGATCGCCGACCAGCTGGCGCGGCGCTACGCCGACAACCCTGCCGTCGTGATGTGGCACGTGCACAACGAATACGGTGCCCCGATCAGCGACAGCTACGACGACTACTCGGTGCTCGCCTTCCAAAGGTGGCTGCGGGCACGTTACGGCACCCTCGACAGTCTCAACCGAGCCTGGGGCACCCGCTTCTGGGGCCAGGTCTACGGTGAGTGGGACGAGATCGACGCCCCGCGTGTCTCGGCGAGCGTGTCGAACCAGGCTCAGCGGCTCGACTTCCAGCGCTTCACTTCCGACGCATTGCTCGCCTGTTACGTCGGCGAGCGGGACGCCATCCGGGTGTATACGGACGCCCCGATCACGACGAACTTCATGGCGACGAACTGCCCGTCGGTCGACTACTGGAAGTGGGCGAAAGAGGTCGACATTGTCGCCAACGACCACTACCTCGTCGCGGAGCGCACCGACAACCACGTCCTTCTTGCCATGGACGCCGACTTCACCCGCTCCCTCGCCGGGAACCGTCCGTGGATCCTGATGGAGCACTCCACCTCCGCGGTGAACTGGCAGCCGAGGAACATCGCGAAGCGCGCGGGTGAGATGGCGCGCAACAGCCTGTGCCACGTCGCACGCGGTGCGGATGCCGTGATGTTCTTCCAGTTCCGTGCCAGCCGATTCGGGGCAGAGAAGTTCCACTCGGCGATGCTGCCCCACGGCGGCACCGGCACCCGGATCTGGAAGGAGGTCGTGCAGCTCGGCTCCGACCTCGCCGGGCTGTCGCGGGTCGGCGGATCGCGCGTGACGGCATCCGTCGCCATCGTCTGGAGCATCGAGTCGTTCTGGGCGCTGGATCTCGAGTGGCGGCCGTCGGTCGAGCTCGGCCACCGCGAACGGATCGAAGCGTTCTACACCGCGCTCTGGGGCCTCGGCGTCACGGTCGACTTCGTGCACCCCTCACACGACCTGTCTGGCTACGATGTCGTCTTCGCGCCGAGCCTGTACCTGCTCGCCGAGGACGACGCGGTGAACATCGACGGTTACGTGTCAGGCGGCGGAAACCTCGTCGTGTCGTACTTCTCGGGAATCGTCGGCGACAACGACGAGGTGCCCACCGGTGCCTCGCCTGGTGCCCTGCGCGATGTGCTCGGGCTGTCGATCGAGGAGTTCCTGCCGCTGTACGAGGACCAGACCGTTTCGCTCAGCGACGGCGGGTCCGGCCGGGCGTGGGCCGACGACATCACGTTGGGCACGGCGAGCGCTGTGGCGACGTACGTCGACGGGCCGGCGGCAGGCAAGGCTGCTGTTACGCGCAACTCGCGCGGATCGGGGTCGGCCTGGTACGTGTCGACAAAGCTCGAAGGCGCCGACCTTCTGTCGTTCGTCGTGGCGGCGCTCGATGCGGCTGGCGTGTCCTACTCCGCCCCGGCGGAGGGGCTCGAGGTCGTGACGCGAAGCGGCGAGACCGAAGATTTCATCTTCCACATCAACCATTCCGACGCGGAGGCGCCGTTGCTGGCGGCCGGAACCGACGTACTTACACGTGAAGAGATCGCGGTAGGAGGAACGGTCCCGGCCGGAGGCGTGCGTGTCGTTGCACGCCCGCGCGTCGTCGGGGAAACCGCTGTTCGGACTGACGACATCCACCAGATGGCGCGCTAATTGAGCTTATGACCGTGCAGCGGAGGACCCTGGTTATAGCCTCCAAAGGTAGAGGCGATGGGACACGAAACGCGATGAGACGACTTTCGAGACGCTGGGCGCGGGGGCACCGAACTCAGTGACTAGGTCCGGCTCAGCGCTTTCTCATCGGCCGCAACATTCTCTTGCACGGCGAACTGGGTCCGGTGCAATTCCTCGTACCGCCCACCCATCGCCAGCAGTTCCTCGTGCGTACCGCGCTCCACGATCGAGCCGTCCTCAACCACGAGGATCAGGTCCGCGCTGCGGATGGTGGAGAGGCGGTGTGCGATCACCATCGCCGTGCGTCCGTCGAGCGCCTCGCTGAGCGCCGCCTGCACGGCGGCCTCAGACGTCGAGTCCAGCGCCGCCGTCGCCTCGTCGAGGATGACGACGCGCGGCTGGGCGAGGAGGAGCCTCGCGATGGTCATCCGCTGGCGCTCACCCCCGGACAGCCGGTAGCCACGCTCGCCCACCATAGTGTCCAGCTGGTCCGGCAGGGACCGGATGAGTGGCTCGAGCCGCGCGCGGCGGACGGCGTCCCACACCTCGTCGTCGGACGCCTCTGGCCTCGCGAGGCGCAGATTGGAGAGGATGGTCTCGTGGAACAGGTGGCCGTCCTGCGTCACCATGCCCAGGGTGTGCCGCATGGAGGCGAAAGTGACATCGCGGACATCCGTCCCCGCGAGGCGCACGGCGCCGCTGTCGACGTCATAGAGGCGCGAGAGGAGCTGCGCAATGGTGGACTTTCCGGCACCTGACGTACCAACGAGGGCAACGGTCTGCCCCGGCTCGATCCTGAAGGATACGCCGTGCAGCACCTCCTCGCCGCCGCGGGTGTCCAGCGTGGCAACCTCCTCGAGAGAGGCGAGGGACACTTTGTCCGCGGACGGGTAGGCGAAGCGGACGTTGTCGAACTCAACGGATACTGGTCCTTCGGGGACGGCGACGGCGTCGGGCTTCTCCTTGATGAGCGGGTCAAGGTCCAGCACCTCAAAGACGCGCTCGAAGCTGACCACCGCGCTCATGATCTCCACCCGTGCGTTTGCGAGGCTGGTGAGCGGCGCGTAGAGGCGGGTGAGGAGGAGCGCCAGGGTGACCACGTCACCGGTATTCAGCTGGCCGGCGAGTGCGAGGAAGCCGCCGAGCCCATACACGAGCGCGAGGGCGAGAGCGGAGACGAGCATCAGTGCGGTGAAGAAGACGAACTGCAGCATCGCGGTCCGGACCCCGATGTCGCGGACGCGGGCGGCGCGGACGCGGAACTCCTCGGCCTCCTCGTCGGGCCGGCCGAACAGCTTGACGAGGGTGGCGCCGGGTGCCGAGAAGCGCTCGGTCATCTGCGTGCTCATGGCGGAATTGTGATCGGCGGCCTCGCGGCGCAGCGCGGCGAGGCGGCTGCCCATGCGGCGCGCGGGGACCAGGAAGATGGGGAGCATGATCACGGCGAGAACCGTCACGAGCCAGGACGTGCTGAGCATGACGATCAGGGTGAGGATCAGCGCCACGAGGTTCGTGACCACGCCGGACAGCGTGCCGCTGAAGGCCTGCTGGGCGCCGATCACATCGTTGTTGAGGCGGCTCACGAGGGCGCCCGTCCGCGTGCGGGTGAAGAATGCGATCGGCATCTTCTGCACGTGGTTGAAGACGGCGGTGCGGAGGTCCAGGATCACGCCTTCGCCGATCCGCGCCGAGAACCAGCGTGTCACGAGTGACACGGCGGCGTCGGCCACGGCCACGAGGGCTATGACGACGGCGAGCCAAACGATCGTGGTGACAGCGCCCTGGGCGACGATGACGTCGACCACCTGGCCGGCGAGTACCGGCGTCGCGACCGCGAGGAAAGCTCCCACGGTGGAGAGGGCGATGAAGATCAGCAGCGTGGACCGGTAGGGCACCGCGAACGTCATGATCCGCCGCACGGACTCACGGGAGAAGCCGTGCTTGCCGTCCCTAGCGGTAGAGATTTTGTACAGCGAGCTCCAGGCCGCGCCTTCCATGCTCATTGAGGTTCCTTCCGTGGGCAGAAGGCCCAGCTTAGATGGCTACTTGCCGGCTCCGAGGTAGAAGCCAAGACGGTTGTCCTCGTGGTCGGTGGACGTGGCGGTGTTCCAGCCGTGGAGCAGCCCGAGACGGGCCCAACGCATGCAGCGGAGTTGACGGTGAAGCTTTGAACGTCACCGGAGAGCATCGCGTTGTGTGTCGGCGGCTCTTCGCCGGGGACCGCGAACGCGGGAAGTAGATGAGGGCGGGGCCATTGTCGACCGCCTTGGCGCCCGGGTGCCCACACACGGTATCTCGTATGCCCAAACGGACAGGCTTGTCGCAGATCATGCACCCGAGGATGATCTCAGGTGAGGCGACGACGAAGGCCCGCTGGCGTTCTGCACCAACTTGCTGCGCGCAGCCGATCGGTGAGGAGATGGTCATGGTCGACGAGATGCTGATGGTCTGCGCGGCACACCTTGCTCTGGTGCCGGTCGATGATGGCTGAACAGCTGGGGCGTGGCGGTGCCCGGTTCCTGTTGGCGGTGATCGACGGCGGAGGGACCGTCCCGCCGACCATCGGTCTCGCCGCCGAGCTCGTCCGGCGGGGCCACGAGATGCGCGTACTGGCCGATCCGACGATCGAAGCGTCGGCCAGATCGGCTGGGTGTGCTTTCAGCCCGTGGCGGGATGCGCCCCACGTCAACTCCCGAGCCGAGCAGACGGCCCTGATCGCTGCGTTGGAGGGCCGCAACCCCCTGCGCGCCTATCGGGCGGCCAAGGACTTCGCAGCCGGAAAAGAAATGACCAGGCGCTTCGCCAGTGACGTCGTGGCGACCATTCGCGAATTCCCGGTGGATGCCGTCCTGGCGGATGGCTTGCCGGGAATCCTGATCGGGGGCCAGTCGACCGGCCTTCCGACCGCCGCCCTGCTAGCACAGACCTACGTACGGCCGACGCCAGGCCTGCCCCTGATGGGGACCGGCTGGTCACCAGGCCCGGGGGTGCTTCGCCGGACGAGGGACACGCTGGTCCCGAAGACCGTTACGTGGCTCCTCGGCCGCACCCTGCCACGGCTCAACGCCGTGGTAGCAAGCTACGGACAGCCGCCGCTGTACGACGTATTCGAGCTGTTCGACCGGTGCACCAAAGTTCTGGTCATGACCAGCCCATCGTTCGACTTTGTCGCTCCCCGACTGCCGGCCAATGTCAGATACGTCGGGCCGCAACTCGACGACCCCGCCTGGGCAACGGCCGAGTGGCATTCGCAGGGCACCGACCCGCTCGTCCTCGTCGCCACCAGTTCGGTCTTTCAACACCAGGTCGGCCTGCTCCGGCGCATCGCTCAGGCGCTGGGCAAGTTACCTGTCCGGGGGCTCATGACAACCGGCTCTGCGGTGGACCCGGACGACATTGAGGGCCCACCTAATGTCGACGTCGTTCGAGCTGCGCCACACAGCCGGATACTTCCCGAGGCATCTGCCGTCATCACCCACGCCGGCCACGGTACGACGATCAAGGCTCTCGCGGCCGGTGTCCCTCTGGTGTGCATACCGATGGGTCGCGACCAAAAGGACAACACGGTGCGAGCTCTTCGGCACGGCGCCGCCATACGCCTGAGCGCAAAGTCGACGCCAGACAAGATCGCGGCAGCCGTTGCCACCCTCTTGGACGATCCTCACTATGCGGCAGCGGCTCGCGACTTCGCTCAAATCCTTGCTCAGGAAGCCACCACGACGCCCAGCGCGGCCGACGAAGCTGAAGCCATGGTGGTGCGAAGCTGACCGCATAGGTTACGCCGACGACGGACGACCTGGCGGCCCACCGTTACTCCGGGTGGTCATCCCGTGCGGGTTAGCCAGAACCGAGAGTCGCGTCGCCGTCTAGACCTACGGCGGCGCGTTTAGGGATTTGAACGCTTTGGATGGTCGCGTTTAGCGATATGAACGCCACCCGGCTTCGCGCGATCGGTCTGCCGGGATACCGTCAAGGCGTGAGCAAACCTCACCCGACGTCTCCCATCTAGCGCGAAGGTGTACCAAAATGAATCGGATCCGGATGCGGACGGGCATGGCGACTACGGTTACCGCCCTCACCGCCACAATGATCTTGGCTATGAGCAGCGTCGCGCACGCGGATACGCTTCAGGACACCATTGCCGACACGGGCGCTGGTGTCACGTTGACCGCCGGCTCAGCGACAACTGGCTCCGCTTCCATCAGAGTTGTGGGCAACAACGCCGCCGGCGACCCAGACCCCGGCTGTAACATCGATGTCGGCGAGAGCCCCCTCGTTTTGGACATCCGGGTGCCGGCGGGAATCACAGCTAACCCGGACCCGCTAACGATAACGAGCTGTGGTGACAACTTCTCGGTCACCTTCTCGGCCTCGAGCGCTGCCGTCAGCGGGAACGCCACAGTTGTTGTGCTCTCCGGTCCGGCCGGGGGTGGCACCTACGTGAACCAGGTCAACATCCCGATCACTGTCACTCAACCCGTGCCAACGAACACCCCGCCTTCGGTCGTCGTCACCGGTGTCAGCGACGGTGCCACGTATGAGATCGGGAATGTCCCGGTCGCCGGCTGTGCGGTAGCCGATGCGGAGGATGCAACCACCTCAGTACCTGCGGTCATTTCCGGCACGCTGTCCCACGGACTCGGCACCCAGACGGCGACGTGTGACTATACGGATGCCGGTGGACTCTCGGCGATTACGGCAACGGCGAGCTACGTCATCGCCGACACTGGGAATCCGACGATCGATTACCTCCTCTCGCCTTCCACCCCCAACGTCAACGGCTGGTATGACACGGATGTGACCGTCAGCTTCAACTGTGCTGACGCGGGTTCCGGAATCCAAAGCTGCACCGACGGCACCACCCTCGGTGAGGGCGCGAACCAGTCGGTGACGGGCACGGCGACGGACTGGGCCGGTAACACGGCAACCGCCGCGGCGTCCGGACTGAACATCGACAAGACCGACCCGACCGTAGGGTTCTCAGGCGGTCCGGCGAGTAGCTACTACTTCGGAAACGACGTTGCAGCCCCCACCTGTGTCGCTTCGGACACGCTGTCAGGTGTCGCCTCCTGTACGGTGACCGGCGGCGGAACGGCCGTGGGATCGCACAGCTATATCGCGGTGGCAACGGACAATGCGGGCAACTCCGCCTCTGCAACCCTCGGCTACACGGTACTGGCCTGGACGGTGAAAGGCTTCTACTCGCCCGTCGACATGGGCGGCGTATGGAACACGGTCAAGGGCGGAAGCACTGTCCCCTTGAAGTTCGAGATCTTCGCCGGCTCGGAGTTGACCAGCACGACAGCGATCAAGTCCTTCTCCGCCACGTCCGTGACCTGCCCCGGTGCTACGGCCGCCACCGATGAAATCGAGTTGGTCACTACAGGCGGCACGAGCCTGCGGTACGACGCGACCGCCGGTCAGTTCATCCAGAACTGGGCGACACCGAAGAAGCCCGGTACATGCGCGGTGGTCACCATGACCGCTCTTGACGGGTCGAAGATCAGCGCCAACTTCATCCTGAAGTAGGCAAACCCTGAAGGAGCATCTGTGAGGAAGGGTCCCGGGCCGAATGGTCCGGGACCTTTCGGCGTTCAGCACCGGTATCGCGGTCGTCTGGCGCGACGTGCGCGCCAGGAAGTAGGAACCCAGTGGAAGGGAATATGAGTGCTCTGGCCGGGGCTTCACGAGTCATACCGTGTGGTGGATCGACCTGTGCGCGGGGACGGCCCTCTTTAGATTGAAGTCGCACGCTCGACAGTTCCGAGGACGGCGACGGAACGGGGACCGACCACGATGCGCTCCGTGTCTTCGGGCAACGGGCGCGGCGTGGGTGGCACGTCATCGGGGGCGGGTGCGGCAGTGTCCGCAGCCAGAGCCCAACATCGCGTAGCGGGTGCCGGAGGAAGCTCGAACTGGAGCGGTTCCCAGTAGGCGTTGAACACGACGTAAAGGTGGGTGTTGGGATCGTCGGCGTGCACGAGCTCGAAGGCCAGGGAATGAGACGCGTCGCCCCAATCCGGGCGATGGAGCTCGACGCCGTGCCAGGTGACGTCCGCGCCACCGGGGTAGGCCCAGAAGCGTTCGTCACGATAGAACGGGCTGGAGCGCCGGAAGCGCAACAAGCGTGCAACGAAGTCGAAAAGGCGGCCGTTGGCTTGGACCAGGTCCCAGTCGAACCAGCTGATCTCGTTGTCCTGGCAGTATGCGTTGTTGTTGCCCCGCTGGGTGCGGCGGACCTCGTCGCCCATCACGAACATCGGTCGGCCCTGCGCCAGCAGCAACACCGCGAAGAAGCTCCGCAGTTGTCGCTCCCGCAGCGCTTCAATGGTGCTGTCGTCGGTCGGGCCTTCGGCCCCGCAGTTCCAGCTGTCGTTCTGCGAGCTGCCGTCGCGGTTGTCTTCGCCGTTCGCCTCATTGTGCTTGGCGTTGTAGCTTACGAGATCGTAGAGGGTGAAGCCGTCGTGGGCGTCGATGAAGTTGACGCTCCGCATTGGGTCGCGGTCGGGATCGCCGAACAGGTTCGGACTGCCGCTGATGGCATCGGCCAGATCTCTCGCGGTGCTGTCATCACCTTTGATGAAGCGGCGGACGGTGTCGCGGAAGCGGCCGTTCCACACGGCCCACCGATCCCCGGCGAACGACTCGACCTGGTACAGCCCGGCCGCGTCCCATGCCTCGGCGATGATTTTGGTCCCTGCCAAGATCGGGTCTGTGTCGATGTCCCACAGGATCGGGGGATCGGCGAGTGGTTCGTTGTCCTCTCCCCGGGACAGCACCGAAGCGAGATCGAAGCGGAAGCCGTCGACGTGCATCTCCTGCACCCAGTAGCGGAGGCTGTCCATGATCAGCCGTCGGACGATCGTGTGGTTCGCGTTGAGTGTGTTTCCGACGCCACTGTCGTCGATGTATCGAGCTCGATCCTTGCGATCCAGGAGGTAGTAAGTGGGGTTGTCGATGCCGCGCATCGACAGTGTGGGGCCGGTGACGCCGTCTTCGGCGGTGTGATTGAAGACGACGTCGAGAATGACCTCGATGCCGGCGTGATGCAAAGCTTTCACCATGTCGCGGAACTCCTTTATCGGGCCCGCAGGGCTTTGGTTCGAGCTATAGGCACGGTGCGGCGCGAAGAACGACACGGGCTCGTAGCCCCAGTAGTTGGGGCGGCCACCCGGCGCGGACAGACGGTCGAAGTGGAACACGGGGAGAAGTTCGACGGCGTCCACGCCGAGGTGCTGGAGGTAGGGGATCTTCTCGATCACACCCGCGTACGTTCCTCGGAGAGGCGGGCGAACATCCGAGTTGGGGTGATTCGTGAATCCCCGCACATGCAGCTCGTAAATCGCACTGCCCTGGAGCGGCCGCCGCAGCGGTTCGTCGCCCTTCCAGTCGTACAGGTCCGGGGCAACCACGACACCCCGCATGGCCGTGGCGATGTTCGGTGCCTCGGGCCGTGATGCGCGCATTCGGTCGTAGTCGTCATCGACGACCTCGCGCGCGTACGGGTCAAGAAGGAGCTTGCTCGGGTCGAACCGGAGCCCGTCGCCGGGGCGGTCCGGGCCCCTGACCCGGTAACCGTACTGTTGGCCCGCCCCTATGCCCGGTATGAACACGTGCCAGTAACTCTGCGTGCGGTGGCGAGCGGGATCGAGGACGATTGTCGCGGACGGATCAGACCTGCCCGCGGAGAGAAGCACCAGCTCGACCGCTTCGGCGTGATGCGAATACAGCGAGAAGTTCACGCCCCCGTCGCGCACAGTCGCGCCGAGCGGCGCCGGCGTGCCTCGCTCGGGGTCGACAGCCCGTCTGGCCGCCATCATGGCCCGCTGGGGG
Source organism: Mycetocola sp. 2940 (assembly GCF_040548835.1). NCBI lineage: Bacteria > Bacillati > Actinomycetota > Actinomycetes > Micrococcales > Microbacteriaceae > Mycetocola > Mycetocola sp. 2940. The sequence continues at coordinate 34,199 of NZ_JBEPSK010000011.1, forward strand.
ATTCGGCGTCCACGCCGATCTTCGTGTCTGGCTCGAGCTCTTGCCCGAGTACTTGCATCATGCGGGCCACCAACGCAGTCCAGCCGGTCTGATGGCTTGCGCCGAGGCCGGCGCCGTTGTCGCCATGGAAATACTCGTAGAACGGGATCAGGTCCTTCCAATGTGGACTCTGTTGAAACATCTCGGTGCCCCCGAATACCGGGCGGAGTCCATTCTCATCGCGCAAGAAAATGCCCATCAGACGTTCGGAGAGGTGCATGGCGATGTCTTTCAGCGGCAGTTCGTCACCCGAGCCGGTGGGATATTCGATCGTGAACTGATCGCCGTAATACGAGGCATAGTGGAGCAGCCCACGGATGAGCAGAAAGTTTGTCGGCAACCAGATGGGGCCGCGCCAATTGGAGTTGCCGCCGAACATGCCGGTGTTCGACTCGGCGGGGAGGTAGTCGACCCGGTATTCCTGGCCGGCGACATTCACGACGAATGGATTGTCGCGGTGAAAAGCAGACACTGAACGGATGCCGTGGTCGCCGAGGAATTCGGTCTCGTCAAGCATCCGGGCGAGGAGTCGGCGCAGCTTGCTCTCATCCAGGAGTGAAAGCAGTCGTCGATTCCCGATTCCGGGTTCCGCCAATGCTGGGAACCGTGCGGCGAGCTGAGGCCGGTGCGTGCGCAGCCACTGCACGCGAGCCATGAAGTCGGGCAGCTGATTGACGTCCTCAGGGCGCAGGACCACACAGGCCGCGAGGGGGAGCAGACCGACCAGCGACCGCACCTTCAATCGTTCCGTGTGCCCGTCCGGGGTTAGCAATACGTCATAGAAGAAGCCGTCCTGGTCGTCCCAGAGGCTTCCTTTCGGGTCGTCGGGATCGTCCATCGCCGAAGCGATCCAGAGGTACTGCTCCAAGAACTTGCTAGCCATCGACTGGTATGACGGGTCGTGGCGCGCCAGTTCGAGGGCGATTTCGAGCATCTCGAGGGCATAGAAGGCCATCCACGCGGTGCCGTCAGCCTGAGCAAGGTGACCTCCGGTGGGCAGGGGCGCGCTGCGGTCGAACACACCGATATTGTCGAGACCCAGGAACCCTCCGCCGAAAACATTGTTGCCGTCCGGGTCCTTGCGGTTGACCCACCACGTGTAATTGAGCGCCAGCTTGTGGAACGCCTCCTCGAGGAAGCGGATGTCACCCGTGCCGCGCGTTTCCTTCTCGGCCTCGTAGAGTCGCATCACCGCCCACGCGTGGACAGGAGGGTTGACGTCGCTGAAGTTCCACTCGTAGGCGGGGATCTGGCCATTTGGGTGCAGGTATCTCTCGTCGAGCATCAGCGCCAGTTGTCCTTTGGCGAAGTCGACGTCGACGACCGCCAGCGAGACCGCGTGGAAGGCGAGGTCCCACGCGGCGTACCACGGGTACTCCCACTTGTCCGGCATGGAGATGATGTCCTCGTTGACCATGTGGAACCACGTGGCGTTGCGCAGGGCCGACCGTTGTTGAGCGGCTCGAGTCGTCACCCCATGCCCACCGAGCCACCTTGTGACGTCGTACGCGTAGAACTGTTTGGACCACAGCAGACCTGCCAGGGCCTGGCGCGTAACCAGCGCAGCATCGTCCCCTATCGTGTCGGGGAGCACATCGGCGTAGAACTCATCGGCCTCCTGACGGCGTTGAGCGATCATCTGCGCGAATTCGGCGCCGGATGGACTGCCCTGTGCACGAAACGACTCCGGGTCAAGGTCGGTGAGGCGCAACTCGAAGCGCTCCGTCGCGCCGGCAGCCACCTCGACCTCGTACTGAACCGCCCCCTTCGTGCCTGGGCCAGTCGTATGGGCGGCCTCGCTCTTGCCGTTCACGACGGCTTCCCCGATGCCGTCTTTGACGTACTTCGTCGCGTTTGGTTCGCCGAACAGCCGATCGGTGTTCGTCTCATTTTCACAAAACAACGCCGGGGGGAGTCCTGCGGCGTACAGGAACCGCACGCCTACCCCGGTGTGGTCGGCGCGTATGACGGTCGCGTCCGCGAAGTCGGCTACCCGTTCGATGGTCGGCCGCGGTTCGGCGCCCTCACTCCACGTGTTTCGGAACCACAGGGTGGGCACAAGCACGAGGTTCGCCGGCTCAGCACCCCGATTGGTGACCTCGATCGCAATCAGGATGTCATCCGGCGTCCCCTTCGCGTACTCGACGGTGACGTCGAAATAACGGTCGTCGTCGAACACACCGGTGTCGATCAGTTCATACTCGTAGTCCTCGGCCCCTCGACGTGCATTGGTGGCGATCAAATCGCCGTAGGGGTATGCCTTGTGCGGATACTTGTACAGATAACGCATGTACGAATGCGTAGGTGTGTTGTCGAGGTAGAAGTAGTACTCCTTGACGTCCTCTCCGTGATTGCCTTCGCCGTTCGTCAGTCCGAACAGCCGTTCCTTGAGGATAGGATCGGCACCGTTCCAGAGGGCCAACGCGAAGCACAACTGCTGCCGGTCGTCGGAGATGCCCGCCAGGCCATCCTCGCCCCACCGATACGCCCTCGATCGCGCGTGATCGTGGGTGAAATATGCCCACGCGTTCCCGTCCGCGCTGTAGTCCTCCCGGACTGTGCCCCACTGGCGCTCGCTGAGGTAGGGACCCCACCTCAGCCAGGGCACGCCGTCGCCCCGCTCGATGAGACGGCTGGCCTCCGCGCGAACGCGGCCGTCGCCCTCGTTGACGTCTCGGCCGACGTTCTGCTGTCCCATGGACGTCCCCCTGATTCTCCTGAACTCGAGGGTGCCCTGATCGAGCAGACGCCACGTCATCCGGACGGGATGATCCGACGAATGGAGAGGATCCCTCTGATCGATGGAGCCTGTCCACGGTCAGTTCGGACACCAACTGCCGTGGAAAACTGCGGGTGGACCGCCAGTAGTCCTGCTTGAGTGCCCAGGTTAAATGGCGAACGGTTGCTGTGCTCGTTGGCCACCCCGTCGAGCCCGACGTTCACCACTCCGAAAGACGGGCGCCTGTTGTTCTTTCGCGGCTCCGAGTCCCTGCCGGAGCTGCAGCAGGTGGCGGTTCAGTGACTCGATGCTGCAGGCATCGTGATGATCGCGCGGGCTGTGATTTCCCCGCGAGCGAGTGCCTGGTAGGCCGCATTGGCGTCGTCGAGCGCGTACCGTCGGGTGACGAGTTTGCTGACGTCGAAGTCCCCTGATGTGACCAGCCTGGTCACGGCGGGAAGGTCGACTCGGGTTCGGCCTCCGAACGATCCGACGAGGGTGTAGCCGCGCCGCACGAGGGGCGTTATCTCGATCTCGCCCGTCGCGGCTCCTGCAGCGATGCCAATCGCGACCATCCGGCCGCCGTCCGCCAGCATCCTCGATGTTTGACGAAACGTGGTCGGGTTGCCGAGCGCTTCGAATGCAACATTCGCGCCTCCGCTCGTGTACTCGCGGACACTTTCAACGGGGTCATGGTCAAGCGCGTTGACGGTATGTGTCGCTCCGAGCTCTCGAGCCTTGTCGAGTTTTTCCTCGGAGATGTCGACCGCGACGATGGTGGTCGCGCCAGCCGCCTGAGCCATCTGGATCAGGCTCAATCCGACACCTCCCGAGCCGACAATCGCGACGGCATCCCCGGGCTCGACCTGACCCGCGCGGAACACGGCACCATACGACGTGAGGCCTGCGCAACCCAGAATGCACGACGTCTCCAGATCCACCGACGCGTCGAGGACGGAAAGGGCCGAAACGGGCACCACCGCGTACTCCGCCAAACCACCCATCGAATACATCGCCAGGAACGAGCCGTCCGGCATGCTCAGCCGACTGGTTCCGTCGTACAGGGTTCCTTTCAATCGATTCTGGCCGAAGAAGTTGGCGCACATGTCATCCCTTCCTCGAAGGCAGGCTGGGCACGTGGTGCAGGGCATGATGAAGGCGCCGACAACGGGGTCACCGATGTTGAGGCCGTCCACGGCGGCGACGCCGGCGCCGAATTGCACGATGGTGCCGCTGATTTCATGCCCCATGACGGCGGGACGAGGAAAGGAGACCTCTCCCTTCATGACATGCAGGTCCGAGTGGCAGACCCCACAGGCCGCAACGCGAACGAGGGCTTCACCGGCTCGCGGCTGCGGAGTCGGGATGGTCTCGATTTGCAGGCTGGGCGAATTCGCCGACAGCACGGCGGCTTTCATGAATTTCGGAAGTGGCGGCATTGCCATCTGTCCCTCTCGTCTGGCGGAACGCAGCCGCACCCCAGTCTGGAGGCTGCGGGACGTGTAATCAAGAGCACGGCGGTACCTCGCCGACCTCTGGCAGAGCATTCGGTTCGTGTTGACCACGGGCCGTCGGAGTTCGCTCTGACAGGGCGACGTCCCGGGGTGGCGCGCTCAGCAGACCCAGCGCTACTGTTCGACGAACGAACGGAGCACACCATGTCTGGCGTAATAATCGCCGCGGCCGCAGCAAGGGCCCGGCTGGAACCTGTACACGGAGTGAAGGCGTTCCGCTCGAATTCTTCATCGGCGATAGCTAGCCGCGCTGGCCAGTACCTGGGAATGTCTGCGCACGCGCTCGGCCCCAAGGAGTTGGCGCAGGCCGTGCACGACGATAGTCGTGAACTTGGAATCCCGCGCGTAAAAGCGCCGGGCCCTGATCAGCGTTGGGCCGATCAGAGCATACTGGACCGTCTCACCAATCGTCTGACAGGCGCTTCAACAGACCTCTTTGGTCGGTTTAATGACGGGGAGTATGAGCGGGATGCGGCGCAGAGACTTTGGCGAAACCTATCAGTCGCGAAGGATCCCGACACCCTCGTGGCGCTTTTGAACTTGCGACAACATTCGGACCACGACCTTGAGGCCGTCGCCGCCGCCGCTGGTCTGGCAATTCTCTCCGGAGGCTCACTCGAATTGAGCAACGTAGTCCTGAAGGACTTCGCTGAGTCGACAGACGACCTCATAAGGGGAATCGCTTCAGCAATCGTGCGGCCACCTCGGCCGTTGCCTCCGCCTGTCGTGGCGGATACGAACACAGCACCATACGATACGCCCGTTAGCACCACGATTCACGGGACCTGGGACCTCGTGACCAATAACGGGTGGTACGAGCCTCGATCTGATCTACACGATCACCTTCGGTCCACAACCAAAAATCTATACGACGACGAGGCCTACTTCATCTGGAGCGGCGAATACTCAGCCGCGGCACGGGCGCAGGGAGCTGCCGACCTCTACCACTGGCAGAACATCGTATCAAGTGCGGGATGGATAGACACCATCTACGCGCACAGCCACGGCGGTAACGTCGCGCTCGACGCCGCAGCCGCAGGCCAGCGGATCAAGATGCTTGTGCTTCTCCACACGCCAGCGATACACCGCCCCGACAAAGAGTGGAAGAGCATCAATTCGAACGTCCAGAGTGTCATCGCGATGCGGACGCGCATGGATCTCGTCGTGCTTGCTGACTCCCTCATGAGTCGAGAAGCGCGACAGAAATTTGACGGCAGGAAACTGCCCCATTTCCCCATTACGAACACCTGGGCGAGGCGCGAGGCCTGGTTCTCTCACTCGTTTTTCGTCGACGCCCAAAACTGGATCGACTACAAGCTGGCCAAAAAGGTGAAATCGCGATACCGCCTGATTCGGTAGTAATCACACGCAATTATTGAGACGGCGGTTCACCCCCGGCCAGCGCGGGCAAGAAAACAGCGAGCGGCGCCCCTGTGTTTTCGGCATCACTAGCCCCGTGCCGTCCATTCGCCTGGCAGGCACGATCGTCAGCCGCAACGGCGAGCAGACTTTCCGGCCGGACCACCCCAAACCGCCAGGTCCATCCGCGTTGGCGCCATCCCCACTTCACCGCCGACGCGGTCCGCCGGCGGCTCGCCAATGTGGGAAGTCTGGGCTTGGATGCATTGCTGTTCCAGTCCTGGGACGGTGAAGCGTCCATGAGTGACACCGGCTCGTGGCGCGCGCAACCGCGTCGTAGCTTTCCACGAGGTGATCTTCCAGCGACTATCGCCCGGCGACGTCCATTCGGTCAGGTAGACGGCCGTCCCTGGCCTGCAGTGCGGCAAGGACCCTGCGCCAGTTCATCGACCCTGTGCGGGTCTGACGCCTCCTGAGCAAGAAGCGCTGGAGCGCTGAGGTGCAGGACTTCGCCGCTCTGCTCAGCCGACGGTGACAGGGCGGAACACAGGTGAGCCCGGTGGCACGAGAACCTTGATCGCCCCCGGAAGCACGTGGACGTCCGCCGGTAGCGGTCCGACCTTCTCCCCATCGGCATAGACGTTGAGGGGTTTGTTGGCCGCGATCCTCACCCGGTGACCGCGGAGCTGCGTCACCCTCGGATGACCCAGATGCTTGCCCTTGTACGATCGGAGGAACGTGGCGATCACCGCGCGTGCTGGCGTCCGCCCCATGAAGACCACATCGAGCTGCCCGTCGTCAGCGAGAGCATCCGGGCATATTCTCATTCCGCCGCCGTACTGGCCCACGTTTCCCACAGCCACGAACCAGCCTGTGAACGTCCGGTCGTCGGAGTCGACAGCCAGTGTGAAGGCGACGTCACGCCATTCGAAGAGTGCCCTGACGCCTCCGTACACGTAGATGAGCGGGCCCAGGTTTAATCGCGAGCGGTTGCTGTGCTCGTTGGCCACCCCGTCGAGCCCGACGTTCACCACTCCGAAAAACGGGCGCCCGTTGACCATCCCCAAGTCCATGACAATCTCATCGAGGCGCGCCAAACCGCCCACCGCAACGACCGGATCAAGGGGCAGCCCCAGCCGTCGCACGTTGTCGTTGCCGCGGCCACCTGCCAAAGGCAGCAATACCGCTGAGGATTCGCGCGCGCCGGCCGCCGCCGCACCGAGAAAGCCGTCGCCACCCAGAACGGCGACAATCGTCGAGGAGTCTGCTGCCCGTGCAGCTCGCTCTGCATCGGTGAGGCTGCGGGCGATGTGCACGGAGGTGGTATGGCCGTCGTCGCGGAGTGCGCGGTCGACGGCGGGCCACAGCCGAAGCGCACGTCCGCGCCCCGCCGTGGGGTTCACAAGGAGGAGTACATTCCGCGTCGTCGAGGCGCCGGCCGGTGTCATGGTGTCGGCCCTTCGAAGTGTTGCCCGTGCGGCAACTGACGCTGGGCAAATGCGAGGATTTCCTCGGCCCGTTGCCTGGCCCGAGCGGCATCGGCGGGCACCAGCCCGAGGCGGGTGCGCCTGAACAGCAAATCGTCTGCGGAGGATGCGCCCTCCGCGAGGACGCCGAACAGAAGCTCGGCGCCGGTCACGCTCGTTCCAGAGAAGACGGGTTCGCTGAGCGAGGGATCCAGCCGGGCCAGGCTGTGCACAATCTCTGCCTCGGTGCCATATTTCCGTACCAAGCGCTCCGGGGCCCTGGTGGCGGCCAGCCGTTCCGGTTTCGCGGCCCCGACGAGAGCGAGCCGTCGCGTGGGCGACGTCCTGTCCAGACCCAGTCGACCGACAGCGGCATCCACAGCGTCTTCCGACATCCTCCGGTAGGTCGTCAGCTTGCCACCCACAACGGTGATCGGCTTTCCTGGCGTGTCGACAACGATGTGGCGACGTGAGATGTCGGATGTTCCGGAGCGCGCACCTCGTTTCGCACCGACGAGCGGTCGAAGCCCCGCGAATGCTCCCACGACATCATCCCGGCTGAGCGGGTCAGCCATCGTCGTGTTCACGACCTCCAGCAGGAAGTCGATGTCCCTCTCAGCAGCCAGTGGACCGTATCCGTCGCTCGTGCCGTCTTCGTCGTCCGTCAGACCGACATAGGCGAGCCCGCTGCCCTGCGGGAGGACGAAGACGTGACGGCCGAAAGCGCCCGGAACGGCGACGGTGTACGCCATCCGTGGATTGCCCAGCCGCTCGGCGCGCACGACGAGGTGTGTTCCCCGGCTCCGAGTCATTGGTAAATCTGGTTCGAAATCGGGGGCCCAGACACCCGTCGCGTTGATCACCGCCCCTGCCGTGAGCCGCAGGATTTCTCCGGTGCGTTCGTTCACGGCATCCACGTGCGTGCCGCTCGCGCTCGTGACCCGGGTGTCGCGCAGGATGTGGGCGCCGAGCCGGGCCGCTGTCCGGGCGACGGCGAGCACGAGTCGCACATCGTCTTCGAGTTGCCCGTCCCAGTACAGCAGGCCACCCCGCAGCTTTTCCGCTCGAAGCCCCGGCACAAGCGCATGGGCGGTTTCGCTGCTGACGACGCGCGGACGCGGCAGTACCGCACTCCGGAGTCCGCTGAGCCGACGGAGTATGTCGTAGACCGCGACGGCGGCTCTTACAGACCCGGATCCGAGGCGGGATCCGTCACTCGTGAACGGTACGAGAAAACCGAGCGGTCGGGTCAGATGCGGCGCGATTTCGGTCATGAGCCACCGTCGCTCGACGGCGGATTCCCAAGCGACGGCAAAGTCCAGCTTCGCCAGGTAGCGAAGACCGCCATGCGCCAGTTTGCTACTGTATCCGCTCGTCCCGCTGGCCAGGTCACGGCTTTCCAACAACGCCACCGAGAGCCCGCGACTCGCGGCATCCAGGGCCACACCGGCTCCGGTGATGCCGCCGCCGATCACGATGACGTCAAGGCCATCTGTCGTCACAGAGTTGAGCGAGCTGGCTCGCGTCGCGTCGTTGATCCAGGTCGAGTCTGCACCGATAGGTTCCATGGTTGCCCTGTGGCTCCGGCTGACCGGGACCCGATGGTGGCCCGGTATGGAACACTGTAACCCATGGTGGCCGACCTCTCAGGGACGATTTCGCATTCCGTCTGGTACGGGTGGGGCGACCCGTCCCGGGCCAGGCCCCTGAACGCCGGCGGGCTTGCCTTTCTGCGCAGGCGGCTGAAACTCGCATCCGTCGAGCCCGTTCACCCTCCCGTCGATCTGTCGGACGTGAGACTGCGACCAGGCTCCCTCGGGGCGGATGCCCTGGATCAATTCTCGGCAATCGTCGGAGCCGAGCACGTTTCGACGAGTGCCCAGGAGCGCATTCTCCATGCCGGCGGAAAAAGCACCTCGGATCTTATCCGCCGTCGCTCAGGCGACGCCGGCGATGCACCGGATGCTGTGATCTTCCCCGGCTCGGGCACAGACGTGCGGCAGATCCTCGCGCTGTGCGACCAGGAGGGGATCGCTGTCGTTCCCTTCGGCGGTGGCACGAGCGTGGTCGGCGGCGTCGAACCGCTGAAGGCAGATTTCCGTGCCGTCATCGCCCTTGACCTTGGCCGCATGGACCGGGTTGTCGAGGTTGACTCCATATGCCTGACGGCGACGTTCGAAGCAGGCATCCGCGGCCCCGCGATGGAGGCGTCTCTCGGGAAGCTCGGATTCACCCTTGGCCACTTTCCCCAGAGCTACGAGGAGGCATCGCTCGGGGGATACCTGTCGACGAGGTCGGCCGGTCAGGCTTCCACCGGCTACGGCCGGAGCGACGACATGGTGAAGGCTCTGCATGTGGAGACTCCACGCGGGCCGCTCGAACTGGGCGGGCTGGCACCGGCAACAGCGGCGGGACCGAACCTCCTGGACGTGTTCGTCGGAAGCGAAGGAACGTTCGGTGTCATCACGGAGGCGACCATGCGAATCCACCGCGCGCCGAAACACCGAAGCTACGGTGCATGGACGTTCGGCTCGTTCGAGGCCGGGGCCGAGGCACTGCGTCGCCTGGTCCAGGACGGAGCGAAAGGTGACATGCCAGAGGTGTGCCGGCTTGCCGACGCCCCGGAGACGGAATCAACATTTGCCCTGTCAGGCGGGTGGAAGTCCAGCTTGCTCCGGATGTATCTTCGGTTCCGCGGGCAGGGGAGTCCTGCGCTCGCACTGTTCGTATGGGAAGGTGCAGACAACCAGACCGACGCTCGACGGCGGCGGTGCGCGACAATCCTCCGCAGAGCAGGAGGGGTGTTCGTCGGGCCGGTGCCGGCCCAGGCGTGGGAGCGTGCACGATTCAGCGGACCATACCTGCGCGACGAACTGCTGACCCGTGGCGTTTACGTCGAAACGGTTGAGACGGCCACGTCATGGAACCGCGTGAAATCGACCCACCGCGATGTGGGAAAGGCCATCGGCAGCGCACTCATGGTCAACGGCGCCGGCGCACACGTCCAGGCGCATATCTCTCATGTGTACCCAGACGGAGCCTCGCTGTACTTCACTTTCCTGGGTGGGCTCGAAGCCGACCCTCTGGCACAGAATGCGCGCGTGAAGAAGGCCGCCAGCGACGCCGTCATGCAATCCCGTGCCACGATCACGCACCATCACGCCATCGGTGTCGACCATGCTCCGTACCTTGCCGCTGAGATCGGAGAGGTGGGCGTGGACATTCTCGCCGGAATCAAGGGTGTTCTCGACCCACGAGGGATCATGAATCCCGGGAAACTCATTCCCGGCCCGAAGACTCCTCAGATACCGGGTTGAATCGCTTCACGGGGTCCGGTAGCGCGCGTTTTCGGGCGATGGGTGGTTCGCCGAGGGCATCCTTCCTGGCGTCCTCTTTCTGCTTGTCGTGCGGGGCGCTCGAGATGGAGTGGCGCTGGCCTGCCGCTTGTGGACGGTCTTCCTGCGCACGACCGACCCCCGACTATGCTGTGCGTATGTCCGGGGAGAGTGTATGGGCGGGTGTGAAGCTACTCGTGCCCGGTATAGGGGTCGCGACGGCCTATGACCGTCGCTGGCTGTGGGCGGATCTGCGAGCCGGCGTGGTGCTCACCGCCGTCCTCATCCCGGTGGGCATTGGGTACGCGCAGGCTTCCGGTCTGCCTGCCCACACTGGTCTCTACGCCACCATCGTCCCTCTGCTGGTCTACGCATTTGTCGGCCCGTCGCGGATCCTCGTCCTCGGCCCCGACTCAGCACTTGCACCAATCCTTTTGGTTGCGATTGTGCCGCTCGCTGCTGGTGACGAGCAACGGGCTGTCGCCCTCGCCGGATTGCTCGCGGTTATGGTCGGGGTGCTGCTCGTGATCGGGGGCGTACTGCGGCTCGGTTTCGTCACTGATCTGCTGTCCGTTCCGATCCGAACGGGGTACCTCAATGCCCTCGCGCTCGTCGTGATGATTTCCCAACTGCCCGCACTCCTCGGCGTCGACATCGGCGCGGATGAACCACTGGGCCAAGTCTTCGGGGTCGGGGCCGGGTTGGCCGGGGGACAGGCGGTGCCTCTGGCGGCTGGCTTGGGGTTAGGCTCGCTCGGGGTGATTCTGGCCTTCCGTTGTGTGCCTCGTCGAAGATGGCCGGGCGCACGGGTGACCGGGATCATCGTCGCCGTGGCGGCCGCGGTCGTCGTGACCGTTGTGTGGCAGCTGCAGGACGAGGTGCCCGTCGTCGGCTCTATGCCGAGTGGCCTCCCGGCTCCCGCCTTGGGCGGGCTGGCCTGGTCCGACGTCGGCCTCCTTGCCGGGCCGGCAGCGGCAGTGGCGCTGATCGCATTCGCGGACACGGTCACGATTTCACGTGCCATGTCCGCCCGGCGCGGCGAAGCTGTGGGGGGCAACCACGAGATGGCAGGCCTGGGGATTGCGAACATCGCCGGCGGCCTGCTCGGTGGATTCCCGGTGTCCGCCTCGGGATCACGTACCCCCGTTGCCGAGCAGGCCGGGTCGAAGACCCAACTGACCGGAGTCGTCGGCGCGCTCCTGATCGTGGTGTTCATGTTGGGGGCGCCCGGGGCCACCGAGTATCTTCCCGAGGCCGTGTTGGCCGCCGTGGTCATCTCGGCAGCGCTCGGCTTCCTGGATGTCGGGCACTATCTACGGCTGTGGCAGATGGACCGAACCGATGCGGTGCTGGCCACGGCAGCCTTTCTCGGGGTCTTCTTCGTCGGGGTGCTGGAGGGCATCGGGTTGGCGATCGGGCTCGCCTTCGTGGCCTTCGTGGTGCGGGCCTGGCGGCCATACCGCACCGAACTGGGTTTGATGCGCGGTCGGCGTGGCTACCACGACCGGAAACGCCATCCCGACGCCGAGCGGGTGCCGGGGATCCTGATCCTCCGCTTCGACGCACCTCTTTTTTTCGTCAACGGCGGGCTCTTCAACCAGTGGGTCCGCCGAGAGGTTCAGCGGTCTATCCGTGAGGACCAGCGGAGCGGTCGAAAGCCGTTGGGCACGCTCGTGTTGGCTTCGGAGCCGATCACGGATCTGGACACCACTGCCGCCGAGGAGCTCGTTGATCTGGACGACTGGCTGGCTTCGCGCGGGATCACGCTCGTGTTCGCCGAACTCAAAGGACCGGTGAAGGACACCCTCGAGCGCTACGGGTTGAATGGCCGATTCACGGACGAGCGGTTCGCATCGACCGTGGGTGCCGCGGTGGACGCCATCACCGGTGAGTTGCGACACGACATCGACGACACTCCGGACGCCTGACCTCGGAGCGAGGCGGGTCGCCCGGGTGCGGCGCCCAGTATGCGCTCGACCTCACCAAGCGACGTTCCGGTTGCGAGGACACGCAATGCTTCGTTGATTTGTGACAAAGGCAGTAGGCCCGTGGCGTGACAGCAATTTGCGACTAAAGCTTTGCTCACGAACCTCCAGACGCTATCTTTCTTGAAAGGTACCCTTCGGCGTTCCAGAACGTCCGTCCCAACGACGAGGAGAAAGCGAGAGCGAGGTGCAGAGTACTGCGATGAGCCCTGTTCCGCTCGATCGTCTGTCTGCATTCAGTCGTCTCTTGATCATCTCTTTCCTGGTCGGTTCGGTGCTCGTCGGGTTTCTCGCATTGCACGCCGTGAGCGGAGCGCATGGAATGGAAACCATCGCTTCGTCGAAAACGCACTCTCACGCGGGTGATGAAGCCGCGCATCAGGCAGCCGTGACAACTCCAGGCGTCACCTCCCAGTCTGGAGCGATCGATCAGGATGAGGCCTGTAATCAACGATGCGCTCTGGATAACGCGTTGATCGCAATGTTCAGCGCCCTCCTTCTGGTTCTCACTGCCCTCACGGTCCTGGCCAGGCACCCTGACATCCGCCGTCGGCTTCTTGCAACATTGCGGTGGTCAAGTCACGCCGTCGCTGCTGCCAGACAGCATTCCTATCTTCCCTCTTTGACCGTTCTCTCTATTAGTCGCACCTAAGCCGAACACTGTTTTATCTCTGCTGCCGCCACTTTTCTTGTAGGCGTGGCTCACAGTGTCCTCGACTTTGACTGGAACAGATCGATGAATCGTCCCTTGTAGATCTGCGTTGATGGCGAGAATGCGGATGCCGTCAAGATGGCCGGAACAGTCCTCTCGACACAGTCCGAAGAATTCCATCCCTTGCAAAACCTCCTCGGGTCCCTCTGGCCCGTGCGACTTGGGCGCGTTCGCGCGTCCAACGGAGAGCCGCCTTTAACTGCCGCTCTCCACTGGGTGGGGTCGTATGCCCCGGCGACCCCACCCTCTCTCTTCCGCCGCCCGGCGATGACACCAAGGACCCCATGACCAACGAAATGGCCGCCCCTCAACCCGTAGGAAGCGCATTACCGACCCGTCGGAGCAGGCGAGCTGAGGCTCGACTTGCGACCACGCCTCCAGTTCGCGTCTCGCCCTCGAATCCGAAACGCGTACCTCGTCCAGTCGGATCGACGTCCCGAGCGCAGCGGTTCCGACGCCTTCGAGCAGCGATGACCGTGGGGGTGGTCATCCCGGCGATTTTCGGGACGTTGGCCCTTCCCGCCTTTGCCGTCCCGGGCGAGGAGATGCCACTGCAAGGCAACGCCATGCTCGGCGGTGACGTTCAAAGCTTCACAGTTAGCTCCGCTGCACGTCAGAAAGAGTTCATGCGAGACGGCTACTCGGCGACCACCGTTGAGGAGCTCGCGGCGGCGGCTGCAGCCAGAGCCGCTGCCGCTGCTGCTGCTGCCGCGGCGGCGGCTCAAGCCGAAGCAGCGAAGGCCGCGGCGCAGAAAAAATCGAGCAAGTCGGAACTCGGCACCAGCGACGCCATCCACGATTCGGTGCAGAACAACATCTTCACCGGTGCCGCAGGGGAGTGGCACCGACCAGTTTCCGGACCGATTTCATCTCCATACGGTCCGCGACGAATCATTTGCAACGGCGGAGGATGTTCCAACGGTTTCCATGACGGCGTCGACTTCAGCAACACGTGCGGCACTCCGGTCCGCGCCGTGTCAGCGGGACGCGTCACCTTTGTCGGGAGTGCCGGTGCTTATGGGCAGAGGGTGATCGTCGACCACGGCGGCGGCGTCGAGTCGATTTACGGGCATCTTCAAAGTGGGTCCTTTCACGTGTCCGTCGGCGACTCGATCGGCGCGGGAACCGCTGTGGCCAATGTCGGAGCCACGGGCGTCGTCTCCGGCTGCCACCTGGACCTGAAGATTCGCATCAGTGGGTCCTTCACCAACCCGACACCGTTTCTTCGCGCCCGCGGCGTGTCCATGTGACCTCGCCACCACTGCGCGCGAGCCCCGCGGAATTCGTAGGCGGCAACATCCATTTGGCACCCGATTTGGGCCCCGGCTCTCTGCCCACTTATACCCTCCGGGGGTACCATGAGGGCAAATGAGATGAACCGATCACCGAGTGGAGGAGTTCGCCATGATGTGGGGATACGGCTGGGACATGAGCGTGTCATGGCTGTTTGGGTTGCTGCTAATTGCCGGGATTGTGCTACTCGTCCTGCTTACGGTCAGGGTGTTCGGCAGAGGAAGCAGTCGGAGTGAAGGTCCTTCCGCAGCGGCGCCGGTAACCGGACCGAGTCGGGCCCGTCAGATTCTCGACGAGCGCTTCGCCACAGGCGAGTTGACAGCCGAGCAGTATCGGGAACAAATCCGTGTGCTTAACGAGAACCCGTAGTGGTTACGTCCCCTTGAGTGATGTGGTTTCCGGATGTTGGTCGTCCCAACAGGTTTTATGCTCTGCCTTCGAATCGCTTCAGGACCTCGCCGGTCCACGGTGCGATCCAGCGACGAATAAGTTTCCATTCGCCGTCAATCTTTCCGACGATGTCACGGTAGTAACCCGTCCAGTAGAGGGTTGCAGAATGTGACTCGATGTCGAAGGCGGTTGCGGAGGTATAGCACCTAGCTGCCCAGTGATCGGGGCGTCCCTCCGGATCCGGGCTGAACAGGCGTGCCGTCTCTCGATGCTGGTGGCCAGGGAACTTGGGATCGCCATGATATTTCTGGATGAGCTGAAGCAAGCCGTCCCGACCCTGCACCTTCCAGGTACTTCCGTCCGGCTGATCCTCCCAAGCCTCGGCTCCCTCTGCGAAGCTTCCGAGCCAGGCCTCTGTATCGCCGGTGTCGAGCGCCCAGAGGTATTGACTGAAGAGATCGTCGATGGCTATCCGGTCCTCGAGACTGGGCCCCTGAATGCCTGAGTCGGCCATGCTTATCTCCTTCGCAGATTCTTAAGGCCCGTCGCGAGCCCCGCCTCGAACAATAGGGACGGTGTCCGACCTCGCAGAGGAGGCTCGCCCATCGTCGCAGCCGGGAAAGGAGACCCATGTCCTTGACGGAGCCCAATCAGGGGCACGGCATCACCCTGGTTAGTGAGAAATGTCCGCCGAGAGAGGGGTGTCGGTGACCGACGAGCCGACGTGCACGGCGAACGTGCCAGGTTCGAGTTTCCATCCGGCATCCCAGTGTTCGAACGCGCGCGTCGCGACCGGAATGCTCACGCGCTGCGACGCGCCGGCGTCGATCTGCACGGTGGTGAAGCCTGCCAGCCATCGGGCGGGGCGGTCGACCTCGGTGTCCGCGCGGCTGAGGTAGACCTGCACGACGTGCTTGCCCGAGCGCTCACCCGTGTTGGTCACCGTGACCGACACGTCGACGCTGCCCTCTTGAGGGCGGCCGCTCTCGGACACTCCGAGTTCGGACAGTGCAAAGTGCGTGTAGCCGAGCCCGAAGCCGAACTCATAGGCGGGCGCTACGCCTGAGCGCAGCCACGCGCGGTAGCCGATGTGCACGCCTTCGCTGTAGACGAGTTGCCCGTCGACGGGGGTCACCGAGCTGACCGGCACGTCGGCTTCCGCCGCCGGCCAGGTGGTCGGGAGGCGTCCGCCCGGCTCGACTGCCCCGAATAGCATGTCCGCGAGGGCGGCGCCGAACTCCTGGCCTGCGAAGTAGGTGAGCAGGATGCTCTGCACGTCGTCGCGCCACGGAAGCAGCACGGGCGATCCCGCGTTGACGACCACAATGGTCCGCGGGTTCACGGCGGCGACGGCGCGCACGAGTTCGTCTTGCCGACCGGGCAGTGCGAGGCTGGAGCGGTCGAAACCTTCGGACTCGACCTGCGCGTTGGTGCCGACGACCACGATGGCGACCTCAGCGGCCGAAGCGGCCGCGACGGCTTCGGCGATCAACTCGTCCGGGTTCGACTCGTCGGCCTCGAAGCCGACGGTGACGCCCACGATGCCGGCGAGCCCGCCCTGGCCCTCCTCGACTTTGGCGAGCTCGAACTCCACCTTCAGCTCGATGGGAACGCCGGCCGTGGCCGTGACGGTGCCGCTGACGGCGGGAGGTGCCAGCAGGCTCGCCCCGAGATCCATCCCGACCGCCTCGGCACCGTCTTCAACAAGGAGAACGTCGTCTGCGTACACCCGTCCGCGGCCGACCGCGCTGAACCCGAACAGAACGTCGCCCGATTCCGGCGGAGTCCACCGGGCGCTGATCTCGATCACGGTGGCCGTGGTGGTCGGTGCGTCGCCGCCGAAGTAGATCAGGGAGGTGGCGAGCCGGTCCTCGGAGAAAAGTTCCGTACCCGATGCGTCGAGGAAACGGACGAGCGCACCAGCATCCCCGGTTCTGGGGTTCGTCATCTCGGCGAGCGTGATCTCGGCGATGCCGCGCTGGACGACCGCGCCGCGGGAGTACGTGACGGTGGCGTTCGGCAGGGCAGCGCGGATGCCGTCGATGGGCGTGACGATGCGTGCGGGGAGAACGGTGGCGCTGCCGCCGCCCTGAGTGCGGGCGTTGAGCGCGTTGTGGCCGATGACTGCGACACTGGACAGCAGGGTGACGTCGAGCGGGAGCGCCCCGTTCTCGTTGCGCATCAGCACGCTGCCGGCCGACGCGGCCTCGCGGGCGAACGCGACTCCATCCTCCACCGTCACAGGCGTGGCCTGAACGGGGGCGAAGCCTTCGAGCGCGCCGACTCGGGCCGCCAGACGCAGCAGGCGAACGACCGTGCGATCGATTGCCTCCTCGGCTACGGCACCGGTGCGAACAGCGTCGACGAGGGCCTTACCCCATGCGCCGTTCGGCCCGGGCATCTCCAGGTCCTGAGAGGCGGATGCCGCAGCAACGCTGCGAACGCCCGTCCAGTCACTCACGACAACGCCGTCGAATCCCCACTCGGAGTTCAATGGGGTCTCGAGCAGGTCGTGCTCGGTCGAGGTCGTGCCATTGATGGAGTTGTACGAGCTCATCACGAGCCACGCCCGCGATTCAGTGATGGCTTTCTCGAAGGCAGCGAGATAGACCTCGCGCAGGGTGCGCTCATCGACAACGCTGTTCGCTGTGAAGCGCTCTGTCTCGTACTCGTTCGCGATGTAGTGCTTCGGAGTGGCTCCGACACCGTTCTCTTGTACGCCTCTCACATAAGCGGCAGCGAGGTCGGCGGTGAGCAGAGGGTCTTCGCTGAACGCCTCGAAATGGCGCCCGTTGTACGGCGAGCGCTGAAGGTTGATCGTTGGGCCGAGTACGACGTCAACGCCTTTGCGCCGCGCTTCGACCGCGGACGCGGCACCGTAGCGAGCCGCGATGCCGGTGTCCCACGACGACGAGAGCGCGGTAGCCGAGGGCAGATTCAGTGACGGCGATCGCTCGTCCCACACTTCGCCTCGCACTCCGCTGGGTCCGTCGCTGACGAGAATCCGGCGCAGGCCGATCTTTTCCATCGGCCACGTCGTCCAGAAGTCACGGCCGGTCATGAGCTGCACCTTCTCCTCGAGGGTGAGGCGTCCGGCGAGCTCGGTGAGTCGGGAGGTCTCGGCAGCGGAGTCGTACATTGTGGGTCCTTCGTTCGTGATTCGAGTTCCGATGCCGCGGCTGGAGGTTGGCGGCGAAGAGTAGAGGTTCGGGAGCTACCTGCGCTGGATCAGCGCACTCCCTTGACACGGAATGCAGCGATGGCCCCAAGGACGCCGAGCACTGCGCCTGTGAGGAACAGCCCGGGGTAGCCGACAGCGGCAACCACTCCGCCCGCGGCCGCGGGAACGAGCGATTGCGGGAGGGCCTGGGCGATGTTCACCACACCGAGATCCTTGCCGCTGTCTTCAGAGCTGGGCAGCACATCGGTGATGAGCGCGAGGTCGACGGCGTAGAACGAGCCGATGCCCGCCCCGATGATGAACTGGGCTGCGTAGACGACAGGAAGAGCCGGCGCGATCGCGAGGACGATCAGGCCCACGACGGCGACGAGCGCGGCCGCGAAGACGAAGATCTTCCGGCGGCCGAAGCGATCGCTGAGCCAGCCGGCGACGAAGGTGGTGGAGACAACGCCGAGGACGTTGAAGAGCGTTGCGTAGAAGACGGCGTTCGCGGCGTCTGCTTCGCTCACGCCGAGGTTATCGATGAGGAAGAGTGCGAGGTAGTTTGTCGCGGTCACGGCTGCTGCGGTGAGCAGGAAGCGCATCAGCCAGGCCCAGCCGAAGTCGGGGTTCTTGCGAGGGTTGAACACGAATGAGCCGAAGAACTCCTTGACGCCGAACGCGGTGCTCGGCTTCTCGACGAGGACGCGGTCTTTGAAGACGAGAGCAAAGACGATCACGACGGTGCAGCCGATGGCGCCGGGCACGAGTACCTGCGGCGTTGTTGCGGTGAAGAGCTGCACGATGAAGACGCCGATGACGAGCGAGCCGTTCTGCGCCACGCCAACAGCGGCGGCTACCCTGCCGCGGTTCTTCGGGCGAACCGAATCGGCCATGACCGCGAGGAGTGCGGCGATGGCTGCGTTGAACGATGCCTGCACAAGCATCCATGCGACGACGAGTGAGAACACGTCGGTGGCCTGAGTGAGCAGGATCAGCGACAGGTATCCCGCGACGATGCCGCCGATGATCCAGGGGCGGCGCATGCCGAAGCGGCCGCGTGTGCGGTCGGAAAGTCGGCCTGCGAGCGGGTTCATCAGGAGCGCCATGAGGGCGCCCAGTCCGAGCGCAAGGCTGAGCACCGCGGCGGTGTCGTCTGGTGCGACTTCGTTGACCTTGAGTGCGAGTGACACGATCACCGGCGGCAGCAGGGCGACGAACAGACCGATCAGCGCGATCGGCATTCCGATCTCGGCCCGGCGGGACCCCGCGGGTCGATCCGTCGCTACGACGCGCGATTGCACTTCAGTGATTTCGATGGCCACTATGCCTCCACAGAGAAATGGCCGCCCTCGTTGGCAGCGCTGATCGACACTAGCACGGAACTAACCAATGGTAGGTTTTGCGATCTCGTCCGGGTCGGTAGTCTCAGGGGATGGGCGACGCAGAGGCACCAGGCGGGCTGGATGCACCATTGGCAGGGAACGCGGCCGGTCGTAGCCACTACCGGTACGCCAAGGGCGCTGCGAAGCGCCGCGCAATCCTGGACACCGCGCTCAGGTTGATCGCCCAGCAGGGATATCAGGCCTCAACGCTCCAGGAGATCGCGGACGCGGTCGGACTGACGAAGGCGGGTGTGCTGCACTACTTCGACTCCCGCGAAGCGCTGCTCGCCGAAGTGCTTCGGGAACGGGACGATGCGGCCCAGGCGCGCTTCAGCGGGCCTCCCGGAGATTCCCTCGACCTGCTGGCGGCTGCCGTCACCGAGAACGAGACCACCCCGGGTCTGGTCGCGCTGTACTCGCGGCTGGTCGTTGATTCGGCAGCCCCGGACCACCCGGCTCACGATTACATCGCCGATCGCTATCGCCGCACAGTCGATGCGATGGCGGATGCCGTCAGGGATCGGCAGTCGGCGGGCACACTGCCGAGCTCGATCGACCCCCTTGTTCTCGGCCGGCTATTCACCGCCATCAGCGACGGGCTCCAGCTGCAGTGGGCCTACGACGACACAGTGGATATGCGTGAGGCATTTGATATCGCCCTCGCTTACTTCGAGGGCACCGCGAAGGCAGAGCCGCACGTGCCGCGGACGGCGCCGACGGCCGACGCTCCGGAGCCTTCAGGCCGCGTCGAACCCTCCTAGGAAACGCGGGCTAGGTGCCCTTCGATCCGGACTTGCCTGTTGCTGCTCGAGACCCGGGCCGAGTGGACTGTCTTTCCGAGGACGATCCCTGGTCGCCCCCAGCCGCCGACTCTTCCACCGGCAGAGGGACAGTGCCTGCGGACGCATCGGTGTCGGAGCGCCTTGTTGGCGATCCGGGAGCGACAGCGTCGAGCGGCAGCGGCGTGGTGCCGGCTGCGGCCGCGGCTGTGTCGGTCCTGGTTTGTGCGTGGGACGGTTCGGGCGCGACGGCGTCGATTGGCAGTGGGATGGTGCCAGCGGCAGCAGCTGCCTCGGTGTCGATGTCGGGTTGCCCTTGACCTGATTCGGATGCGACGGCATCCAGAGGGAGCGGGACTGTGCCGTCCGCGAAGGCGCCAGCTTCCTGGGTGGTCGACGTGTCTGGATTGACTGCATCCAACGGCAACGGGGTTTCCGCATCCATGGTGGCTCCTCGTTCATTCACTCGGATGGTCACGCCAGCTGCGCGGAACTGATCCTGCCGCTGGCTTCGATGAAGACGTGAACCTTGCGGTTCGTCTTGGCGGCGTCGCTCAAGAGAACGAACACCCTCGTGACGCCGGTCGGGTCTCCTTGGGCGATGATCCGCCATCCGAGTCCAGAGAGGTGCGCCTGAGCATTCTGAGACAGAGAGTGCGCGAAGACCGAGTTGACTGTGAGGTTATAGTTCCACATCGACGTGCTCCTAACTATGCGAGTTGTGCCGAACTGATTCGGCCGTTGGCTTCCGTGAAGACGTGCACGGTCTTACCCGTGGCGGCTGCCTCGCTGAGCAGCTCGAACGGCCGGGTGACGTCTTCGGCACTGCCAGGGGCAACCACTCGCCAGCCGAGGCCCGAGAGGTGTGCCTGAGCGTTCTGGGAAAGGGAGTGGGCGAAAACCGAGTTGACGGTGAGGTTGTACTTCCATCCCGCCGTCAGGCTTGCCGCCCGCTGCACGGCTGCATCCGCGTCGAGGAACCGGCCCACCGGCTTGTTCACGTCAGTGACCACGGTGGAGCCGGTATCGATCAGGATGCTCCGCACTTCAGCGTGGGTCAGCGCGGGGTGCACCGCCAGCATCAGCGAGGCCGTCGCGGCGACCTTCGGCGTGGCGCCGGATGTCCCGCCGAACCCGTTGCGGTAGGCGTTGTCACCGGAACTGCTGCAGGTGAGGTCGTGGCTTCCGTCTCCGGGCGCGCACACGGCTATGCGGGCATTGAAGTTGCTGAACCACGCCCGCCGATTCTCAGTTGCGTGATACTCGGTTGCGCCGACGAGGATCGAACCCGAGTCAGGGATGGCGTTGCCTTGATCATCGATACCGGCGTCGCGATCCCCATTGCCGGCGGCAACACACACCACAACGCCCGCCGCAATCGCCGCGCGAATCGCGGCGTTCACCGACGGAACCATCTCGTAGTTTCCGTACGATCCCGTCTGCACCTCGAGGATGATGACTTTGCGCCTGCCACCGCTGTCGGCCGTGCGGACCCAGTCGATGCCTCTCGCCCACTCATTGCCCCCAAGGCCTGTTCCGGGTCCATCGTTAGCCTGGATCGGCCACAGAGCAGAACCGAACGCGATCCCGGCGATGCCTCTGTCGTTGTCGGCCGCTCCGGCGAGACCCATCACGCCGGTGCCGTGCGAGATATGGGCTCCGTGCGACACATTGGTGCCGCCGTCGAACGAGTTGTAGGCACGATTCAGTTCCAGCCGGGCAGCGAGATCCTCATGACTGGTCCGGTAGCCCCAGTCGATGTCGGCGACCACGACGCCGGCGCCGGATGAGCGGGCCCAGGCGCGGTTGACCCGGCAGCGAAAGATGTACCACTGATTCTCGAAGCCAGTGGTCTGGTCAAGCACAACCTGATCGCTGCTGCCAACGAGTGGTTCGTTGAGGGGAGTCTGCGGTGGGATCGCTCTGGGGACGGGGACTGCGCGTTGCACGTCGGGGAGGCGCTCCAGTTCCCTGGCGATCGTCACGGTGTCGGCGTCGGGTGCGAAGTGCAGCGTGACGAAGCTCAGGAAGCTGGGAACGCCGGAGCCCGATGGCGCGTTGGTGCTCTCATCCTCACGTTCGGAGCGCCGGAACGTCGGCTCGGCCTGCTGCAACCCGTACTGCTGGAGTGCACGGTTCAGCTCGGAGAGATCCGCGTTCGCTCTGCTGCTGATTTCGGCCGCCGCCTCATCGGTACTCTGCGATACGGACGCTGCACCGACGCCCTCCCTCAGTTGGATCTCAACAACGCCCGGCTCCCAGGCCGACGCAGACAGGTCGGGAGGCAAACCACCGCCGGAGGCGAAGCGCTTGACGCCACTGTCGGGCGGATCCGTGTCCAGGTGGGGTTCAGTCCCGCCCGAGTCGCTTGGTGTCGTGCCTGACATCAGAATCCCTTTCTGGCAGGGATCGCGATCGAGCGATCGCGCCCTTTTGCCGTCGTCGCTGTTTCTCAGCGGGTCATCCTGGACGCGGGTTCGCGGCTTTGTGCTCGCCCCGCGTCAGTCCATTCCAGCGCCCCGGCGTCACTGAGCCGTCACCCGAGAAGGGTTCCTTCGCCGGCCCTACTGGCCACTGGATCAGGGAGTCGACGCATCCGGAACCCGTTGAGCAGTCCGGCGAGACCGGCGATGATCGGGACCAGGAGGGCGATCTGGAGGGCTATGGGTCGCGCGTCGGTATTGATGCTGACGACCTCCTCCTGGAATTCCTCCGGCTGGCCGACGAGGAGTTCCTCCAGGGCAGCGTTGGACAGGAACTGAGCATCTTCTTCCAGCGCCTCGGCCACCTGTTGCTTCTCGTCGTTGGGAAGCACGTCGCTGGACATGGCCAGGCTGGTAAAGATGAGGGAGAGTGACGCAAGCATGATCGCGCCGGCGAAAGCGAGGCCGAATGACAGGCCGAACGATCCGGCGGCGGAGTTAACGCCCGCCGCCTCGCTGACACGTTCATCCGAGATCGGCGACAACGTGTAATTGTTCAGTTGGGACACCAGCAGTCCCAGGCCAACCCCCGAAATGATCAGCGGACCGAGAAGCCACCATCCGGAATCCGCTCGGGGCACCAGCGGGACGAGAACGACCAGTCCCGCTGTCAGAAGCAGGAACCCCCACAGGATCAGGGTCGCTGGGCGCCACCTGCCGGCGCGCTTTCCCGCGAGCATCGCGACGACGAACATGCTGAGCGACAGCGGCGAGATCGAGAGACCCGCCTGGAGAGCGTTGTAGTTGAGCACCATCTGGAGGTAGATCGGCAGCACGATCATGGTTCCGCCGAGCGCGATCTGCTGCAACATCTGCCCGGTGACACCCAGCCGGAAGAGCTTCGAACGGAACAACCCGGGGTCGATCAGGGTCGCCTTGCCCTGGCGGTGGCGTCGCACGAGCCAATACGCCAAACCGCCGAGGCCGACAGCGCCCACCGCGAGCAGGAGCCCGACCGGACCGCCGCCCTCCTGCCAGACCAGGATGCCGATGACGATGCCACCCATGCCCACAACCGAGAGCAGCGCACCGACGGCATCGATCTGCCGGGATCCTGTGTACGGCACATCGTGGACGAGCTTGATGCCGGATAAAACGATCGCGATGATGAGGGCTTCGAGAAGGAAGGCGACGCGCCACGAGAGGAACGTCGTGATGAAACCGCCGATCAGCGGTCCCACGGCCGCCGCAATCGCTGCCGCTGCCCCGACAGTGGCGTAGACCCTCGCCTGCGCTGCACCCTCGAAGTTTCCGTGAATGAGGGATTGCATCGCGGGGAGGAGCAGGGATGCGCCGAGCCCTCCGATCAGGGCCCAGAAAATGATGATCGGAATCAGCGATTGGGCGAGCGTCATCGCGATCGCGCCGACGGCGTAGCAAAGCAACCCGATGACGTAGGCCCGCTTGCGCCCGATGAGGTCGCCGACCTTACTGCTCATCAGGATGAACGCCGCCGATACCAGCGCCTCGAGGGCGATCGCGCCCTGCAGGCCGCTGACGGTCGTGTCGATGTCTTCGACGACGGCGGAGATCGAGACGTTCATGATGGACGTGTCGACGACCAACACGAACATCGCCATCGCCAGCAGGAGCGCCAGCTTGCCGTTGAATGTGGCCGGTACCGGCTCGGACGTGCTCATCGGGTGTCCGGTTCAGAGGACCAATTGATGAAGTCCCAGGTGGGCATGCTCGGCTCCGTCCGGCGGGATGCGCTCTCGCGTCGAACCTATTGCGCACGGATCACGAGTGCATCATCCGGTCCGGGTGATGAGGATGCAACCGGCCCTCGGTCGTGTGATGCCGGAAGCGCATGCCGTATTCGCCCCCTTGATCCGGCGATGCCGCAGGGAGCAACGTTGATGTGGCGACTCCGGCCTGCACGCTGAGCCGCTGCTTGTGTGCTGTCCGAGGAGGAACGATGCGTGATGGAGACGAATTGCGTCAGGCGTATGGACGCCTTATCGCGGCGGTCGAATCGAATGATCGGGATGCCCTTGCCAGAGTAATCGACCCGGACATTGTGGACCACGGTGCCATCCCGGGTCAGCCGCCCGGGCTTGCCGGCATTGAGTTCTGGATGCGCGGAATGCACACCAGCTTCTCGGGTCTCAGCGGACTAATTGAGGACACCGTCGTCGAGGGAGACAAGGTTGCGAGCCGGATCACGTGGCGGGGGACTCATGTCGGACCGTTCCTCGGTGTGCCGGCGACCGGAAATATCGTGACGATCGGCGCCATGCACGTGCTCCGCTTCAAGAACGGCCTTGCCGTCGAGTGGTGGGGCGTGCCTGACCTTTATGGTGCCCTCAAAGCCCTCGGCGCCAATGTCGAGCCATCGACGGGCTGAAGCCCGTGGCTTGACCTGGCGAGGGCGACGCGCCTTCCCGGAACGGCGTACAGGGGTTCCCATTTCGACGGACCGGGCTCGAGAATGGTGCGACCTTCCGCCGTGTCCGTCTGCGAAGACTGCGGGAGCTTGAGCCCGCGGTGTGAACGGAGTTTCAGATGGCCAGAGTGCACATCCTTGCGACGGGCGGAACGATAGCGGGCTCGGCTCCGTCGCCGGTCGATCCGGGATACGACGCGGGCGTATTGGGGTTCACCGCATTGGTCGATGCCGTGCCCGGCCTTCGGAGCGTGGCCGCCCTGACGGGTGAACAGTTTTCCGAAGTGGGCAGTCAGGACATGAGTGACCAGCTGTGGCTCAAGCTCGCCGCGAGAGTCAACGGGCTGTTCTCAGCGGACGAGGCCGACGGTATCGTCATCACGCACGGTACGGATACCGCCGAGGAGACGGGGTTCTTTCTCCATTTGGTCGTCAAGTCCCAGCGCCCGGTCGTGCTCACCGGGTCGATGCGTCCTGCCACTGCGTTGAGCGCGGATGGTCCGCTGAACCTGTTCAACGCGGTGAGTGTGGCGGCGGATCCACGGGCCGGAGGCCGAGGCGCGATCATCGCAATCAATGACGATCTTCATAGCGCGCGCGACGTCACGAAGTCCAGCACGACCGACGTGCAGACGTTCGTTTCTCCTGACGCCGGACTGGTGGGGACCGCAAGCTACGGCCGCCTTCGCTATTTCCGCTATCCCACGCGTCCACACACCGCCGACTCCGAATTCACCGTGGAAGGCGAGGTCGTCCTGCCTCGTGTGGACATCCTGTACGCACACGCCAACATGCCGGCCGACCTGGTGCGTGCGAGTGCTTCTCTCGGTGCCCGGGGAATCGTCATCGCGGGGGTGGGGAACGGAAACGTCTCCAGTGAAGTGGCGCAAACCCTCGCGGATGTCGCCAGCGATGGCGTGATCGTTGTCCGCAGTTCGCGCGTCGGAAGCGGCGATGTCGGACGCAACATCGAAATGGATGATGACGGGTTAGGGCTCGTGGCGTCGGATCAGCTCAATCCGCAGAAGAGCCGAGTGCTCCTCCAGCTCTGCCTGGTGCGGGGTCTCGATCGCGGTCTTATTCAGGACGCGTTCTACCGCTACTAAAGCTATCCCCTGACAATGCCTCTGGATCGGGCTCCGGCCCCGCAATAGGGTTGAGGTGGCCAGACAGATGTGGTCGTCTGGGCCACCGAGAACACTGTCGTTCGACGAAGAGGGCATGACATGAGTGATCCGTCCTGGACGCAGGTCGTCAAAACCGCCGAGCCGGAGCAGCCTGAACTCAAACGGGTGCTCGGGCCCGGACTCCTGCTCCTGTTCATCGTCGGCGACATCCTCGGCACGGGGATCTACGCGCTCACGGGCCAGGTGGCCGCGGAAGTGGGAGGGGCCGCCTGGCTTCCGTTCCTCCTCGCGTTCGCGGTGGCGACTGTGACTGCGTTCTCCTACCTGGAGCTGGTGACGAAATACCCGCAGGCAGCAGGCGCGGCGCTGTACACGCACAAGGCCTTCGGCATCCACTTCTTCACATTCATCGTGTGCTTCATCGTGATGTCCTCCGGCATCACGTCCGCATCCACCGCCTCGCGTGCGTTTGCGGCGAACCTTCTCGTCGCCTTCGACATCCCGGGCGATACCCTGACGACGATGCTCATCGCACTCGCGTTCATCGTGCTCATCATGCTCGTCAATCTCCGCGGCGTCTCCGAGAGCGTCTGGCTCAACGTCTTCCTGACGCTCGTGGAACTGTCGGGTCTACTTCTCGTGATCCTCATCGGAATGTGGGCGATCGCCGGCGGCAACGCGGACTGGTCCCGCGTCGTGGCGTTCGACACGCCCGAAGACAAAGGCGTGCTGCTTGCGGTGAGCACCGCCACGTCCCTGGCGTTTTTCGCCATGGTCGGCTTCGAGGACTCGGTCAACATGGCGGAGGAAACGAAAGATCCGAGCCGCATCTTTCCGAAGATGATGCTGAGCGGCCTCGGCATCGCGGCGGTGATCTACGTGCTGGTGTCGATCACTGTGGTCGCCCTCGTGCCCATCGGAGAGCTCGTTGGCAGCGAGACACCGCTCGTGACGGCGGTCGAGACCGCAGCGCCTGGCTTCCCGATCAACGACCTGTTGCCATTCATTTCCATGTTCGCGGTTGCAAACACGGCGCTGATCAACATGATGATGGCGAGCCGCCTGCTCTACGGCATGAGCCGGCAGCAGGTTCTTCCGCCCTTCCTCTCACGCGTCGCTCCGAAGCGCCAGACGCCCTGGGCGGCGATCCTTTTCACGAGCGCGCTGGCGGTAGGTCTCATCGCCTACGTCTCCCTCGACGCCGAAGGCTCCATCGTCGCCCTCCTGGGCGGCACCACGTCGCTTCTTCTGCTCACCGTGTTCGCTGTCGTCAACGTGGCGGTGCTGGTGTTGCGGCGACAACCGGTCGACCACAAGCACTTCCACACCCCAGTCGTGCTGCCGGTCATCGGCGCGATCACGTGCCTGTACCTGGTGTTCCCGTTGACATCCGGGCGAGCTGCCGGGCAGTACGGAATTGCACTCGTGCTCCTGGCGATCGGCGTCGTGTTGTGGATCGCCGAGCGCATCTACACCGGCTGGCGACGGAGCCGTGCGTGAGGCCTCGAAGGATCAGGCACGAGACCAGGCCGCACGAACAGTGGCCTCTCAGCCGGCCTTCCGTACTGCGGTGACGACCGGGGTGGCGTTCGCGAAGAGGTCGAGTACCGGGCAGTGCGCGTCGACGACGTCGCGGAGCTGCTGGTAGCGTTCTTCGGATTCCGGCCCGGTGAGTTCGACGGTGAGTCGGACAGCGGTGAAGCCGGGGCGCACGTCTGGGTCCACGCCGAAAAGGCGCGCGGCATCGAGGTCACCCTCCGCCGTCACATCGATCTCGTCGAACGGGATGCCGAGAGCGTGGGCATAGAGACGGAAGACGACGATCTGGCAGGAGATGAGTGCACCGAGAGCGATCTCGACAGGGCTTGCCGCAAGGTCGTCGCCCGCGAGGGCGGCTGGCTCATCGATGACGAATTCGTGCTTCCCGGCGGTGATGCGGCTCGCGACTGCTCCTTCTCCTGTGCCGCGAACGCGGTACTGAAGGTGGGCGGCGGTGCGATCGGCGGCGATGCGGCCGTTCCACGCGGTGCCGGCCTCGGTGAGGCGGCGACCGCGCTCGGCGGTGTCGTTCGTGGTCGAAGAGGTGTCGGTGATTGTCATGGTGACGAAGGTATACGCCCGGCCAGTGGTATTGGCCGGGCCTGTCATGTGACGTAACGCAACGGGAGCCTCCGGAGCTACATCAATCGCATTGTGCACCCTACAATCTCCTCATGGGCGCCGATCGGAGCCAGAGCAGGCTCGGCCAGGCGGCCGCCGCCTTCTCGAGCAACGCGCGCAACCCCAACCTCCGCCGGGCCCAGCTCAGCTTCCTCGGCGCCTGGACCGCCGAGTGGGCCTTCACCGTTGCGCTCGGCATCGTTGCGTACCGGGACGGCGGCGCCGCCGCGCTCGGCCTCGTCGGGCTGCTCCGCATGGTTCCGTCCGCCATCCTCGCCCCGCTGCTGTCCCCTCTCGCTGACCGGGGACGCCGAGAGAGGGTTCTCATCCTCGTATCCACCGCACGGGGACTCGCGACCGCCGCGGCCGCCGTGGTCGCGGCGGTGGCGGGCCCGCCGATGGTCATCTACGCGCTCGCGGTGTTGTCGACGATCGCCGCCACCCTGTACCGCCCGGCCCATTCCGCGCTCCTGCCTTCGCTGTGCCACACCGGGTATGAACTCGCCAGCGCCAACGTGGTCAGGGGGCTGCTCGACTCCGCGGCCACGCTGGTGGGACCCTTGCTGGCGGCTGTCCTGCTCCAGTTCACCGGTGTCGATGTCGTCTTCGCGGTGGCAGCCGCTTCCTCCTTCTGGGCCGCCGGACTGCTGGTGCGGCTCCGGTACGACGCGCCTCCACGCCCTCCAGCGCCCAGCCGGTCCAACCTGTTCGGCGAGGCAGCGGAGGGGATTCGGGCGGTCACGCAGAATCGTGACCTGACGCTCATCCTCGGTCTCGCCGCGGCACAGGCGCTCACCCGGGGCGCGCTCACGGTCCTCTCCGTGGTGGTGGCTATCGAGTTGTTGGGCACCGGCGAGCCGGGCGTCGGCGCCCTGATGGCTGCGGTCGGGGTCGGCGCCGTTCTCGGATCACTCGCAGCCTCCCTCCTCGTCGGCACCGGTCGGCTCGGAGCGTGGTTCGCCGTGGGGGTCGGATTGTGGGGCCTTCCGATCGCTCTCGTTGGACTCGTTCCCCAGGAGTCAGCAGCACTCGGCCTTCTGGCTTTCGTCGGCGTGGGGAATGCCCTCATCGACGTCGCAGGATTCACGCTGATCGGCCGAATGGCACCCGACGAGGTCCTGGCACGCGTCTTCGGGGTGCTCGAGAGCCTGGTCACGGTGTTCATCGGACTCGGAGCCATCGTTGCATCGGTGATGGTGGGGTGGGTCGGCGTCCAGGCGGCGCTCGTGTGGATCGGGCTGGTGTGCCCGGTCCTCGCGGCTGCGTCATGGCGGCGATTGCGAACTCTCGACCGGTCCGTGGTCACGCGCGACCTGGGTGCCGTTCTGCTCCAGCGGGTAGCCATGTTCCGTGCCCTTCCGCTGCCTGCGGTCGAGCAACTCGCCCGGGGACTGAACGCGATCACTGTGGCCGAAGGAGAGGTGGTGTTCAGGCAGGGAGACCTCGGCTACCGGTACTACCTGATCGAGTCGGGCGAAGCCGACGTGTTGGGCGACGGGCGAGTCATCGCAACCCTGGGTCCGGGGGAGGGGTTCGGGGAGATCGCGTTGCTCCGCCGTACCCGGCGAACCGCTACCGTGGTGGGCAGGAGCGAGCTCCGGCTGCAGGCGTTGGACTCGGGGCGGTTCCTCTCCGTCGTTCTCGGGTACTCGCTGAGCGCTCGCGAGGCGGAGGCCGTCGTCGACGACATGCTGGGCCGTTACCGGCCGGACGATCCGTCCGGAGGCCCGCCGGCGCCATCGTGAGCGTGCCGGTTGTGGAACCTCGGCTCCAGTGGGACCCTAGGACATGAAATCCGGGCGTGCGGTCCTGCTGATCGCGGACATCGGTGGCTACACCGACTACATGAGTTCCCATCGGATGAGTCTCGCGCACGCCGAGGTCAACACCGCTCGGATGCTCGACAAGATGATCGATGCGGCTCCCGGCTTCGATCTCATCGAGGTCGAAGGCGATGCGGCTTTCCTCTCGCGTGAGGCAGACGCAGGGGAGGCCGAGACCACCGTTCGGGACATCCTCCGGGTCGCGGTGTCAATGCATCGAGCCTTCCACCTCGAACGGCAGAACGTCGCGATGAACCTCTGTCCGTGCGCTGGCTGCAAAGAGGCGGGCAACCTGAAGCTGAAGTTCGTGGCGCACATCGGCGACGTGGCCACCCAGACCATCAGGCAGCGGCACAAACTCGTGGGTATCGACGTCATTCTCGTCCACCGGCTGCTCAAGAACCCGGTGACGATCCCCGAGTACGTCCTCCTCTCCGAGGAGCTGTACGGCATTAGAGGGACATCGATGACAGCAGCCGTGCACGAGGTCGCGCCAGAGCTCGAGGGGATCGGAACCGTCCGCGCATACTTCGTCGACGTCGGTGACCTCGACGGCTCGCTGCCGCCTCTGCCCGCGCCGACCTGGCGTGGACGCCTCGGGAGGACGGCTGCGGCCGCGGGCCTGGGCATGCCCTACATGCTCGGCCTGCGGCGATCACGCCGCGTGGCGTCGCGCTAGGCGGCGTTCTCAGTCGCGGCTGACATGCCGGATGTCGCTCCGGCATGTCATTCCAGAGGCGGACGCGAAAGGCACATCGACCCGCTAGCCTCGGATCGAGCGAAGGACACCGAATGACCCAGAACATGCCGACCACCAAGCGCAGACGGAACCTCATCTGGGGTGCGGTGATCGCCGTCGCAATCATGCTGGCGCTCGGCGCCGCCGCCTTCGTTTTCGTGAACCAGGCGAAGGCGATACCGGAACCGCAGGTAACGGCTGAACCCTCGCCGGTCGCCACACCGTCGTCGACCCCGTCCTCGACTCCGACGCCGTCAGTCACACCGGAGCCTACGCCGACAGACGGCGCGGTCGCGCTGCCCGACGACTGCCTGGAAATCTACACTCCGGAGTTTCTCGACACCTTCGGAGCCATGGACCTGAACCACCCCGGTGTCGACGGCAGCGTGTCCCGATTCGAGCCGGTCGAAACGATCCGCGAAACCCTGCCCGGCATCAAATGCCAATGGGGCGGACCGACCGAAGGCGGCATCCACACCGCGGTGAACTCGATCACACCTGACGAGGAAATCGGCCTGATCGCCGCGGCGACTGAAAGCGGCTTCACCTGCGCGGCAGGCGGCGAGAACGCCACCCTCTGCCGGTACAGCGAATCGTTCGAGGAGGACCCGTCGTCCCCCGTGCCGGACCCCGTCACCTGGACGATCTCCGAAGAGGTGTACGTCCGCGACGGACTCGTCGTCACCACCTGGTGGGCCGGGACACAACTTTCCATCGACTCGGCTACGCAGCCGGTGTACGACACCCTCTGGCCGCAAGGGTAGACCTCGCCGCATTGCAAAAGACTCGTGGGAGGCCGGTACAGAACCGGCCTCCCACGAGTCGTTTGTCAACGAGCCGCTAGCGTGCGTCCTCTTCGGCGAGCAGTTCGGCCACGCGTCGACGCTCCGCCTTGCCCCAGGTCTCACGCGTGGTGAGGATGCCGATGAGGCCGATGGTGGCGGCGAGAAGGACGACGAACGAGGCGCCAGGCCAACCGACCGCACCCACCATCAGTGCCGCGATGAGCGGAGCGAATCCGCCGACCGATGCGGCGATCTGGTAGCCCATCGAGGCACCTGACGTGCGAGTGGTCGTCCCGAACTGTTCGGTCAGGAGCGAGCCCTGCACACCGGTGAGGGTGGCGTGGATGATACCGATTCCGAGGATGAACGTGAGCACCACGAGTGCCGGTACGGCGTCGTTGGTGAGCAGGTACATCGGGAAGGCGAACGCCATCGCGGCGAGGCATCCGGCGATGTACAGCGGCTTGCGGCCGACCTTGTCGCTCAGCGCACCTGCGGTGAACGTGACGAAGATGGCCAGGAGGCTTGCGGCTGTGATCGCACCGAGCGCGAGCGGCCGGATGTCGGGGAAGCGCTCCGACATGTAGTTCAGCAGGTAGGTGGCGGTCGAGTAGTAGGTGAAGGACTCGACGATGCGGAGCGAGACGACCCGGAGGATGCTCTTCCAGTCGTTGCGCCACGCCGTCAGGAACGGGTTCTTCACGAGCTCGCCGGATACCTTGGCGTCCTCGAACTCGGGCGATTCGCTGAGTCGTGACCGCACGAACAGGGCCGCGATCACGAGCACCGCGCTGAGCAGGAACGGCGTGCGCCACTGCCAGTCGCCCTCGAGCCCGGCGCTGAAGACGAACATTGCGCTGGCCATGGCGATTCCGAGCGGGTTGCCGGCCTGGGGGATGGCGGCGTACATTCCGCGACGGTTTGCCGGTGCGTGTTCGTAGGCCATCGTGATGGCCCCGCCCCATTCCGCTCCGAAGGCGAGCCCCTGGATCATCCGGATGAGCACGAGAAGGATCGGCGCGATGACGCCGACGGTGGCGTAGGTCGGGAGGATGCCGATACAGAAAGTTGCCCCTCCCATGACGATCATGGCAGCGACGAGAACGGGCTTGCGTCCGAACCGGTCAGCCATGTAACCACCGATCGCGCCGCCGAGCGGGCGCATGAGGAAGCCGACGGCCAGAGTGGCGAAGCTCAGGAGGGTGCCGATGAAGCGATCTTCCTCCGGGAAGAAGACGGCTCCGAAATACAGGGCGGATGCGGTCCCGTAGGCGATGAAGTCGTAGTTCTCAACACTCGTTCCAATGCCGGCTGCGATGGACGTCTTCAGTCGGTCTGGCGAGCCGCGAAGCGACTTCCGAGGTGGGGTGGCGACAGTATTTGTCATGTGGATCTCCTTTGATCGTACCGGCGCGAACGCGCTCGGCAGTTTCGGTGTGGGTGGGTCAGGTCAGGTCAGAACGAGCGGAACAGTGCGGTCGTCGAGGGCGTTCAGCTTGGCGACCCGGCGGCGTGTGTCCTCGTCGTCATCGAAGGTCGCGTTGAGAAAGCTCGCGACGATCTCGGCCACGAATGCGCGTGGAGCGAGCCAGGCGCCGAGTGCGATGGCGTTCGCGTCGTCGTGCTCCACCGACTGATGCGCGGAGTACGGCTCGTTCGCGAGCCCGCAGCGGATGCCCCGGATCTTGTTGGCGGCCATGATCGCGCCGGCGCCGGTGCCACAGACGAGGATCGCCCGGTCGGCCCGCCCGTCCAGCACCGGGATGCAGGTCGCAGCCGTGATGTCCGGGAAGTCGACCGGGTCGGTACTGTGCGTGCCGCAGTCGATGACCTCGTGGCCGAGCGCCGTGATGGCGTCGTGCACGAGTTGTTTGTAGGGAAAACCGGCGTGGTCGGCCCCGAGGGAAACCTTCATTCTTCGCTCCAGGAGGTATTGATGGCGGTGCCGCTCGCGACGGGACCAGCGAACTGGTCGACGTCGCGGCGGTGGGGGATTGAGTCCGATGCGCCCGGGCGGGTCACCGTGAGGCCCGCGGCCGCCCCGGCGACGCGCAGATGTGCGGCGGTGATGCCATCGAACGGAAGGTCGCTCGCGAGGTACCCGATGAATGTGTCACCGGCGGCTGTGGTGTCAACGACGTCGACCACCGCGGCGGGAACGCTCTCGCTGCGGGCGCCGTCCACAACGATCGAGCCGTTCCCGCCCAGCGTGCAGACGACAACGGCATCGAGCCGTCGGCCGACCGCGCCGATGAGTTCGTCACGGGCCTCCACACCGATACCGAGCAGTCCGGCCACGCAGAGGAGCTCGTGCTCGTTAACGATGAGAACATCGATCGCGTCGGGCATGCTGTCGAGGGATGTCGGTGCGGGAGCCGCGTTCCAGACGACGGTGGCTCCAGCCGACCGGGCCCGTTGTGCCGCGGCGGTGCCTGCGGCTGGCGGGAGTTCGTTCTGCAGGACGACGATGTCGGTCGCGCCGAGATCGGTGAGGAGGCTTCGCACGTTCTCGGCGGTGACCGTGCCATTCGCGCCGGGGACGACCACGATCGAGTTCTCGCCCGTGTCGTCGACCGTCACGACGGCGTATCCGGTGTGTACGCCGTCGCGGACGAGCATCCGGTCGATGTCTATGCCGTCAGCCTTCAGCTGATCCCGCGCCGCGACACCGGCTTCGTCGTCGCCGACCGCCCCAACCATGATGACGGTTGCCCCGGCACGCACTGCAGCGACCGCCTGGTTGAGTCCCTTGCCGCCGAGTCCGGTGTCCAGGCGGCTGCCTGTCACCGTTTCTCCAGGCGACGGATGCCGTGGTGCGCGAACGAGAATGTCGCGGTTCACGCTTCCGACGACGAAGACGCGGCGGGGCGCGTTCATGTGACGTCCTTGACGGTCGACATTGATCCTCCGAGAGTGGAAACGTTTCCAATTGGGAACGTTTCCAATATTGCCTAAGAGTTCCAAAAACGCAAGTTCTCTATCGGCACGAATTTCAACCCGGGGATTTGCGCGGCGGCCTCGAGTGCAGGAAACTGATGAAACGTTTCCAGCGGAGGTGAACGGATGCCGACGATCAAAGACGTCGCAGTGCGAGCGGGGGTATCCCTCGGTACCGCCTCGCGCGTGCTCAGTGGCGACGGCAACACGTCACTCAAGTCGCGAACGAAGGTGCAGGCGGCCGCCGCCGAGTTGAACTACATCGCCAACGGGCCGGCGCGATCCCTGCGCAGTGCGCGCACCAAGGTGCTCGGTCTCCTCGTCTCCGACATTCGCAACCCGTTCTTCTCCGAGCTCGCGCACGCGGCGGAGCGGGAGGCGATGCGGCTCGGTTACACGGTGCTCCTTGCCAACGCGAACGAGGACGCGACCCAGGCTGACGAGTACCTGCGCATTTTCGCCTCGCAGCGCATCGACGGTCTGCTGCTGGCGCCACAGGGCCCCGCTTCACCGCAACTCATCTCGCTGCTCCGGTCAGGACTTCCGGTGGTGCTGCTGAACCGTCTCGTCGAGGGCGTGGACGCACCGTACTTCGCCACCGACAACAGCCAGGGCGTCGGCCTCGTTCTCGACTGGCTGCAGAAAAGAGGGCACACGGACGTCGCCTTCGTCGGAGGACCGACCACGATCTCGACCGGCGCCGAGCGCGAGGCGGCGTACCTCGCGGGCCGAGCATCGCACGGCATCAGCACTGACCCCGCCTTCATCGACGCCGGCGACTTCCTCGCCGACGGCGCGGAGCGCGCCATGACGCGCATCCTCGACCGGGGAGTGCGCCCGACCGCCGTGTTCGGCGCCAACGGACCGACCACGCTCGGTGCGGTGCGGGCGCTGCGACAGGAACTCGGGGCGTCAGCGGCCTCACACATCGAGGTCGTGTCATTCGATGACCTCGAATGGTTCGAGTTCGTGTCCCCGGCGATCAGCGCGGTGAGACATGATGCCGCGGCCATCGGCAGGCTCGGGGTCGTCGGATTGCTCGAGCTGATGGCCGGCCGGCCGGTCGCGTCTCAGCGGATCGCCACTACATTCATCGACCGCTCGGGAGCCTGACCTCTTCCGGCGGTGGATCAGCCGCCGTTCGGGGCGCCTTTCACCACGGTCAGTTCCGCTTGCCGAGCAGAGACCAGCATGGTGTCCTCCGTCGAGGAGCCGGGGATGGGTTCGCCTGCGACGAGACCCGACGCGACGGCATCCCGAGACCAGCCCGTGGTGCTGTTCATGAGGAAGATGTCGACGCTCGAGAACCGGTCCCGATCCCTGATCACGGTGAGATCGCTCGTGGGCTCCCACGTGACGTCCACCGAGACCGTCTCCGTGAAGCTTTCACCGGTCAGATAGTCGGTCGTGTTCATCGGGATGCTCGTGGCTGTTGCCGTCGCGGCGGTGAGCCGGTTGTGAATCCCCACGTCCACGCCGACATCCGTACCGCCGAAGCTTTCCATCGTCGGGACCGGCGTCAGCTCGTCCTCGACCAGGCGCACCTCGTACCAGAACCTCTGCAGGATGACATGGTCGCCGCTGTCGCGCACGAAATGCCCGCCCCCGGGCTGGTCGCTGTTCTCGTAGGTCTTCGCGTCGGAGGCGATGATGACGGTGTCGAGGCAGGTGTCGCCCAGGTGCAACTCGGGGCACGTCGTCCAAATCCCGGTGGCGAGTCGACCGTTGAAGCTGAGGTGCAGAGCAGGAGCCGCAGATGCCGGCGAGCCCACGACCAGGAGAAAGGCCAGCACGGCCAGGCCCGCGGCCGACGAAACGGCTACTCGCCTCGCTGTCGTCCGGTCACGGTGTGCTCTCGCGTGTACCGGTTTTCTGGACATTGCGCCTCCTGGAACGACGCCCGGCCGGACCCGGGTACCGAAATTTTACCGCCGACGACGACCGGAGGATAGGGCGGTGTTGCGGTGGCGCTGGCTCAGGCCGCCTGCGACCGCGTTGCGGCGAGCGAGCGCTCCAGCAGCGTCCGTAGCGCGCCGCGGTCCACGTCCGTCAACCTCGTGAGGTAGAGGCAGACCTTGCTCGCCCGGTAGTTGCCGAGGCCGTCCAGAAGATCGGGCCACCGCTGGGCGAAGCCGTCGGGGAGGTAGATCGTGTGCTGTCTGGGCCCCGACGCGAAAGCGAGCAGGGGAGAGCGTCCCTCGCGCCCACTCTCGTAGCGGTACTCGAACTCTCCGAACCCGAGGATGCGGCCCGCCCACACCACAGGCTGCTCGCCGCTGACCTCAGTGAAGAGCGCGAGCAGCTCGTCGGCCTCGGCGCGCCGAGGACCCGTAGCTCGCTCAAGCACCTCCTCGACCGGAAGGTCGGACGGTGACATTGCAGGCTGCTTCGTTGCCATGGAATCTCCTGACGATCATGAGGGATAGACCAGCGTACTGCGGCTCGGTTCCGCCGAGAGCCCCCCTGTTCCGGGTCGGCCTCGAAGGCGCCAACCGCGGCCGTGTCGACCAGCTCCTCACCGTTCTGGCAGGGCTAGACGCCGCGTTGCGCCTCTATCCTGCCGGACGCCACGGCACGTACGAAGGCGTCATAGTCGCGGTCGTTCTGGTCGGCATAGTGTTCGGCGAACGCAACGACGGCGTCGTCGAACGCGTCGTCGTCTCCCAGATAGTCTGCGATCGCTGCCGGGTCTCCGGACCGTGCGTGAGCGTGCGCAAGTGTCCACCCGCACATCCGGGCATAGACGGACATCCCGAAGGGAGTCATCCGGTCGACCTGCGCCGACACTTTCATGTCTCGCAGTTGGCGCCAGTAATAGAAGCGGTCGTCTTCGATTCCCTTCGTCCAGCCGAGAAAGATGTCTGACACTGACTGGGTCAGACGCTGCCCCTCCACCACGCGCTGCCCCCGGTTCTCGTATTGGCTTTTCGGCAGGTGGTCTTCGAGCACCGACCGGTTGGCCTCTTTGACCTGGAGGAAAAGCGGGTCGCCGGCATCACGGCCCTGCAGCAAGACCATGAAAGCGCGGGTCCCCACGCTGCCCACCCCCACAACTTTGCGGGCTGTGTCGACGATGGTGAACCGGTCCAGCAGCTGACGGCGATCGGCGCTCAGCGTCGCCTTGTAAGCCTCGAATTGGTCTCTCACGACCTGGCGGATGGCTTCCGCAGACAACCCCCAGGCACCGCTGAGCTCGCGCTGAGGCACGACAAGGGGTGGTGAACTCACGATCCGGCGATTCCCGCCCACGAGCTCGGTGTATTGGGTCAGCGCCTGAAGGCTGTCGCGCCCGCGTGCTTTCTTGATCGCCTTGTTCGTGACCTTGATGGCCCGGTCGATCTCGTCTTTCGCGGGGTTCGCGGCCGCCGACCTTTTCGTGTCCTTGCCCTTGGCAGGCTTCTTCTTGCCGGACTTGCCAGCCGGGATCGTCGCCAGCCGGGCGTCGAGCAGCGTGCGTTGAAAGTCCTGGTCGGACAGGTGGGCGTACCAGACATCGAGGGTGACCATCTCTGCGAACGCTGCCATCGCAGCGCGGTACGCATTCACCGATTCCCGGGTGACCGCCTCCGCGACGGAGGGCGAGAACAGGTTATGGCGGGCGGCGATGGTGAAGCTGGTCGCCATGCGCTTCACGTCGTACTCGAACGGGCCGGGCAGTGTTTCGTCGAAATCGTTGAGATCGAACACCAGCTGGCGTTCCGGCGAGCCGAATCCGCCGAAGTTCGACAAGTGTGCGTCTCCGCAGAGTTGGACGTCCAGGCCGGCGGTCTGCGTGCTGGCCAGGTCGGTCGCCATGATCCGTGCTGCTCCACGATAGAACGTGAACGGTGAAGCCATCATCCGTCCGTGCCGCAGGGGTACGAGGTCGGGTTCGCGAGGGACATTCTGCTCAACCAGCAGATCGACCGGGTCCGGTCGGTCGGCGGAGGGTTCCCACTCGGCGTGTGCGGACAGCGGTGCTGCGATGGTGGGAGAGTCGCCGCCTGTGCTCGAGCGTCTGGCCGCTGAGCGGTGCTCGGTCCGGTCGTTCTTCATCTGTGCTCGATCCCTTGCCCTGTCGCCGCTGATTCTTCCCGTCACGCGAGGCCGGGTCAACGGCACAACGACGACTTCATCCTCGAAGGGTGACCCGGTCAGCTGCTCGAGCCCCTTGACAGCCGATGAGGGGTTCGCCACGATCAACGCGAGGACAGCCTCCAGGAATTCCGGCTCCCTTGCCTCAAGACCATCCGGTCCGTTGACGCCAACCGCGCCCGCCGACGTGAGGCCACTTTTCGCCGGCGCGCGGCCTCTCTCTAAGGGGAAGCACCATGCCACTCACTCCGACCACAGAACACAGTGCACCCGGGACGGTCACCCACCGGGCGCTTGCGTCCGGCATCCTTCCGGCCTTACTGGTGACAGTCACTCTGGGGGCGAGCCCGGCTGCAGCGGCGCCCGTTCTGACCTGCGGCAGCACGGTGACAACGGACGTGACCCTGACTGCGGACCTCCACTGCCCTTCCGGCGATGGCCTCATTCTTGGCTCGAATGTCACTCTGGACCTCGGCGGCCATAGCCTCACCGGCAGCGGATCCGGGGTGGGAGTGCAGACCGAATTCCTGTCCGAAGGGGGCAACACCATCCGCAACGGCACCATCGAGAACTGGGGAACCGGAATCCTCCTGCAGGAGCAGAACCCGAACCATGTGCCGTACATCGTCTCCGACGTCGTCCTTCTCGGGGCACCCCTCAGCCACTACGTAGGCAATATGCCGATGCAGGTGACGCGCGTCACAGCGGTTGATTCGCCGATCAGTGGCCAGCTCGGCGGCGACCTCGCGATTTCACAATCCACGCTGACACGATCGCCCGTCGACGTGTTCTACGCGACCGCAATCATCACCGATTCGACACTCATCCAGAGTTCCGTGAGTTCGACCGCCCAGGGCCAGGTGAACATCGATTCGTCCCGCCTTGACGGCAAGGGAACGAGCGCCGTCGGCTACGTCAGCGAAACGGTCCTCACCATCACGAACAGCACGGTCAAGAACTATGCGCAACCGATCACCGGCTTCTGGGGTGGAGTGACCCTCACCGACAACAAGTTCACGAACATGGCCAATGGTGTCCTCGGGGACGTCAGCTCGAATATCGGGTCAGACGGAACATCCGAGATCGTGGGCAACACGTTCACGCGAAGCGGCGTCGTCCTTCGAGGGAACGTTCCGATGATCGTCGAGGACAACACCTTCAAGCACAACGACGTCGGAGTCGAGTTCACCCGTTCAGCACCATTCCCCGGCGAGCCGGTGCCGACGGCTGACGGTTCCCGTGCCGTCGGCAACGTCCTGATGAAGAACTCAGGAACGGGTATCCTGACCGACCTCCCCGGCCTCGCGGTCGGCGACAACACCGCCAAAAACAACGGCGGATACGGGATCTACGCCCCGGGAGCCGTGGATCTCGGCGGAAACGTCGCCTTCGGTAACGCCCTCGGTCAATGCGTCGGCGTGGTCTGCACGAGGAAGTGAGGTTGTCGCACCCTCGACGCGGGCCGGTCAGTCGTTGGTGAGCAGGACCTTGATCGCGCGGCGCTCATCCATCGCCGTATACCCTTCGGCGGCCCGGTCGATCGGGAGGGTGAGGTCGAAAACCTTGCCGGGGTCGATCTTGCGGTCCCAGATCAGCTGGATCAGTTCGGGCAGGAACCGGCGGACCGGTGCCGGGCCGCCGTGCAGATGCACGCCGGAGAAGAAGAGTTCGAGTCCGTCGAGGGTGACGTCGTGGGAGACGCCGACGTAGCCGACGTGGCCGCCTGCGCGGGTGGACTGGATGGCCTGGTGGATGGACTCCTGGGTGCCGACGGCTTCGATGGTGCTGTGCGCGCCGAGCCCGCCGGTAAGTTCCTTGATTCTCGCAACGCCGTCGTCGCCGCGTTCCTCGACGATGTCGGTGGCGCCGAAGTCGCGGGCGAGCGCCTGGCGGTCGGCGTGGCGCGACATCACGATGACCCGTTCGGCGCCGAGTTCCTTGGCGGCGAGCACACCGAGCAGGCCCACTGCGCCGTCGCCGACGACGGCGACCGTTTTTCCTGGGCCGACTTCGGCCGCGACGGCGGCGAACCAGCCGGTTCCGAGCACGTCGGATGCCGCCAGCAGCGACGGGATGAGGTCGGCGTCGGGCTGACCCGGGGTGGCGACCAACGTACCGTCGGCGAG
This sequence comes from Mycetocola sp. 2940, assembly GCF_040548835.1. Lineage (NCBI taxonomy): Bacteria > Bacillati > Actinomycetota > Actinomycetes > Micrococcales > Microbacteriaceae > Mycetocola > Mycetocola sp. 2940. The sequence continues at coordinate 74,975 of NZ_JBEPSK010000011.1, forward strand.
GGGGATGCGGGCATATTCGGCCTGCGCGCCGGTGGGTGCGCCGGGCTGACGGTGGATGCAGTGCGTCTGGTAGCCGGCCTGGCAGATCTCGCAGGTGTTGTCGGAGGCGAAGAACGAGCCGACGACGAAGTCGCCGACGTGAATGATCGAGACGTCGGCCCCGATGTCGGTGACCACGCCGACGTATTCGTGACCCATGGCCTGGTGGTCGACAGGTTCGGCGCCGCGGTACGGCCAGAGGTCGGAGCCGCAGATGCAGCTCGCAGTGACGCGGATGATGGCATCCGTCGGTTCGACGATCGTCGGCATTTCACGGTCGTCGACCCGGATGTCGCCGGGTGCGTACATGGTGACTCCACGCATGGTGGTGTTCTCCTTCGGTAGGGGATTGGGGCTAAGCCGCTGGTTCAGGCAGGGACAATGTCGTGGTGACGACCTGGGCAGCGGAGGGTCGGACGAGGATGAGGAAGGCGGCTGCGGCGAAGATCACCGCGGTAACAGTGACCGCTCCGAGCGGGAGGATGCTGGTGGCCCCGGCGAGACCGACGAGCGGCGCGGCGATGCCGCCGAACCCGTACCGGACCATGCCGAGCAGCGAGGACGCGGTTCCGGCCATCCGTGGGTATTCGGCGAGCGCGAGCGTCGTTGCGGGTGTCGAGGAGATCGCGACCCCGCTGGCGAGGGCGAACAGCGACACGATGATCACCCATAGCGGCATCGCCACAAGCCCGGATGCGAGCAGGCCGGACGCGCCGACCCCGGCGACAACGATGCCGATACTGAGGGTGCCCGGGACGCTCCACCTCTCCGAGGACCGGCCGGAGAGGTATCCGAAGATCATGAACCCGGCGGAGTTGAGCGCGAACGCTGCCGCGTACGCCTGGGGCGAGAGCCCGTAGATGCCCTGCAGCACGTACGTGGCGCCGGCCAGGTAGGCGAAGACAGCCGCAAACAGAAAGCCCTGGTTGAGGACCGCACCGAGAAACACCCGGTCGGCGATCAGCGTGCGGAAGTCTCTGAGGGTCTGGCCGAGCCCGCCCCGGGTGCGGTGCTTCGCCGGGAGCGTCTCGCGGAAGATGACGAGGGTGAGAACGAGGATGCCGGCACCGATGACGGCGAGGAAGATGAAGAGCCCCCGCCAGTCCAGGACGGTGTTCAGGAGGCCACCCACCAGCGGGCCCACGATCGCGGCGAATCCGCCGATGACGGTCAGACGCCCGTAGAACCGGATCAGCGCTGCACCGGAGTAAAGATCCCGCCCGGCGGCCTGGGCGATCACGATCCCGACGCCGCCCGCAAGGCCCTGCACGAAGCGGGCGAGGATCAGGAACTCGATGGTGGGGCTGAACGCGCACAGCGTCGAGGTGCCAATGTACGCAACGATGCCGACCAGCAGGATGGCGCGTCGCCCGAAACGGTCGGACAGGGGCCCGGCGATCAGTTGGCCGGCGGCGAGGCCGATCAGGCAGGCGGTGACTGTGAGTTGGGCGATCGACGTCGCTGCGCCGAGCTCACTGGTGAGTGCGGGAAGCGCCGGAAGGTACAGGTCCATCGAAATCGGGCCGAACACCGTCAGCAGCAGAAGAAGCGTGGGCAGCAGGGTGCGGATTCCTGATCGTGACGGTGCTGAACTGTGTGGCATGAACCCAGTCTCGGCGCGAGCATCGAGAGGTGGGAGTCTCTGTGGAGGGGTGTACTGGGAGAGGACCCTTCGCGGCGAAAGGTACCCCGGCAGGGCATCCCTCCCGAGCGGCAGCGGATCTACCCTTGGTCGTATGGACAACCGAGCAGAGGTACGAGAATTCCTCATGACCCGCCGCGCCCGGGTCACTCCGGTCGCCGTCGGCATCTCGGCGGGACCCAACCGGCGCGTGACCGGCCTGCGCCGCTCGGAGGTCGCCTCCCTGGCCGGAGTGAGCGTCGAGTACTACGCCAAGCTCGAACGCGGCGCGATCGCCGGAGCATCAGCATCCGTGCTCGACGCCATCTCCCGCGCGCTGCAGTTGGACGACACCGAACGCGCCCACCTGCTCGACCTCGCCCGCGCCGCGGACGGCATCCCGACCTCCGGCCGCCCCCGTCGCCGTACCGGCAAGCCCGCTGATCCGCGACCGAGCCTGCAGTGGGCGCTGGCATCGATCACCGACGGCATCGCGTTCGTCCGCGACCCCCGACAAAATCTCATCGCCGTCAACGACCTCGGACGAGCGTTCTATTCGCTGGTGATCGGCGACGGTGGCCGAACCCCCAACCTCGCGCGATTCCAGTTCCTCGACCCGGCCTCCCGCGACTTCTATCCAGACTGGGACCTGTTTGCTGAAATGTGTGTCGGGATCATGCGAGCCGAAGCCGGGCGCGATCCCCACGACAAAGCACTCCAGGATCTCGTCGGCGAGCTCTCCACGCGCAGTGACACCTTCCGAACCCTCTGGGCTGCTCACAACGTGAGGACCCACGGCTCAGGAACGAAGAGATTCCAGCACCCTGTCGTCGGAGAGATCGTCCTGGCCTATGAGGAGCTCGCCGTCACCGCGGAGCCGGGCAACGTTCTCCTGATCTACACCGCCGAACCCGGATCCCCGTCCGCGGACCGGCTCAAACTGCTCGCCTCGTGGGGCGCCGAGCATCGGTACCCGGATGACTCAATCGACGTCACCGGCAACGCGGCGCCGTCCGGCGCAGGACGCTGGGACCCGAAACCGCCGGGGCGTGGCATCGACTGAAGACCGACCGGTCGAAAACCCCCGCTTTCCGGGGGTTTTTCGCCGGAAGTGCCCTCCGTCGATGGCTATCGATCCCGGCGTCCCCTAGATTGACGACATGCGCAAGGATGCTGGGGCCCTCTGGCTCGATATCGTCGAGGACGTCCGATGGTATCCGTCGCCGCACAATTCCCAGCCGATCAAGCTGATGCCGATCAGTGAGACCGAGGCGCGGATCTATTACGACCTCGACCTCGGGCTGCCGGCCGAATCGTTCGGCATTCCGTTCGGACACGTCTGTGCCGGCGTCTTCCTCGAGTCGTTGTCCGTGGTCGCCTCAGCCCGCGGCTATCGGAGTATGGAAACCCTCGACCACTCCGACATGGATTTCGCTGCCCCCGACCGTTTGCATCTCATCGGCACCGTTCGCCTGGAGCCCACCGTTCTCGACGAGGAGACTGAGTCCACGGCTCAACGTCGGCTGGCTGCCTTCCAGTCCAGGCAGACATCGCGGCGGCCATACGACAGCAGGATCGTCGACCAGAACGTTCTGGCCGAGGCTTCGGCAATCGCGGCCGCGCAGGGTTTCGATTTCCGCTCGACGAGCGATGCGCGACTGGTCTCTACACTCGTGCAGATCAATCAGAAGACGCTTTTCTCCGACCTGCGCAATGACGCTGTCTACACCGAGATCATGCATTGGCTGCGGTTCTCCAGGAAGGAAGCAGTCGCGAAGTCAGACGGGCTGAGCGCAGAAACCATGATCATGCCGGGCCCGGTGCTTCGTTTTGCCATGGGGCACCGTGCTCTCTGGTCCTTCCCCGTTCTCGGCGACGTGATCAGGGCTGTGTACCTCCGCACCATGCGCGGCGTCCGACAGCTCGGGTGGTTGGAAGGCCCGTTCGCCGAGCCGGCCCACTACCTCGAAGCCGGGCGGACATTCATGCAGGTCTGGCTCTTTTTCTCTGAGCGAGGCGTGTACCTTCATCCCTTCGGCACGGTGATCACGAACCCCGATTCGCACGCCGCATTCGTTCGCGAGGCTGGAATACACGAGTCCGACACCAGGATGGCGTGGATGCTTTTCAGGTTCGGCTTCAGCGCTACCCCTCCCGTTGCGCATCGGCGCCCCGCCACCGCTACGCTGCTCAGCCCGTTGCCCGAGACCACGTCCCCGAGGGAGCCACTCCTTGAGTAAACCAGTCATCTTCGCGTTCGTCTTTCTGATGGACAGGTTCATCGGATTGTTCACCCCACGGGTGTCGACCCACCGAATCCTGCTGATGCCGGGCATCGAGCCTTTCCGGTGGGCGGCAGGACGCTGGAGGGCCTGGCGGACCTTCGAGATGGCAGCGAAACGCGTGCCCGCGTATCGTGCGTTCCTTCGTGAACATGGCGTAGCCGGAAAACTTTCGCTGAAGGGCAGGACACTTGCCGCCGCCTTCGCCGCGCTGCCGGAGATGGATAAGGACAGTTACGTCAAACGGTGGACCATCCCCGCGCGCAGCGTGAACGGTGTTCTCCCGCGGCGCGGTGTCGTCGTCGATGAATCATCCGGGAGTTCCGGCGCACCCACCAGCTGGGTGCGTGGCCTCGACGAGCGCCTCGCAACCCGGCAGCTGCTTCAGGTCGGCTTCTCGCGGACGGCGAAGACCCTCAAGAAGCAGCCGTTCGTGCTCAACTGCTTCTCGCTCGGTGCGTGGGCGACAGGAATGAACGTGTCGACGTCCCTCACGGACATCACCATGATCAAATCCATCGGCCCGGATCGGAACAAGGTCATCGCCACGATGCTCGAATTCGGGACGGATTACACGTACATCATCCTCAGCTACCCGCCTTTCCTGAAAGCCCTGTTCGAAGACGACCGGATCGATTGGGACGCCTACGCCATCGTGGCGGCATTCGGAGGCGAGGGCATCAGCGAGAACATGCGCGCACACATCACCAAATACGCGCACAGCGCTTTCGGCTCCTACGGGGCCTCCGACCTGGAGATCAACCTGGCGATCGAGACCGACTACACGGTGGAGCTCCGTCAGGCGATTGCCGGGAACCCCGAACTGTCGGCGCGGCTCACCAAACAGGACGAGTACGGCGTGCTCCCGATGATCTTCCAGTTCAATCCGTACGACTACCTCATGGAAACCAACGAGGACGGGGAACTGGTCGTCACCATCGTGCGGAAAGAGAACGTCAACCCGCGGATCCGCTACAACATCCATGATCGCGGGCACGTGATGCGCGTGCGTGACCTCAACCCCGTGCTCAAGGAATTCGGCCTCGAACACGTCCTTCGCCAACAGTTCCTCGACCTTCCCTTACTTTTCCACTACGGCAGGAGCGACCTGTCCGTCGACTTCAACGGCGCGGTCGTCGCACCGGATGCTCTCCGTGACGTCCTCAGCAGCGACCGGAACCTCCTGGCAGCGGTCGAGAACCACCGCCTCGTCAGTTTCGAAGACGCCCAGGGAAATCGGCAACTGCACATCGCGCTGCAACTCACCGCCAGGGCCACGCAGGAGCGCAGCCTGGACGAGGTCGCCTACCGGACGTACATCCTTGAGCACTTGAGAGGAACGAACGGCGACTTCAACAACGCGATCCTGACGTCACCGGACACGAGCCTGCCCACGGTCGCGTTCTATCCTCTTCGCACCGGCCCGTTCCAATCTGACGGCGTAAAACTCAAGAATGAGTACGTCTGGCAGCTGGGTCCCTCGGCTCCTGAGGACTGGGGCCTGGATCTCACCTTCCAGGCACAGAAGAGCCCGACGGCCGCCGACTGAGCCCGGTCGCAGCCGCAGGACGAGGCACCCTTCTGAGCGGAATCTGAACGCGCTGCCAGGCGCGGCTATTCGAGCCGAGCGCTGCTGAGCACATCGGTCGCGGCGATCTTGAGGATGCCGCCCTCGTCCACGAGCTGGTACGCCGTCACCTCCTGCACGACGCGCCCATCGCGGAAGTGATAGGTGAGCGTCGCCTGCGCTCGATCCGGCGCCGTAGCGCTGACCTCAGCGACCTCGACATCCGCGATCTCCCGCCAGAACCCCTCATAACCGCCTCGGCCCCCGGCGTGGTTCTCCTGATAGTCGGCGGTCATCATGGGCCATGCGCTGTCGAGGTCGCCTGGGAGCATCGCGTAGTAGCCTGCGACCGTATCGACGACCCGCTCCTCGGGGGTTTCCGGCTCCGGCTCCGGCTCTGGCTCTGCGGTCGCGGGAGGCGGGGGCTCAGGCAGGGGCGACGCGGGCGGCGCCGTCGCAGTTTCGGGCGGAGGCGACTCGGTAGGAGACGCCGCAGTCGGGGTCTCGTTTGCCTGCGGTCCGGCGTCGACGTCGGCGTTCGGCCCGAGCAGGCTGAACAGCAGCCCCGCCGACAGGGCGAGGACTCCCACCAGAACGAGGATGCCGGCAATCACAATCGCGCTGCGTCGGCGCCTGGTCGGACGCTCGGGTGCTGCGGCACTCATCGGCGGGACAGGCGCCGGTGTCAGATCCACTGGCGCGGCGGGGGGAGCGGCCGGTTCTCCCAGGCGCTCCGTCGTTGCGGTGGGCGGTTCATAACGGGTGGGGCGGTCGACAGCGGCAGTCCTGGCGACAGGGTCGGATACCCTGCGTACCGGTTGGGTGGGGTCGATCGGCGTCGTCGCCGGAGAGGCCGTGATCTGATCGATCGCCCGGGCGGTCTCGTCGTTCACCGCCGAGAGGGACTGAACGATCGACGTCATACTGGGCCGTCGTTTCGGATTCGCCGACAGCATCTGCCTGAGCAGCGGTACAAGCGGGCCAGCGTGTTCGGGCTGCGGGTACTCGCCGCGCGCCACCTTGTGCAGCAGAGCGATCGCGTTCTTGTCCGACCCGAACGGAGGCTCACCCTCCACCATCGCGTACAGAGTCGCCCCGAGCGAGAAGACGTCCGACGCGAAGCTCGTCGGCAGCCCCCGGGCGACCTCGGGCGCGAGGTAGGCGGGCGTGCCGTGCATCATTCCTGTCGCGGTTATCGTCGCATCCCCGAGTGCGTGTGAGATGCCGAAGTCGCTGATCATCGCCGAGCCGTCGGCCGTGATGAGGATGTTCCCTGGCTTGACGTCACGATGCACGATCCGTAACTTATGGGCCGCCGCCAGTGCGGAACTGACCTGTGCCCCGACCCGCGCCGTCTCGGCCGGCGTCAGTGTTCCGTGCTCGCGCAACAGGGTCGACAGCGGCGTCGACTCGATGAGCTGCATGACGATGCAGGGCTGGCCCTCGTGTTCGACGACGTCGAACACGGTAACCGCGTGGGGATGGTGAAGCCCTGCCGTGATCCGTGCCTCCCGCATTGCCCGATCGGTGGCCAGCTGGCGTTCGACATCCGTCAGCTCCGGTTGTGTGCGCAGCATCTTGAGCGCCACATCGCGATGAAGGCGCTCGTCCCAGGCGTGCCAGACGATTCCCATACCGCCCGCGCCGAGCATCGCCACGAGCCGGTAGCGATCAGCGACGAGGGTGGACGGAGTACTCATGGGACGCGCTCCTTCGCAAACTACGCAGAACGATACGCCAGCCCGGGATTCTGCCTCATGGGCTTGCGTTCATGCGTGCGGTGTGGAACGAGACGTCCAGCCCAGGGGTGCGCTGCCATATACCCCCAAATGGGGGTGGCTCAAGAGTGATTGGTAACGATTTGATTACGATAACCAGCCCGGGCAAACGATGGCTTGTGAGCTTTCCTCACATTCTTCTAGGGTTCTCGCGTACTGAAACGCTCTTGTCGCACGGTGCCCGGTGCTGAGCGAGAAGACGTCGCTTGCGACGCGTGATTTTCTGGATCATACGTCACCTTGGCGCGTTTCCAACGCGTCGTCTGTGCACGCCACCAGGGATGGGTGGATCATGAGAAGGTTCCAGGTCTGGGGCATCGGAGGGGTCGTCGCTGCGGTCACCCTCGCCGTCGTAATCGTGCCCAGTTCGGTGCGCTCAAGCGCTGATCCCGGGGCAGCCCGGCTCGTGTCGGCCGCGTCCAGTGCCCAGATTGCCGCTGGCGCCGCAGACGACCCTGAGTCGGTGCAGGCACCTCCGCCTGCCGTTGTGGCTCTTACCCCCGCGTCGTTCGGGCGCAAGCTCACCGACGGCGCCGGACGCTCGTTGTACGTCAACTCGACGGATCCTCCCGGCAAGTCCTCCTGTGTTGGCGCGTGCGCCCGGACCTGGTTGCCTGTGCGCAGCCTGGGCGGCAAGCCGCAACCGGGATCAGGTGTCGAAGCTCCATCCGTCGGGAACATCCAACGTCCGGATGGCAGCGAGCAGGTCACGTTCAATGGGCATCCCGTGTATTACTACAGCGGCGACACCAGCCCTGGGCAGAGCAATGGCAACGGCCGCAGTGAGTTCGGGGGAGCGTGGAGCGCGCAGCCGCCGGCCAACGCCGGAGGGCCGAACTGACCATGTCCACTCTCAAGAGCAGCGTTCGCCGTCCCGGCTCGCCCACACCGACCCGGCTCGAGGTATGGAAAAAAATACTGACCCTCGCCCTGGCGGTCATCGTGCTCGGGGTCGTCATACCAGGAACCATCGGGCCCGTGACCTCGGCAAGCGGGGCGTGTGACCCGGCAGCAGCCGACGTGATCGTGTGCGAGAACAGCCTCCCGGGAACTCCTCAAAATCAATGGATGGTCAGCGGCTCCGGGGATGCCACAATCCAGGGCTTCGCCACTGCGGTCAGCGCCAATCAGGGCGAAACCGTCTCATTCAAGATCAAGACGAACGCCTCCTTCCACATTGACATCCTCCGGCTGGGCTATTACCAGGGCAACGGAGCCCGCATCGTCGCCAACGATCTTCGGCCCACGGGATCGTCCAACCAGCCGGCGTGCGTCACCGACTCCAGCTCCGGCCTCATCGACTGCGGAAACTGGGCGGTCACGGCGTCGTGGGCGGTTCCATCGACCGCGGTATCAGGTGTGTACATCGCCCGTCTCGTACGCGACGACACCCGAGGCGCCAGCGTGATTCCGTTCGTTGTTCGGGACGACGACGGGACCTCTGACCTGCTGGTCCAGACCTCCGACGAGACCTGGCAGGCCTACAACGCGTATGGCGGAAACAGCCTCTACGAGTGCACCGTTGCGTGCCCGCCCGGCAACCCCGGCGGCTACAAGGCGGCCTATAAGGTTTCTTACAACCGCCCGTACCTCACGGCGGACATCGGTGGCGGCAGGGACTTCCTGTTCGGGACTGAGTATCCGATGATCCGTTTTCTGGAGGCCAACGGCTACGACGTCGACTACACCAGCGGGCTCGACGTCAGCACGCGCGGACCGCTGCTGATGAACCACAAGATCTTCCTCTCCGTCGGGCATGACGAGTACTGGACCGGTGAACAGCGCAGGAACGTCGAGATCGCGCGCGACAACGGCGTGGACCTGGCCTTCTTCAGCGGTAACGAGATGTTCTGGAAGACACGCTGGGAGTCCAGCATCGCCGGCCCGACGACTCCCGGACGTACCCTCGTCACCTACAAGGAAACGCACTTCGACGCGCCTGTGGATCCCCTCGGCCCGTCGATGTGGACGGGCACCTGGCGGGATCCGCGCTTCAGCCCGCCGGGAGACGCGCGCTCCGAAAACTCGCTGACCGGTCAGTTCTTCCTCGTCAATGCAGGGACGACGGACATCCAGGTTCCCGCCGAGTACGCGAAGCTTCGTCTGTGGCGGAATACGGCAGCGGCGGCGCTTTCACCAGGGCAGACGTTGACACTGGGCTCCGGGATCGGAACTCTCGGGTACGAGTGGGACGCTGCATCCGACAATGGCGCGAGCCCTCCTGGGCTGATGAAGCTGTCGTCCACGACGGCCGCGGTCGAAGCATTTGTGGATTACGGAACGAACGTTTCGCGGGACCAGTCGACGACGCACAATCTGACCCTGTACCGCGCCTCGAGTGGAGCGCTGGTCTTCGGGGCTGGCACGGTGCAATGGGCCTGGGGACTCGACGGAGCCACGACCGGCAAAGACCCGGACCGCACCATGCAGCAGGCAACGGTCAACCTCTTCGCTGACCAGGGCGCGCAACCCCATTCGCTGATAGCCGGGCTGACCCCGGCGACCGCATCCGGCGACCAGACTGCGCCGACGTCCACCATCTCCGCGCCGGCGAACAACGCGAACATCGCCGACGGAACACGCGTGACCGTCACCGGCACAGCATCCGACGCAGGCGGCGTCGTCGCCGGAGTCGAAGTGTCCGGCGACGGTGGGTCGACCTGGCGGCCGGCAACCGGTACGACGAACTGGTCATACACTTGGGTGGCCCATGGCAACCCCAGCACGACCCTCAAGACGCGGGCCGTCGACGACAGCGGCAACCTGGAAACTCCGAAGCCCGGGGTCACAGCCAACGTCGCCTGCCCCTGTTCCCTCTGGGGTCCCAACGTGACGCCTGCCCATGCCGATTCCGGCGACGGTAACTCCGTCGAAGTGGGCATGCGATTCATGACGGAGAGAGCCGGGAACATCACCGGCGTTCGCTTCTACAAGTCCACCGCCAACACGGGGACCCACATCGGCAACCTGTGGAACCAGAACGGGCAACTCCTGGGCCGGGCGACGTTCTCCAACGAAACCAGTTCCGGGTGGCAGCAGGTATTGTTCCCGACCCCTGTGGCGGTCACCGCAAACACGCAGTACGTCGTCTCGTACTTCGCCCCGTTCGGGCGCTACGCGTACGAGTCCGGCTACATGTACCTGCACCCCTCCCCGGTGCCGGCAGGCAACAGCGACCTCGACAGTCCTCCCCTCCACGGCTTGCGCAATACGCTGGGCACGACCAACGGGCTGTACAGCTACAGCGGGTCGACGACGTTCCCGGTCAACACCTACAAGGGCGAGAACTACTGGGTGGACGTCGTGTTCTCAGACGGGCAGCCGACCACGCCGACGTCACCTGCGGCACCGACGAACGTGACAGCCACCGCTGGTAACGCGTCGGCGACAGTCACCTGGACGGCACCGTCGAACGGCGGCAGCGCGATCACTCGGTACACGGTCACCCCCTTCATCGGTACGGCTGCACAGCCGTCGACGGATGTGACGGGGTCGCCACCGTCGACGAGCGCGACGATTTCCGGCCTCACCAACGGTACGTCGTACACGTTCCGGGTGACCGCGACGAATGCGGTGGGGACGAGCCCGTCCTCGAGTGCGTCCAACGCGGTGACGCCGACGGCGCCGGCCACCCCGACGGCCCCAGCGGCTCCGACGAACGTGACCGCGAGCGCGGGTAACGTCTCGGCGACGGTCAGCTGGACGGCGCCGTCAAATGGCGGAAGTGCGATCACCCGGTACACGGTGACCCCGTTCATCGGCGGGACGGCCCAGCCGTCGACGGATGTCACCGGGTCGCCACCGTCGACGAGTGTGACGATCTCCGGCCTCACCAACGGCACGGCTTACACGTTCCGGGTGACCGCGACGAATGCGGTGGGGACGAGCCCGTCCTCAAGCGCGTCGAACTCGGTGACGCCAACCGCACCGGTCACCCCGACGGCGCCAGCGGCTCCGACGAACGTGACCGCGAGCGCGGGTAACGGCTCGGCGACCGTCACGTGGACAGCGCCGTCGAACGGTGGCAGCCCGATCACCCGCTACACGGTCACGCCGTATGTCGGGTCGACAGCGCAGGCCGCGACGATCGTCACCGGCACGCCGCCGGGTACGAGCGCCACTGTGACCGGTCTGAACAACGGCACGGTGTACACGTTCACTGTGACAGCCACCAATGCAGTCGGTACCGGACCGGCTTCGGCGCCCTCCAACGCCGTGACGCCGATCACGATGACGGTGCCAGGGGCGCCCACCAACGTGACCGCGACAGTTGCCAACCGCTCGGTCACACTGACCTGGACGGCGCCGCCAAACGGAGGCAGTGGCATCACGCGATACACGATCACCCCGTACATCGGGACAACCGCGCAGGCTCCGATCGTCGTCACCGGGTCACCGCCGCCGACGACCAGGAAGCTCACCGGGTTCAAGAACGGGACGACGTACACGTTCACCGTGCGGGCGACGAACGCGGTGGGAACGGGGCCGGAGTCGGCCAAGTCCAACGCGGTCACTCCGGCGCCTCGCTAGGGCCGGGCGCGAGCGCGGAGAAACTCAGGATTCAGCAGCGATTTCGTCGCCGTGCACCACGATCGCGTAGATGATGAGAACGTCGACTGCGATGACGATGAGCGACCACAACGGTTGCACGGGGACGAGCATCAGTTGCGAGGCAGCGCTGATGACCGCGCTGATCACGGCGACCACTCGCGCCCAGGTCGCTCCGGAGAACAGGGCGCCGCCCGCCGCCAGGAGCAGCGCCCCAATGGCGAGGTTCCACCAGGCCCACCCGGTCACATCGAAGAGGAGGAGGTCGCCATCCACCAGAGCCGTGTAGGTGTCCGGCCCGAAGAGCAGGACCAGGCCCTGGGTCAGGCTGAACATGCCGTTGACGAAGAGGATCACGGCGGCGAAGAAGACCCACCCGGACCATCCGACCGGCTTCGGTTCCCGGGCTGCTTCATAGCTGTTCATGTCGATCGCTCCCAATCAGGCGTGTTACCGCCAGCGTCGTGGTGGGGGAGTTCCGTGCCCCTGTTGCGGCCGATTCTGCCCCTGACGCCGGGCAGGGTCAACGGCACGGAGGAGAGTTCACCCCCGAAGGATGACTCAACGGTGGACCGCGACCAGCAGCTCCGCGGCGGCGTCGCCGCATATCCGAGGCAGACCCTCCCGCCGTCTGTATAGTCGACTCGGACCAGCAGCCGAGGCGACCATCATGTGGAGTCGGCGGCTGAGGACTGGATGACAACTTTCTTCAAGAAAGCGAGAACGGATGCCTCTCCGATCGTCCCGACGTCCGCGTGTGCATCCGGCATGGTGGGTGGCTGCGGTGGCCTTCCTTGCGTTGCTCGGCGCGGCCGGGTTCCGCGCCGCACCCGGCGCGCTGATGGTGCCCCTGCACGACGAGTTCGGCTGGTCCATGAGCGTCATGTCGCTGGCCGTCAGCCTCAATCTCGTCCTCTTCGGCCTCGTCGCCCCCTTTGCCGCCGCCCTGATGGATCGTTTCGGCATGCGCCAGGTCATCTCCGTAGCGCTCGTCCTGGTTGCCCTCGGCGCCGGCGGCAGCGTTCTCATGACGGCGTCGTGGCAGCTCCTCGTTTTTTGGGGACTGCTGATCGGATCGGGTACGGGTGCGATGGCGCTCGTGCTCGCGGCGACGATCGCGAACCGCTGGTTCGTCAAGCGCCGTGGGCTCGTGATGGGCATCCTGACTGCGGGATCAGCGACGGGGCAGCTCATCATCCTGCCGCCCGTTGCGGCCCTGGCTGACACGGTCGGCTGGCGTCCCGCCTCCCTGCTCATCGCTGGGGCGGCGCTGATCGCCGTCCCCCTGGTGCGGCTGGTCATCCGTGACTACCCGGAGCAACGCGGTGTGGTGCCCTACGGAGCCGACCCAGAGTCCTACGTCGCGCCCGCGCGGGCTGTCGGCGGCGCGGTCGCGCGTGCCATCGAAGGGCTCAGGTTCGCCGCCCGGCACCGCGCGTTCTGGGCGCTGGCGATCGCGTTCGCGATCTGCGGAGCGACGACGAACGGCCTCATCGGCATCCACTTCATCCCCTCGGCCCACGACCACGGCATGGCAGCCACGACCGCTGCCGGCCTGCTGGCCGTCGTGGGCATCTTCGATATAGCCGGCACGATCGCCTCCGGGTGGCTGACCGACAGGTTCGACCCGCGCAAGCTTCTCGTCGGCTACTACGCCTTTCGCGGCGTGGGACTGCTCATGCTCCCGTGGCTGCTGTCAGACCGGGTGCACCCGAGCATGATCCTCTTCGTCGTGATCTATGGCCTGGACTGGGTGGCGACCGTCCCTCCTACCGCTGCGCTGTGCCGGGAGATTTTCGGCGAGCGCGGCACGATCGTCTTCGGCTGGGTGTTCGCATCCCACCAGATCGGAGCCGCAGCCGCCGCGTTCGGCGCGGGCGTCATTCGTGACGCGTTCGGTGCGTACACGTACGCGTGGTGGGGCGGGGCGGCCATCTGCGTCATCGCGGCCGTTCTGTCGATCCTCGTCAGCCGAACCCGCAAGGACGCCCGAGGGGTGACCGAGGATCAGCGTCTTGCTCAGGCAGCCCGCAGCGAGTAGGTCAGCAGGGCATTGCCGGCGCTCGTGATGGTGGACTTCACCAGCTCGAGACGGGTGGTCGGATCACCGTGCTCGAACAGGTGGCGGCCGGTGCCGGCGACCACCGGGTGGACCATCAGTGTGAGCTCGTCGAGCACCCCCGAGAAGAAAAGCTGGCGCACGAGGGAGATGCCCGCAAAGAGGGAGATCTCCCCGCTTGGCGTGTTCTTGAGCTCGGTGAGGAAAGGTTCGATGTCACCTTCGATCAACGTCGCGTTCCAGCCGAGGTTCCCACTCACGGCCCGGGACGCAACGAACTTTTCGATCGCATTGATGAAGGCAGCAAACAGATCGGCTGGATCGGCGTGGGGCCAGGAACCGGACCAGTCCCCGAATCCGATCCGTCCGAAGACGTTCTCGATAGCTGGCTCTGCCGTCACAGCAGAGCCAGAGACCTGTTCCGTGCGAGAGGGTGAGCGCCAGGGCCTGCCGCGGCCGGGAAGACCGGCATACGCTCGAATCGATAACCCGTTCCCTCGCGAGGAGGCCTCGTCATGGCAATCAGTGCAACAGCCCAACACAACCACGACGAGTTGTTCCCCGACCACGCGTCGAGCCTGCAGCAGACCGACCCGGAGTTCATCGAGTACTTCGACAACTTCGCTTTCGACGAGGTCCTGCGCGAATCAAGCCTCAACCCGAAAACGCGACTCATCGTCCAGCTCGGATCGATGATCGCGTGTCAGGCGCTCGCTGAGTACCGGGTGTTGGCCGGGGCGGCTCTCAGGATCGGGGTCACCCCGGTCGAGTTGAAGGAGGTCGTCTACCAGGCGGTGCCTTACGTCGGCATGGCCAGGGCACTCGACTTTCTCCACGTCACCAACTCGATTCTTACCGATAGAGGCATCGAATTGCCTCTGCCCGGTCAGTCGACGACGACGCCGGAAACGAGGGAAGAAGGCGGCCTCGCCGTGCAGATGGAAATCATCGGCGCGGCACGGGTCGACAGCCTGTACGCCAGTGCGCCCGCGGATCAGACGCACATCCAGCGCTTTCTGTCGGCGAACTGCTTCGGCGATCACTACACACGCACCGGGCTCGACCTGCGCAGCCGCGAGCTCCTCACCTTTGCCATCCTGGTCTCCCTTGGTGGATGCGAGCCGCAGGTCGCCGGTCACGTCGCCGCGAACCTCAACGTCGGCAATGACCGCGGGGTCCTCGTCGATACGCTCACACAACTTCTGCCGTACATCGGCTACCCGCGAACCCTCAACGGGCTGCGCGTGGTGAACGAGGCCACACCTGCGTGATCGGGAGAAAGGAAGTCGCTCACGGTTCGCCATGCTCAGCGCGGTTGCAGGGCCTGGGCCTTCAGTGCCTCGTATTCCTGGGCACTGATGGTTCCGGCGTCGAGAAGTGACTTCGCTTTCGCGATTTCATCGGCGCTGCTCGAGCCGGCCACCTGCCGGATGTACTCATTCGTGGCCGACTGTGCGGCTGCCGCATCGCGTGCGCTGCGTTCCGCCATGGTGCGCCCACGGGCGATGAGGTAGATCAGCACCGTCAGGAAGGGGACGAAGATGAGGAAGAAGATCCAGACCGCCTTCAACCAGCCACTGATCGAATGGTCCCGAAACAGGTCTGCGATCACGGCGAAGAGGGCCATGAGGTAGGAGATGAAGGCGAAACTCCAGAAGAAGAACCACACAAAATCCCAGAAATCGTTTCCGAACATCATCCGTCCTTTCGATAGCGCCGTGCGGCCTTGAATGCTTCTAGGCTGGCTTCCTGCCGGCGTGGTCGCGTCATCCATCCCGGGTGAATTCACCGAAACGGCTGTGCGGCCCGGTGATGCGCCTCAGTTGAGGGCAGAGGTCAGTCGCGCAAGGCCGTCGAGAATGGTGGCTGTGCGAGGTTCGCGGCGCCATTCTTCGAGCGTCAGCTCGCGCCCCGCGTCCCGATACGCCTGTTCCACCCGGCGCATCGCCCGGACGAAGGAGCGCCCGCGAACGAGGAGCGACACCTCCATGTTGAGGCTGAACGAGCGGATGTCCATGTTGCTCGATCCGATGACGGCGATGTCGTCGTCGACCGACACGTGTTTGGAGTGCAGAATGTAGGGCTCCGGGTACAGGAAGATCCGTACGCCGGCCTCCAGCAGGACTTCGTAGTAGGAACGCTGGGCATGATAGACGAGGCCCTGGTCGCCTATTTCGGACACGAACAGCTGCACCTCCAACCCGCGCTGGCATGCGGTCGTGATCGCGTACACCATGGCCTCGTCCGGTACGAAATAGGGGCTCGTGATGATCACCCGCTCGGTGGCGCCGTAGAGCAGGGACAGGAACAGACGCAGATTGTTCTCTGTGTCGTAGCCAGGACCACTCGGAACGACCTGGCACAGAAGTCGGCCCTGGGCCGAAGCGACGGCGGCGGGGACGTGCTCGTCGTCGACGAGCTGGCCCGTCTCGATGAGCCAGTCGGACAGGAACACGGCATTGACGGAGGCCACCACCGGCCCTGACACCCGCACCATGAGTTCCTGCCATTTGAGGCCCCTGGCGATGTTCTTGGGTGCGTCATAGCTCCGGTCGATGAGATTCTGCGAGCCGAGGTAGGCCACGTTCCCGTCGACGACCACGAGCTTGCGATGATTGCGCAGATCCGGTCGTTGATATTTGCCCTTTGCCGGCATGAATGGCAGCATCCAGGCCCACAAGACACCGATCCGGTCCAGCTCCGCAAACGTCTCGCGGGCACCCGCCACGCGCTTCGACGCCACATGGTCGGCGAGCAATCGCACAGTGATCCCACGCTTCACCGCACGCTCCATTGCTGCAAAGAATTCCGCTGTCGTAGCGTCCAACGCCACGATGTAGAACTCGATGTGCACAAAATGTGTCGCGTTCTCGATCGCGGATGCCATCTCGGCGATCGACGCGTCGTAGTCGGGTATCAACCACGCGTCGTTGCCGCTCACTGCGGGTAGTGCGGTCAATGCCTGGTTCTGTCTCACGACCCTCTGAAACCAGCGTGGCCAGGCGGTGGAATCCTGATGCTCGGTGGCATCCGCCACCCTGCTCGCGATGAGCTCGTTGATGCGAGCCTGCTCGTTCCGTCGCCGCTTCGGGAGCCGGAAACTGCCGATCAGAAGAAAGAAGACGATACCCACGAACGGTATGAGGAAGATGGCCAAGAGCCATGCCATCGCCGCGGTGGGTTTGCGACGTCGGGGGATGATGATCAGGGCGGCCACCTTGATCCCGAGGTCGACGAGAAGGGCCGCCGCCCAGATCAGGTTGGCTGCGAGCGTCGAGTCCATCATGTTCCGCGGCCGCGATGAACTTTCCGGCGGGCGGGAGAACCTCCGCATGGCTGGTACATGCCGCTCCAATCGTCAGGGCGCAGCGAGGCGGGGCGGGATCCCCGGGGGTCTCAACGCTAGTGACGGCACACGCTTGGAATCGTCACCCGGACCGGATGAAAGCGACACTCGGCGCGACCCGCTCAACGGTCACCCGCCACGGATGACATTTTCGTGCCCCAGCCGATCACGTGGAAATACCCGCTGCCGAGTGCTACCGTGCCGGTAACCGGGATCCGCCGACGACGGCGCTGCACCGCGCCTTGAGGATAGGACGATGAACCTGCACTTCTGGCGCCGCGCTGAGCGACCGGCGGCTGTCCGGAAGCCCGCCCCGGACGAGCCCGGCACAGCCGCCGAAGCCGGGACGACAGGCTTTCCGCGGGTCACGGTGGTTCTGCTCGGCCTCGGAGGCGCCGCGGCCACCGTCTTCGGGCTGTGGGCGCTCCAGCCGGTCGCCGCTCCCGTCGCCCTGGCACTCGTGCTCACCATCTGCGCACATCCGGTCCGCGGCGCACTGGAACGGATCCGGGTGCCGCGGGGCGTGGCCACCGTACTTGCGATCCTGCTCGTCTTCGCGTTGCTCGCGGGTTTCGTCGCGGCGCTCCTGGTCGCACTGACGCAATTCACGACACTTCTGCCGCAATTCACACCGCAGTTGGAGCAGATCGGCGAGGAGATCAGCGACTGGCTCGCGAGCATCGGGGTGGGAGCGCAGTCGGCTGAAACGATCGTCGCCGGCTTCGAACCGTCGAACCTGATCGACCTCATCGGCGGGGTGCTCGGCGGCATCACCGGCATTGTGTTCTCGCTCGTCGTCATCCTTACGCTCGTGATGTTGATGGCACTGGACGCCACGTACCTCTCAACGCTCTTCACGCAACTCCGGGAGAGTCACCCGGCCATTGTCTCGGCAATCCTCGGTTACGCGGTCAGCGTCAGACGGTACATGGTCGCTGCGACTGCGCTCGGCCTCCTTCAGAGCTCCATGAACTTCATCGCACTGGCACTCCTCGGCGTTCCGGCTCCGCTTCTGTGGTCCCTGCTCTCGTTCATCTGCAGCTTCATCCCGAATGTCGGCTATTTCATCGCCCTCATCCCGCCGACGGTCTTCGGTTTCCTGGTCGGGGGATGGCCGACCGGGATCGCCGTCATCCTCATCTACGGCATCATCAACGTGATCGTGCAGTCGATCGTGCAGCCGCTGCTCGTGAGCAACGTCGTCGCTCTCGGGCAGACGATCACTTTCGTCTCGGTGCTGTTCTGGACGCCGGTCCTCGGGCCCGTGGGCGCCGTACTCGCCGTGCCGCTGACATTGCTCGTGCGGGCTGTTCTGCTCGACGCCGACCCGCGCGCAGCGGCATGGCGGCCGCTGACCGGTGACATCGACGAGGCCAAGAGGATCATGAGGGCAAGGGATGCCGCCGCGCGGCAGGAGCGCGCCGGGCGCAAACGCGAAGCTCCGAAGAAACGCCCGGCTGCTGGCGCAGGTCAGCAACCGGACAAACGATTGCTGTGAGCGCCGGTGCGGCCTGCGGAATTCAGAGAAGACCGAGTTCGCGGGCGCGTTCGATGGCCCCGTCTCGTGTGGTCGCGTCGAGCTTGCGATAGATGTGCGCCATGTGCGTCTTGATCGTGTTCACGGACACGTAGAACCGGCGGGCAAGTTCATCGTTGGTGAACCGCGTCGGCAGGTAGGCGAGAAGTTCACGCTCCCGCTCTGTGAGCGGTTCGGCCAGGTCCACCGACACGGGTACGTCTTCCTGGCGGGCCCGCGTGCGGATGACGTCGCTGAATGCCGCCTGAGGCCCGGAGATCATCGACAGCCGCTGCAGGATCAGGGGACCGGCCTGAACGAAGACCTCGACGAGTCCGTGGATCTCTGCCACCTTGAGCGCTGACGTCAGCTCGCGGATGGCTTCATCGGGAGTTTCATCGATGGCGGCCAGCCGGGCGCGGAGAATGTGGTTCTGCACCACCGAGAGCGGGGTGGAGACCTGGACGAGCTCGTCCCACGCGGCGACCATCTCTCGAGCGGGCTCCGTGTCGCCGAGGGTGATCGACGCCGCGGCGCGTTCGAACAGAACGGTGGCCACGAGCTTCTGGTCGTCGAACGCCGCCACACCGGACTCCGCCGGGCGCGGTGGTGGCCGGGTGGCAAGCGGATGACGCACGGTCGCGGCATCCGACGGGGCGGGCGCGGTGTCGGACTCGTCGTCCGGAGCGAGCTGCGGCGCGGGTTCCGGGTGCTTCGCCGGCTGGGGTTCCAGGGCGGTGAGGACGGAGGCCAGGTAGGCGTCGGCGATCGCGGGATGCGCCAGCATTCCGGCGTCCCGCGCCGCCTCGAGGGCGTCTCTCATGAGAATTTCAGCGAGCGCGGTGTTTCGGCACCACGCCTCCACGAGGGAGAGCGCCCCGAGCGCGCTCACGCGTCCGACCACGTCGGATGCCGCGGCGACGAGTGCCCGCGACAGCCACGCCCGAGCCTCGTTGGTGTTCCCGGCCAAAAAGTAGGCACGTCCACCGGAGACGAGGATTTCGACCAGTGCCGCCGAGGTGGCGTGCGTGGCGGGACCGTTCTGCGTCAGCTCAGCCAGTCGGCGTCGAGCTTCGTCGGTGGAGATGTCTGGTCGTGCACGCCAGAGCACCTGCGCGGCCACGAATCCCCAGCCGCGCTGCACGTCGGTGCGGCCGTTACCTCTCCCGTTCACAGGGGATGCCTGCGACGAAGTCCCGCCTCCCCAGGCGTGTCGCAGGCCAGCGAAGAGTTCCTCGTTCATTTGGGCGGTTCTCAGCGCGTCGCGCAGCGGCGGTTGTCGATGCGGCAGCGTCCGAACCTCACCGTGTGCTGCGTCGTCCGCAACGGAAGCCAGCATCGCTTCCATGGCTCCGTCACGGGCTTGTGCGCGCAGCAGATACTGGAGGGCGGATTTGACGCTGCTTCGGGCGAGGTGCCAGTCGGCTGCTGCCGTCAGAATGCGGAGCTCTGCCGCGGGGTTCTCGGCCCGGACCCGGGACCGCAACAGGTCGGAGAAGAGGTGATGGAAACGGAACCAGCGGCGCTGGGCGTCCAGAGGCACGAGGAACATGCACTCGTGTTCCAGCTCCTCGAGAATCTGCTGCGCGTTGCTGGTCCCCGTGGCTGCGTCGACAAGCGAGGCGCACATGTCGTCCAGGACCGACATCTCCAGGAGGAGCCGTCGGCGCGCGGGAGGAAGGCCCGCGATCACTTCCTCACCCAGATAATCGGCGACCAGCCGATCACTTCCGCTGAATTCGGAGATGAACGAATCGGCGTCGGGCTCGCGTCGAAGGCGCAGGGCAGCGAGCTGCAGGCCAGCAGCCCAGCCTTCTGTTCTGTCGCGCAGCGTCCGAACCTGTGCCGGCTCCAACCGGCGCCCGCTGATCTGTTCGAGAAGCGCGGCTGACTCGGACTCGGAGAACGCGAGTTGAGCCGGTCGTAACTCGAGAAGATCATCGTTGAGACGGTAGCGACTCAACGCGATCGGGGGATCGACGCGCGAAGCCAGTACGACGTGCGCATTCCGTGGCATCCGTTCGATCAAGCGCCCCAGATCCGCTACGAGCGTGACGTTGGTGAAATGGTGGACGTCATCGAGAAGAATCACGGTCTCGTGGGGGCTGGCGAGCGCGTTCGCCATGCTGGCGATGAGCGCGGGTCCGAAGCCGTCGCCCTGAGCCGGGATCGTTGCGGACGCACGAGCCGTCGCCGGTCGTGAACTGTTCAGAGCGGTGATCCATCGACGAGCGAAGTGGGCCGGATCATCGTCGGCCGCTTCGACGTCGAGCCGGGTGAAGTGGCGTTCGGGGTGCGCCGCGACCCATTGCCGCAGCAAGGTCGTCTTGCCTGCACCAGCCTGAGCCGCGATGAGCGTCAGTCGCCGGTCGAATGCTCCGTCGAGCGCAGCAATCAGAGCTGGCCGTGCGACCAGCTTTTGCCCCGTGCCTTGTCGCGAAATATCCATCATAAATCGTTTCCACCGGTCAGTGTTGCACAGCCCGTTCCCTCCTCAAAGGGGGACATTCGGCTAAATTCCGGGAGTCATCCTCCGCGGGTGATGACAGATTCCAGCGCATGCGTCAGCGGCGCTGTGGCTGCCAGCCCGACACGACGCGCGCGACTACGACAACCAGAAAGAGCTGTCCGGCGATCGCCTCCATGATGGCGACACTCTGCGCAAGGGCTCCTACTGGCACGAGATTGCCGTAGCCGGTCGTGGTCAGCGTCGTGAAGGAGAAGAACAGCCGGCTGGTCAGCGTGTCTTCGTCTCCTTCGCCGAACAGGGGCTGCGCGGTCGACAGTGCGGCCAGGCTGTAGGCGAAGGTGAAGAACATCCCCACCATGATGTAGGCGGAAATGGCAGCGAGGAAGGTCTGGCCGTCCACCCGCATTTTTCTGGCCTGGTGGGCGATGATCGCGACGGGTGCGACGAGGTACGCCAGCATGGATGCCGTGGAGAGGATCACCCCGAGCAACCGGCCTTCGACTCCGCCGAGCTGCACGATCACCACGGCCAGCCCCACCGCCGTGAGGATCGCCCATCCGAGTCTCCTGATGCTCGGTTTCACCTGCGCCACCCAGAGGGTCGCCGCTACGGTGACGAGCTGGAACAGCAGGGCGATGAGGCTGGGATTCGGAGACGTCTGAATCGCGCAGAGCACATACGAGACGGTCAGGAGGGCCAGCACGAGCCAATAACCCGATTGCCAGATCGACCGACCGGTGTCCGTCGCTCCCAGGAAGGTCGAGTCGTTCCCCGGCGTGCGGCGGCGTCGTGTGCTCATCCTTCACCTCCGACGGCCCGGTCGTCGCCTCCGCCCAGCCGACATGCGGGACGCTACGGCAGCGGTGGGCGTCCGTCGTCATCCGCCCGGGGTGATGGCCGGCACGCGGCGTCGTTCATCCTCGTGGGGTGATGTCGTGGCATCCGCCCGTCAGTAGATTCTGGCCATCTGCTCGTTTCGCCGATGGATTGCGGAAAGGTCGCCCCGTCATGAGTTTCTGGGACTTTATCGTCTACCTCTTCTGGTTCTACGTCTTCTTTGCGTACCTGATGGTCCTGTTCAAGATCATCGTCGACATCTTCCGTGACCACACGCTGAACGGCTGGCTGAAGGCGGTCTGGTTGATCTTCCTTCTGTTCGTGCCGATTCTTGCGGCCCTGGTGTATCTCATCGCACGCGGCAGGGGAATGACCGAACGGTCGTTGGCCGACATGCAGGCGGCGCGCTCCGAAACGGATCAGTACATCCGCTCCGTCGCCTCGTCGTCGCCCGCGGAAGAGATAGCGAAAGCGAAGACTCTCCTCGACACGGGGGCCATCAACCAGACAGAGTTCAACAACCTGAAGAACCGCGCGATGGGCGTGACCGTCTAGGCGTGCCCGTGTGACCTGCGTCGGGGGGGGGGGGGGGGGGGGGGCCCCCCCCCCCCCCCCCGGGGGGGGGGGCGCCCCCCCGCCCCCCACCCCCCCCCCCCCCCCCCCCCACCCCCCCACAATCGGTCACTCACACAACCACCCACCC
>NZ_JBEPSK010000012.1:0-96691 GCF_040548835.1 Mycetocola sp. 2940
CCCGACACATCTGTCAACGATGTCCTGAAACCAGACACTGTCAGCCCGACCGAATGTCCCGGAAACTCAAGGGTTTCCGGGACTTTTTAGGTTAACGGAATTGACTACCCCATCAAAAACCCACCTTTTACTCCTCTCAAACGGCCCTGAGGCCGCGCTCCCGTCCGTCGCGCTGACGTTCTTCTGGGTCCGCTCCGATCATTCGGGATCCTCGTGCGCACCTAGTGGGTATGAGCATCCACGAAGAACACCCAACCTCTCCTCCGACCGACGCATGGGGTCTGGAGCCCCTGATGGACGTCGCCGAACTGGCGTCCTACCTCGGTATACCGCTCTCCACGGTCTACGACTGGCGGGTGCACGGCAAAGGCCCGACGGCCTACCGGTTCGGCAAACATCTGAAGTTCGCCGTCTCCGACGTGCGGGCGTGGATCGCCGAGCAGCGCGAACCGTCCAGCCCACCCGGTCACACCGATCGGCGGTGAACTGAGATGGCCCGGCCACGGTTGACCATCGGCACCTTCGGCGACATCACCACGCGGGCGATGCCATCCGGCCGATTCGAGGCACGAACCCGCTACCGCGACTGGGACGGTCGAGCGCGCCAGGTGCAGGCCACCGGCGCCACCGCCAAGGCCGCCGAGGGCGCGCTGAAAGCGAAGCTCGCTGAGCGGTCCCTGCTCCGACCCACCGACTCCACCCTGACGCCCGACAGCCTCTTCGCCGACCTCGTGGCCTACTGGCTGAACGACATCGATCTGGAGGGCCGGATTTCCAAAACCACCCGGAACCTGTACGAGCGCAATATGCGCACCCTCGTCTCTCCGGCGTTCGACAGCCTCACGCTGCGGGAGATCGGCGTCGCCCGGTGCGACCAGTTCATCAAACAGCTGGCGAAGATCTCCTACAGTCGCGCCAAGCAGGCTCGGGTGGTGCTGCGGCTCGCTTTGGAACTGGCGGTGCGGCATGAGGTTCTTCCGCGCAACCCGATGCACCACGTCTCCCGCCTTCACCGCGAGCCGCACATCCCCGATGCGCTCATGGCCCCCGAGGTGAACACGATCCGCGCGGCGATCGCCCAGTGGGAGAGCGCCGCCGACCACGTCTCCGGGCCGAAGCCCGACGGCCAGCTCGGTGCGATCATCGAGGTGATGCTCGGCACCTCAGCACGGATCGGCGAGGTGCTGGCGATCCGCCGCCGGGACGTCGACGTCACGAGCCCGGTGCCCTCCATCCGCCTGTCCGGCACGATCATCAGCCGCAAAGGTGAGCAGACTTACCGGCAGGATCATCCCAAGACCGCCAGGTCCACCCGCGTTGTTGCCATCCCCACCTTCACTGCCGACGCGGTCCGCCGGCGGCTCGCCAAGGTCGGGAGTCTGGGCCTGGATGACCTGCTGTTCCAGTCCCGGGACGGCACGCCGTTGACGACGGCGAACGTGCGTCGTCAACTGCGACAGGTGCTCGAGGGAGCGGGCATCAAGGGAGTGACCCCGCACATGTTCCGCCGCACTGTTGCCACCGCGGTCAACACCAACGCCAGCATCGAACTCGCCTCAGAGCTGCTGGGCCACACGGACACGAAGATCACGGTGCAGCACTACATCCAACGCAGCGAGATGGTGAACCCGGCCACCGCCGCGCTACTTGACCGGGCGTTCGCGAAGGATGATGAGTGAACGCGGTGCTGCCACGGTGGCAGCACCGTCCCACCCGGGGGTTTCGCCGCTTCTCAGTGAATCAGCGCCCCGACTGCAGCAGATTTCCTCACCGGCTGTTCGCGATGGATGTCGACTGATCGCGGTGCCGCCACGGTGGCGGCACCGCCTCATAGCCGAATCGCTGCCACTCTAGACGATGAACGGCGGGCGCGGGGAAGTCGGATCCACAACGACAGGGTTGAGGTCACAAGTAGCCTTCATAACCGTGCTCCCACTCCTGCCGGAGCATTGCCAGGGCGCCAGCCTCGAAGTCTTCCCGTCGCTGCTCTCCCATGATTAGGTGCCAGAGGTCATCGCCGGCGGGGACTGGTCGTCGGGCACCGCTGCTTGTGGAGCGTGAGAAGTCCTCCGCGGCGTTGCTGCCTGCCTCTCTGGCGTTTGCCAAGTCGGGTCTGCTCAACGTCTTACCGGAAGGAGCACCGCCGAACGTATGCAGTTGAGGCTCGGTGGTGAGCAACGCCTCGCCAGCGCGAAGCTCAGAAGGTGTCTGGTGAGGATTCGGGCCGGTGCTCATACGAGGATGCTATTCGGCTCACCTGCCCGTGAGAAGGAGTTCGGGAAGGGCGGGGCTTTCCCATCGCGGTCCAAAGGGCGCCAACGGGTGTGAAGAGTTCGTCTGCGGCTACGTTGAGTTGGCGCCGGGGTCGTGCGCTCCGTGACTTCATCGACGCGGACCGGAGGAACGACTCATGGGGACAGTTGAAATTCCACCCACAACGGGTAGTGGTCCGAGATCCGCCAGGATGCTTCTGACCGTGTCATGTTTCCCAGCAGATGTGGAAGAAAGTCGAAGGAGCCCGCACGCATGGTGTACGTCAGGGAGTGCAACAAAGACTGCCCGTCCGGTTCGGAGAACCAGGCGATCTGGTCATAGAAGTGCTTCGACCGATCATTGTCGAACACCGTCCGCGGAACGCTATTCAGCTCTGTGGGAGGCCAAAGCCCCGTCGAAACGAATGCCTCGAACAACGGGTCGCCGATCCGATCGAGGTTGAAATCGCCCAGCACGAGCAGGTTGTCGTTCCAGTCGCGGGGGCGGTCCGCCCAGCGGCGCATCCACCCGGCGAATGTTGTGATCTCGGGTAGTCGCGCCTGTGGGTTTTTCCCCCAGATGACGTGCAGTGTGGTCAGGGTGAATTCTGCGTTTCCGCGGAGAAAGCTGACGGCATATGGGGTGCGGGCGAACTGCTCGGTTGGCACGTCACCTGTTGCGGGGAGCACGATTTCGCCCACCAACCCGGAGGGTTGCACCCGGGTTGAGTCATACAGATAGGTCAGGCGTTCTCCGTTTCCCGGACCGCCCTCGGTCACGTCGGAGACGATGACCCGCCATGCCTCACCGAGCTGTTCGAGGAGGAAACGTAACGCGGTCGTGTTGCGGCGCACTTCCTGAACGGCAACCACGTCGAAGCGTGCGACGACTTGGGCGATGCACGCCACGGCGTACCAGTCGCGCTTAGGAGAATCGTCGGGTTCCGAATGCCACTTGGCTGTGAGATCCGCGAACGCTCGAAGATTCCATGTACCGATCAGAAGGTTTGATGAAGCCTTCGGTGGTATCACCGCTGACAACGCTGCGCTCAGAGCGGCGAGGTTATCCGCCACGTCCAGGGGCACGGTTGTCGTCATGCTCCATGAAACCATGCCGCCTCATGAAGTGGAACAACCACCGACAATGCGTCGAGTGTGACTACTCCCGAGCGTAGCTCTCCCGAACGTCACTTCGTGCCAGCGAAGCGTCGTTTCAAGCCGTCGATGCTCTAAAGGAACCCTCAACGGGAACTTCACGGGACTTCAAGCGGGAACGATAGGCGACCGCTCGCAGGGCGGCCCGCGCGCAAATGGTTCGCGGATCTCAACCGCTCCGGGTGTGCCCGACCGTTGCCGCGCCGATCACTGTGGATCCGTCAGGCTGATCGCAGGAGCATCGTGGGCAGCTCGCAGTTCGGGGGTACCTATGGCGTCCTCAATCTGGCGGGAAGGGTGGTAGAACTGGCTATGGCGAGTGCCGGAGGTTACGTGGCCAGATCAGAAAAAGGGGACTACGGAACCGGGAACAAGCGGTCGAGCCACCACACAACCATCGGAGCGATGGCGGCGCTCGCGCCGATCGCCACGGCTAACCAAAGGTTAATCTTGAATTGACGATCACCCTGCGTGTCTTGTTTGGCCCACCTCCGGACCTGTTCGTCCCACCTCTCCCCCTCCTGTCTATATCTGTGGAGCGTGGCGGTTGCAACGGCTTTCTGGTGCTCGATGGATTCGAGCAGCTCCGGCGTAAGCTTTCCGGACTCCGCCTGCCGCATGAGTTCGTCGGAAAGCCTCTCGCGCTCGCCCTCCTCGTGCTCGATAAGTTCATCGAGTGTGCTTTGCGTCGCCGGTTTCCGCAATCGTCGCTCGGTTACACGGTCAACTCGCTCAGCGTCCCCGCCCGATCGTACGGCGTCATTCCATGACCCGTAGGCGTATCTCACGGAAGGTCCAGAAGGACGGACGCGCCCACTCCCCTTC
Organism: Mycetocola sp. 2940; assembly: GCF_040548835.1. Classification (NCBI taxonomy): domain Bacteria; kingdom Bacillati; phylum Actinomycetota; class Actinomycetes; order Micrococcales; family Microbacteriaceae; genus Mycetocola; species Mycetocola sp. 2940. The sequence continues at coordinate 4,233 of NZ_JBEPSK010000012.1, forward strand.
TCTGTTTGCACCCATTGTTCGTAATCTGCGTAGGCCGTTCCGACGCCTGAAGCAATGAAGTCGCGGATAGTCCTGGCAAGTTCCGAACGCGTGTACTGAGCGGCTCCGAAACCTTCGGGAGCAGACTGGGTCTTAATGCCGAGTGAGCTTAGTGCGGCATTCCAGCTGCCACCCAACCGCCTTGAGACGGTTAGAGAACCCACAGGCCACGCAACAGCTTGCCGGTCGGAGGCCGGGTGGTCGGCCAAAAAGGCCGCTCGGGTTGCGTCGTAACTCGTGCCGGAGAGGGTCACGGACTCATCAGCTGCAATGCGCTCCGACGCTGCCTGTATGACATTGAGAACCTGCAAGATCTCTTCCGGCGGAACGCCGGCTGAGGCGAGCACGCGGTTCGTATCTGCGACCATTTCTGGATCCATTGAGAGTTCCGCCGAAGTCTGCGGGGCGACGAGTTCGTATCGACGGCCCACGGCATACAGCAGACTCGAGCGCAGCACGCTGTCCGGTACCTTTTGCTCACCTCCGGATCTGTCGATGACGAGCCGACCCGCGTCGCGGAGGTAATCGATAGACGCCGAGATGATGCCAGGGTCTGTATCTGGTCGGAACGCCGCAAGGTTTGCTTCGATGTCTGCTCGCGCCAGTCCGAGGGCCGCGAGGCGCACGGCCGCGTCAGAAATCTCATCGGCGAACGATCTGACTTCGCCAGCGCGCACGTCGGCCCGACCGAGCGTCCGCTGCCTCTGCACGGCCCGCGCGTCGACATTTGCCTCTTTCAATATTTGACCGATACGAGCACGTGAGACGCCAAACTCGTCTGCTATCTGCTCGAGGGTAAGCAACTCCTCAACGAACCTTTTGACGATGAGGTCGTTCCGAGGCGACCCCTCACTCTCGGGACCTGTGGTTCTGTCAGTTACTTCGGTCATTAAGAACCTTCTGGTCGCTGTGGTCCGGTAGACACGGTGGAGCGCGTAGTCGTGATCTTACGGAAGCCGCGACGTACCCGTACCCATCTGCGTGGCCCCAATGCGGGTGAGCATCAGGGATATGTCATCCAACAGAACCCCCCACAAGTCAGTTGCCGCACTGAGAACCCTGGGTCCGTTCGTGCCAGTCGGGGATAACGCTGATGTCGACCTGGGAGACCGCGCCTGCAACGTAGCAATCCACTCGGTTCTCGAGTGATGCGGCGTTAACCACATGACCCGTGCCCGGTTACTCGACCCGCTGTTTCCGCCGATGTGTCGTTTATGCCTTTTCGAGCACCCGCAACGGGATCTCCTACCGCTTTCGTGGCGACCCCAGGACCTCAGCGCGGGGGGTGGCTGCGGCAACTGGGATGCCTCCCGTGCCATAGGTTTCTCATATGGGACTAGGCAAAGTAGCACGCGAGCAGCAAATTGCGGTATTCGGTGAAAGAGGCAGCGGCAAAACGGTGCTGCTCTCCTCCTTCTATGGAGGGGCACAGGAGCCAGAATTTCAGAAAACGAGCCTCTTCGACGTTGTCGCGGACGATACCAGCGACGGTAATCGACTTCATCAAAACTACCTCGGCATGAAGAAGACAGCGTCCCTGCCGATGTCGAACCAGTTGAAAGCGACCTCATACTCTTTCTCGGTCAAGCGCCGAAAAGTGCCCGGCTCGAAGGCGAAGAATGCCAAGCAGGTCGAGGACTTGCGCCTAATTTGGCATGACTATCCCGGGGAGTGGTTTGAGCAGGATCCCAACGGACCGGTGGAGGCTGCGCGCCGAGTCGAAACATTCAGGTCTCTGTTGACTTCCGATGTTGCTTTACTTCTGGTGGATGCCCAGCGGCTGATGGACAACTCCGGTGAGGAGGAACGGTACCTGAAAGCGTTGTTCACCAACCTGAAAAACGGACTTCTCAAGCTCCGGGACGACCTACTGGAGGACGGCAAACCACTCGTCATGTTTCCCCGCGTCTGGGTCGTGGCGCTTTCAAAATCCGACCTGTTGCCAGACTTCGACGTGTGCGAGCTCAGAGACCTCATCGTGGAGAAGGCTGCCGGCGAGTTGAGCGAGCTACGGACTGTGCTCGGTGGGTTCATACAAGCTCCCGACGCCCTGTCCGTGGGCGAAGACTTCGTGCTGCTGTCATCTGCAAAGTTCGAACCGGGAAGCATTGAGGTAACTAAGCGCATTGGGTTAGATCTAATCCTGCCGATGGCGGCCATGCTCCCGCTGTCGCGAACGATCGGGTGGATTTTGGCGATGAAGAAGGGCGGCGAGGTAGCGAATCATTTGCTGAGTACCGTCACCCCGTTGGTGCTTCTCATCACAACCAAAATCAAGCTGCCTGGCCCTCTCAAGTTTGTTGTAGCCCTAATCGGACCTAGTCTTGCGGATTTTATGGCGAAGCTGACCAACGACAAGCTCGACGAGTTCAATCGCGATGCGAAAGACAAGCATGATTATGTGAGCATCATGATGACCAATTTCGGGCTGGACTTAGAAAGAGGTGAGAAGGATCAGGTACTGCTTCGAAGCCTCAAATGAGTATCATCTGGGCCAGCCGAGGACGAAGCTGGGGATTTCGTTTCCTCCGCAACGCCGGAACTCGCGACCCGCTCCCCATCTACGAAACCGTCTTCTCGGGCATTGAGGATATGCCGCAGATCTGGCGTCGCGACGGCGACACGGTAGCGCTGCGCTTGTCCGATCCGCAGGGGCGGTGTGACCGGGCAGGCAGAGTTATTCTCCACGACTTCGTTCTCTTCGGGGATTTGGCGAGCAAGGTCCACTCGATCGAAGACGGACGTCAGGAGGTCTGGCCACTCGTCGCCGATCGTTTCGCCGAAATCTGGAACGAAGCCGAACTACCAGCAATTGACGGCTGAGCCATTGGGGCGTCTTGCACGGGAGGAGCGAGCGGACTCCCTACGCCACGACGATGTCGACCCGCGCGGGAACCTTCTACGTGAAGGCCACATCGAAGAGGTCGACCGTTCGCCATCCATCGAGCATGTGGTCGAGCTTGACGTGTCACGCCTTCAGAGCGCCCGATCGCTCAATGCTCGCAGTGATGAACCGCACACTCGGCATCGGTCCCAATTCCTGAACTCGTGTTTGCGCTGCCACGGGCGCGGCCCCTCTGGATGGTAACGTGCAGCGCGTCGGGCTCGGTGGTCAGTTCCATCCCAGAAGCATTATGAACCCCGCCGCGATGACTCCAGTAATGATGCCTCCGGCCCACTTTGCAGCGCGAGCAACGTACCTGTGTTTGAACCAGGGGCGGCGCGCCCGCTTCCGTTCGCTATCGGCCGGCACGACTTCTTGGGGTGAAGCAGTCACACTTGCGGCGTTCGGTGAGTTGTCATGAACGGCCTCGAAGAACTTTGACATGACACCCTTTAATCCTTCGCTGGACACCTGCGAAGGAGTCGTGACCGTAACCATGATGCGCCGCTGTTCTGCCCACAGATACACAGCGAAACGGGTTCGACGATCAGGCACGCTGGACATCGAGTAGAACGAGTAGTCGTAGTCCAAGTTGAGATCGTCGAGGACTCCGCGTGCTTCTGAGATTGTGCTCCGACTCACCGTGACACTGTGGTCAGCAGCTGTGACATAGACCGCTCCCGCCTCAAACTCGCCAAGATCCGCGGCTGCGGTGAGCAACCTCGCGCCAGTTCGCTCGTAGAGCGCCCACAGGTCGCCAGAGCCACTGAACCTGCGGTCGATCACCGCTTCGACGTAATCGGTCAAAGATGGCTACTTTCGCTGGAACTCTTTGGGCAATGTAGCTCGCTCAACGTTCTGGCGTTTCACTGGCTTCTGGCGAAACGTAGTCGTGGGCAAGTCGCTGGACCGCGAAGCCTGAGAGATCGGGGTACATCGTGCGGTGGCTCCGATTGAAGGATTTCTCCAATACGGGAAGTATTTGTGCCTTGAGCGCTGGCGAGATGATCAGGCCGAATATTCCAAACGAGTCCCATTTGTCACCGATCATCACCGTACCGAGATCACGAATAGTGCGCAAAAGGCTCAACAAGACCCAGGAGCCTTTGTACGGAAAACCCTCCATAGGAGTACCGGCACTCCTTTGAGGCACCGATGAGGCGATGAACAACCCTTCTTGAGCGATCATCCTCGCGTCCCGTACGACTGGTTCTACCAAGAACGGCACGCCATCGTGTTCAGACGATGCCAAGGCTGACACAAGTGGATACCGAAGGGGATCACCCATCGATCCGATGGTCACGTCCCGGGGCGCTACCGGCACGGTCTCAATTACCGGAACATTTGAGACCGCCATGCTCACCAGCACGCCGGGCAGGTCTCTTAGCTTCGGATCAGAGCAGGCGAACCAGAGGGCAGTAAGTGGGTTGTACGTCACGTCGACGAGTCGTGTTGGAACGCCATGATGCTGCAACATCGCGAGCAGATGCAGGTCAGACGCGTACCCGTGCTCCGAATGCCCAAGACCCCAGCGTCTTGCCGCCTCAATCGAGTTCTGTTCGTTCAGTCGAATGGCAGCCTCCGTCGGGGTGATCCCTCTCCTTCGCAATTCTCGAGAGAGTGACGATTCAATGTTGTATTCGACGCTTGGGAGACCTCGCCAAACAAATCTTGATCCTGACCCGAAGAAGCTCAGAAACCCAATTTCGCGCCAGAGTTCTTCAAGCGTGGCTGGCTGCGCTGCCCAAGCGTCGTGCCAGATTGGAAGGCCGGAGGCAGATCCTGCTGACAAATCATCCATCTGCTCAACGTATCGTCGATCTGTCTTTCGCCGGCCTACCTCGTCGTGACTACACGGCTCAACGCGAAGAGAAAAATCACCGGCGCAGAGACAGGAGTCGGCGTCGGCGTGACCTTGATCCCCGACTTCGAGAAGAACGCCCCGAAGCCCGCGGGCGCTCATTAGACGCCGTAATCCCATGTCTAGTGGGAACGTCTAGCGCTATGATTCCTGAACGGATGCTCACGACCAGGTTCGTAATTCTGGATGCTGAATTCCACCGCCCTCTTCGGTCGAGTATTGGCTGGCAGTGAGACAGCGGTCCGGCGAGCCAGCTCGGCGCGGCGTGGTTCACCGCGTTTCGGCTTCAACGGTATGGACTGAGAATTCCAGCCGCCACCGGGGCGGTGAGATAGCTCTCCGCCCGGTGACATACGGCTAGGTCGACATCGATCTCGAACTCTTCGTCCACCTCGGGGAAAGCTGAACGAAGACGACCCGCCGCAGCGACCAGGTCGCCCGGATGCACCACGTTGACCCAGCGGCCGACGCCCGGAGGCTTCGTCCGGCCGTGCACGGGCTGCGGGTCCAACCGGGAAAGCATCGCGTTGGGCAGGGCGAGCGGCGATCCGATCGTGAGCAGAAGCTCCACGCGCAGGTCGGGGATGGCCTGCATGGTCTCCCACGCCACGACCGATCCTAAGGAATGCGCGATGAGGGCCCGCGGCTGGTGAGTGGCGATGCCCGTGGCGAGCCGACCCTGGATGTCGCGCCGCATTCTTGCATCGTTCAGGTAGTCACTTGCCTCACGAGCGCCCATTCGCATGAGCCTTGCCACGAGCCAGGGAGGTACGTCGTCCAGCCGACCGGCGATTAGACGGGCGACCTGCCCGACCCACTGCTCGGCAGGGCCTTGCGCCTGGACGCCGATACTGTCCAGCGCCCAGTCGGCCAGAAGGAGTGCCGACGCGTCGTCCAGAGGTTCCTCGCCCTGTGCGACGGCGGCGGGATGAAAAACGTCGGCGTAGAACACGACTGGTACTTCCACGTCCTCCGTCGAGACACCGAGTCCATCGAGAGAACTGCGGAGAGCCGATGTCCACTCGTCGGTAAGTTCTTGGGGCGTGACTTCGCGTTGGTTGATGCCATGGATTCCGAGGAACCCCGTGCCATTAGTCATCGTTGCCGATCCTCAAGGTCAGCAGTCCGGACTCGCCAGCTAGTGTCAGTAGTCTTCTTCGGGCGTCGTAGGCTGCGGCAACGCACGCGCCAGCGTTCTCGAAGTCATCGGTGAGCCGGAGGCCGGTTCCGGCGCCCAGCAGCGACACGGCTCCCTCTGAGCTCACGGTCACCACAGCGACTTCGGTACGGTGGCCTAAGCGGATTTGGGTCTCGAAGACACCTACGACGCTCGCCTCGAGCCGAGCTTCCCAGGTGCCGCCCGCCCAGCGATGTGCCTGCACGACGCCGGTGCCGGTGCCCACTAACAGCGCTTGCGAAGCGGGATTTAGTGCTGTGACAGGTCCGGAGACCGACGTGATCAGGGTTGGTGGTCTGTCACCGCCCAGTTCCCATGCTGCGGTCCGACCGTCATGATGTCCGATGAACAGCCGGCTGGCGTCCGCTGCGAGCGTGGTCCGGTGTGGCTCTGGCTCGCGCAACTCAGGCGCAACGGCGAGTGGCGCGCCGGTCTGAGCGTCCCATACGGCGATCGCTCCGTCTTCCATTAGGCCGGCGACCGCGCGCCCAAGCGATACCAACTGCTCTACGCGGTCGTCCGCCTCGGCTTTCCAGCGCGGCGCCCACACCTCCTGCTTGTCTTTCCGGACGACTTCCCAACCTGACACCCGGCCGTCCGCCTCCGCGACGACGATGCCGTTCGATGTTTCGACTAGCGCTCGCACCTCTGGGTTGTACTTGCGCTGGGCTAGCCAGTCCAATCGCCGGTTGGGATAGGACCAACCGGGCCGGGGACGCTCCACCGAATCCTCGAACCCGTCCACGACGAAGCCGGTGATTGGATGCTCGGCCAAAGTCCCGAGCGTCTGCCTCCCGGTGCTGCTCGCATATGTCTGTAAACCCCGGGTGCTACCGGAGACGACGCGATCGTGCGCCTCCAAGCTCATCACCGCCCGCAACGGCGCGCTGGACTCTTCGGCCTCGAATCCGGTGCGAGCCCCCTTGAATAGATCCCACGTCGACGAAGCTCCTGTCTCGGCGAACGCTTCAATAGTCACACCGTCGGAAAGAATGCGCACGGCGAGGATGGCAAATTCGTCCGCGAAGAGGGGAGATCCCACGACAGCTCCGCTCGTTATGTCCCAGCGACGGACTGTTCCGTCCGAGCAGCCACACACCAGCAGACGCTCGTCGCGCGTAAGAGCCATCGATGTGATCGGGGTCGGTGAGAGCATCAGTTCCCGCGTCGTATCCTCCGTCGGCGACCACCTCACGAGGGTGTGGTTTTGGAATGCGACAAGCATGTCGCCGTCCCTATAGCGCCCCAGCGCAGAAACACGTCCCCGCCCTGACAGCTCGAGGGTGGCCACATTGTTGAACTCAATACGCTCGCCGGGCTCCGCCTCGGACCTTACAGCGAGTACCTCAACGACACCGGTACTGAGGCCGACGACAACCTCGCCGAGGTCGCCCACAAGCAGCGCCGTGGGGCCACGGCCCAGATTAGTGACGACGTGGGTCGACTTTGTAACGACGTGGGTCGACGTCGAGACCATCGTGTGCGCGACGATCTGACCATCCAGGCTGGCCGAGGCGAACCGCTTTCCGTTGGGCGAAACTGCGACGGCAGTGACCCCGGACGGGTGCTCCCATAGGGGGTATCGGAGCGCTTCTTCGCCGGCTGCCGCCCAAACCTCTCCGCTGAACGTCCCCACAATCCGTTCTTGCCCTTCGCGTGTATAGCCCCGGAATGTCACGCCGGACCCATCATCGAAACTGAACGGCATCGAAGTTGCCGGATGCCGCTCATCACTGCGAGCGCGCGGGAGCGTGCGAGAAGTCCCCCAGACAGGCCAGAGCACGGATTCGGACACATACGCTCTGAGTTGACCTGTCAGCTTCTTGTCATCCCAGCGCACGGCCTGCATGGCGAGCTGCCGGGCACGCTCGCTCCTTGAAGCATCCGACCCGAACTTGGTCGAGGAGAAGAGCTCCCACCATTCGAATCCAGCGGAGGCAATCGGTGGAGCAAAGCCGCGGGCGGTCGCGGGATTGCACGCTAGCAGAAACCCCGGCTGCTCCCAGAGCCAGGAGACGACGCTGGTCCGAATCCGGTTCTCGCGGCTGTCGATGTCCGACGCGTGCTCGATGATGTGCCGCAGCACGTACGAACGCTGCTGATCCCAGGCAGGCTCGCTGCCGCCCACCAACCTCAGGATTGCGCGGTGGTCGAGCGCGGACATATCCTGCAGCTGATCAACGAGCCCCTGATGGAAAAGACGGTAGAGCACGCTCCCATCTGTGTCTGACGCAGTACGCAAGTAGAACGAGAGCGGACCGATGAGAAGCTCGCGGGCGCGTTCCTCGTCGATCGGCGAGTCGTCATCGGCGGTGAATCGATGCAGTTGCGCGAGCACCCCCAGCGGCGCCCCATTGCCCTTGGCGAGAGCGACCGCCCGGAGAAGCCCTAGTAGTGCCTCGCGGTCCGGGTGGCGTGACAGCTCCAGCTCGAGCAGTTCACTGACCCGGGCGGGCGCCTTCTGCGCACGGCTCACCGCCTCATCGACGTTCGTGCCCTCGTTCAGGAGCCCCGAGAGGAAGACAGATGCGGCCAGGAAGTGGCCGTCGAGGTGCCCTTTCGTCTCGTGATGGCTCGCAGCGGTCAGACGTTCCGCGAGCGCGTGCGCCACCCGAGCGTTGCCCACCGGGTCCCAAGCATTCTTCGCGCCGGCCAGTCGGAGCAGGGAGTACCTCTCCAGCTCACGACGCAGGCGCTCCGGGGGTACCTCATCAAGATCGACCACGATGGCCCGATTGGCGATGTGTTCGACTAGCGGCACACCCGCCACCCAGCGGCGTGTGCCAAGTATCAGCCGAGCGCTTGGCATCCCGTCGGGCCGGGTCGAGTCGATAAGCGGTAGCAGAAGGCCGTCAAGCAACTCCGACCCCACGACCGCTGCGCCGGAAGTCACGCTCGCCTCGTCGAGTGCGTCGATAATCACCAGCGGCGGTTCTGGCATGGCCTCGATCTGAGCGATGAGTTCCTCTGGGCCGTTTGAAGCGGGAAGGCCGAGCTGGTTGTGGAGGGCGTCGACAACCTCCGCCATCGTTAGCTGGCGCGCGTGCACGGCGGCGACCGGTTCGACGGGTCCGGGCAACATGTCTGACTGCGCTTGCCAGAGACCGCGCGTGCTCTCGGAGAGGGCGTCGTGGGTGTTACAGACAAGCAGCGCCAGCAGCGCCGATTTGCCCGCCCCGGGAGAGCCAGTAACCACGAGAAGGCGTTCAGGCACCTCACCGTGGACAAACGCGTTCAGCGTGCAGAGCTCGGGTGCCCGACCTGCGAATGCCCCGTACTCGTCCCCACCATCATCTTCGCCTGCTGCGCGCCCGGCGGCGCGGGTACGCCAGTGCTTCGCGTCGAACGCGAGAGATTCTAAGAACGAGCCGAGCTCCTGAGGAGAACTCCCATCGGTCAGTTCGACGTAGTTGGGATTGGCGAAGAATGGAAACGTCCCGGGATCGTCCCGTTCTACGGGAGTCGCTCGCACCACTTGCCCCGGTCCACCGGCGCTTAGTATCGCGACCTCGGCCCGCAGCTCGCGCAGGAACTGCATGTACGGGATATGGGGAAAGTCTGGTGCGATGTCCAGTGCACCCTGGCCGATTCGCTCGCCGACGCGATCGACTGCCGCGGTGAGGCGGCCGTCGTACGAAGCGGTTCCATCGTCCGCGGCTGCTACCACCCATCGGTGAGTGATACCGCCCACAGCGCGGTGAAATAACTGCTCGAGGATTGCGGTGCCAGCCGAGCAACTGTCCACGATGAAAAGGGTAGGGATCGCCTGCAGCGGGTCCTCAGCGAGCATAATCTCTGATGGCTCACGGGTCCACATGTTGATCGGCCTACTGTGGTGTCCGTCCGAACCGACCAGATGCAGATCATTCTGCGCGTCCGTTCCATGTGCGATCAAGTGAATCACGCGACAGTCGGCCGATCGGCCCATTATTCCTTCGAGAGCCTCGTCGATCGCGCGACCGCTTGGGGCGCGGGACGGCTCGACACGATATCCGAAACCGTTTTCAAGGGTTGCAGCCAGGGCATCGCTGCGTGCGTCCGCATACTTCAGTGCGCGGTACCGTCTCTCCCGGCCGCGGTCCTGGGCTGAGACCACCTCCGACACGCTGATCGTCAGCGCATGACGTTCATCTGACGATCCCATTTGCCGCCTATTCTCGGTCCGCTCGGTACCTCACGATAGCGAAGCCGCAGCCGAGGCACTAGCTCGAGTTCCTGCGATATCCCTGGTCTGAAGGGTCGAAGTATCGCAGGACGCCGGCCTCGAGCACTCACACTGCAACTCAGTGCAAACGGGATCGTCGCTGCGTCGCTCCCCACGGCTCGTCGAGTAACTTCCGCGTTCACCGAGTGCTGCAACCTCACCCGCGGCGTAACTTCGGTTGGCAGCCACTTCGCAGTTGCTGACGTTCAACGGGCGGGCCTTGACCATAACGGACTCGACGATCAGTCTGCGCGTCATGACTGTATTACTGATTGGCTACGCCCGCGTATCTACTATCGAACAGGATCTGACTGCCAAGGAGTGCGCCGGACAACTGACTCTTAGAGGGGAGGCGGAACCCTATCCCGCAAGACCTGTTCGGTGAAATTCCCGTTGAAACGGGGGAGATACGCAGCGCGTCAACCGGCGGCGGCACAGAGGCTGAATGGGATGTTTGAGTACGTCAGGAAGACTCGGGATGTGCGCAGAACTCAACCTCGGTCTCGCGCCGTCGTGCGACGTCAGCCTGCCTACGAAACGTCACCTGCGTGCCAATTCGAATCCTGCTTTCAACGCTACCTCGGGTCTTGCCTGCAACCCTAAATTCGAATTGCCACGCCTCTTGCAGATCGAGGCGGCGCACCTCCTTCACAACGACGGAGGTGGACCGGGTGACGGTATCGATGCGAGTGATGAGTGCCGGCGACGGTTACAAGTACCTGCTGCGCACAGTCGCCGTTGAGGATGGGAAGCGTTCACTTTCAACGCCGCTGACCCGGTACTACAGCGCGCAAGGCACACCGCCGGGACGGTGGATCGGCGGCGGGATCGGTGGCCTCGGTGCGGAGATTCTCGAGGGTGACGACGTCACGGAGGCGCAGCTACAGCTGTTGATAGGGTTGGGCCGCAATCCGCTGACCGGCGAGGCGCTCGGGCGCGCATACCCCTCTTACGGGACTGTGAGCAACGCGGGCCCCGGAGACCGTCATATCGAGGCCGACCAAGCGACCGCGCTATCAGCAGGGGAGCCACCCCGGGTCGCCCGCCGCCGCGCTGTTGCTGGCTACGACTTCACCCTTTCGATTCCGAAATCGGCGAGCGTCCTGTGGGGTGTTGCTGACGCGGCAACGCAGGCGCTGATTGCGAATGCGCACCATGAGGCGATCGCCGACGTGGTTGCCTACATGGAGCGCGAGGTCGTAGCGACGAGGACCGGTGCAAAAATGCGAGACGGCGCCGTGGCTCAGGTTGGTGTGACCGGCATCATTGCGACGGCCTTCGATCACTTCGACAGTCGGGCGGGAGACCCGCATCTGCACACGCACGTCGTCATCAGTAACAAGGTGCAGACCGTGCTGGACGGCAAGTGGCGTTCACTCGATGGCCGACCGATGCACGCGGCTGTGGTGGCGCTTTCCGAACTGCATGAGGCCTTGTTCGCAGACGCACTCACTCGAGCGCTCGGCGTGCGATGGGAGATGAGGGAACGGGGCGGAGATCGCCACCCGGCATGGGCAATCAGTTCTGTTCCCGAGGCGCTGGTCGCAGAGTTTTCGACGAGGGCGCGCCACATTGATGTCGAGACGGACGAGTTGTTGGAAGCGTACGTGAGACGGCACGGTCGCCGTCCGAATCCGGTCACCATCATGAAGCTGCGCGCTCAGGCCACGCTTTCCACACGACCCGCGAAGCAGATGCGCTCGCTCACAGAACTTACCCGGGAATGGCGTGCACGTGCGGAGCGTGTGTTGGGGCAGGATGCGACGACGTGGGCGAGCGCCGCATCCTTCAAGTCTCCGGCGCTGCAGGCAAAGGACGTGCCGCCCGAAACCGTTCATTCGCTGGGGTTGAGTGTGATGGCGGCGGTTAGCGAGAAGCGGTCCACCTGGCGGCACTGGAACCTCGCGGCCGAAGCTGCGCGCCAAATGATGCACCTCCGATTCGCGTCGGCAGCCGATCGCGAAGCCGTCCTCGGCCTCGTCGTCAATGCCGCCGAGAGCGCATCGCTGCGAATCACGCCACCCGAGCTGGCGGCAATTTCGGAGGCATTCCAGCGGGACGACGGGACGTCGGTTTTCCGTCCGAAGCACTCCATCGTGTTCACCTCGTCGGAGTTGCTCGACGCGGAGGCTCGCTTGCTCGATCGTGCCGCCGATGAGACGGGACCGAAAGTCGCGCTGGCAACGATGCGTTCGGTTGCTCGTACGCAGCTGCCGGGTGGAGGAGTGCTCGCCGACGATCAGCTCCGAGCGCTCGCCTCCATCGCTGGCTCCGGGCGGGTCATCGATGTCCTCGTGGGTCCGGCTGGCGCGGGGAAGACGACCGCGATGCACGCGCTTCGGCTGGCCTGGGAGGTTGCATATGGTGCGGGCTCAGTTGTCGGGCTCGCCCCTTCGGCGGCCGCCGCACAGGTACTGGGGGAGGATCTCGGCATCACGACCGAGAACCTGGCCAAATGGTGGCAGAACCACCTGGTCCATGAAGCGACGTTCCGCTCGGGTCAACTCGTGATCATCGATGAGGCGTCATTGGCGGGTACCTTGTCGTTGGACAGAATCACCGCGCTCGCTGCGGACTCGGCCGCGAAAGTCCTTCTGGTTGGCGATTACGCCCAGCTCCAGTCGGTCGAGGCGGGCGGCGCGTTGTCGCTGCTGGTCCACGATCGGGGGGACGCACCAGAACTCGGCGACGTGCATCGCTTCACGCACGAGTGGGAGAAGGCTGCATCACTCGGGCTGCGTCAAGGCGATCCCGAGTCCATCGACCTGTACGTCGCGCACAATCGTGTTCGCGAGGGCAGCACGGAGGCAATGGCGGATGCCGCTTACGAGGCTTGGTGCTCTGACACCCGAGCCGGGAAAGCAGCAGTTCTGATCAGCGATTCGAATGAGGCGGTCGCCTCGCTGAACGTGCGCGCTCGAACAGAATTGATCCTGGAGGGCCGAGTGGATGCGCTTCGTGAAGTCGCCCTGCATGACGGAACCCGTGCTGCTGTCGGTGACACGGTCATCACCCGCCGCAACAATCGTCGCCTTCGCGCGGGCCGATCTTGGGTGCGTAACGGTGACCGGTGGACCGTGATCGGAGTGCGGCGGAACGGCTCGGCCGAAGTTCGACGGCACGGCCGCCGGTGGGGGAGCGCCACGGTGCTCCCCGCCGAGTACGTCAAGCACCATGTCGAACTCGGCTATGCGGTAACTTCTCACCGTGCGCAAGGCATCACGACGGACACCGCCCACGTCGTCGTCGCGTCGAGCACCACGCGAGAGAACTTTTACGTTGCTATGACGCGTGGCCGCGAGGCGAACACGGCCTACGTGGCCATCGATCAACCGGATGACGCGCACGTCGGACCGCGCCCCACTGATAACGCCGACGCGACAGCGCCGAACATCCTCTATGGCGTTCTACAGCACGTCGGTGCCGAACTGTCTGCGCACGAGACGATCGTGGCGGAGCAGGAAGCCTGGGGATCGATCGCACAGCTCGCAGCAGAGTACGAGACTATTGCGGCAGCCGCGCAGCGCGACAGATGGGTCTCTGCGTTGCGAGGGAGCGGGCTCTCGCAGGGCCAGGCTGACGAAGCCGTTGAGTCGAATGCCTTCGGAGCGTTGACCGCCGAGCTCCGGCGGGCTGAGGCCTACCACTTCGATATCAGAAGCCTGCTTGCGCGCGTCGTCGCAGCGCGCGGGTTCGATGACGCGCAAGATGTCGCGGCGGTCGTACATGACAGGATCGCATCAGAGATCGCTCGAGTCGCCGGAGCAGGTCGTACGCGCCCGACGCCACGACTGGTGGTCGGACTTATCCCGAGCGCGACCGGACCGATGGATGCTGACATGCGCCGGGCCCTCATCGAGCGCGCCGACCTGATCGAAGCCCGAGCGAGTGCGGTCCTCGATCAGGCGCTGCTGACAAAGGCGCCGTGGACGCGTGCGCTCGGGACCGCACCCGGGGGATCATCTGCCGCCGCTTGGCGACAGCACGGATGCACCATCGCGGCATACCGGGATCGCTACGGCATAGCCGGGATGAGTCCGCTCGGCCAGGTGCCGCAATCGACGGCCCAAGGAATGGACGCAGTTCGCGCCCGTGCCGCCTTTCAAGCGGCACAACGCCTCGCGGACGAGCACTTCTCCTACTTCGCGGCGAGGCGAGGCACTGCAGGGCTTCCCCCTGCCGGCATCCCGTTCTAAACTGGCCCTCAAGCGACCTCTATTGCGCCATCGCTTGTCGCGATGGCATGACTCCCGTTCATCGGGCGCTCCTTCCAGGTTCTTGTCGCCGAACATCCGGAAGGATGCAGCATGTTCGGACTCATCTGGGGTGTCACTGCACGGGCCTACTACTCCCTGCGGCGGTTTATGCCGACCAACATCCTGCTCGACGGGATCCACACACGACGCGGACTCAAGTGGGGCGTGCCGGCGATGTTCCTGGCTGTCCCTTACGGGGTGGCGACGGTCCTCTGTGCCGGGCTGGCCGAAGCCGGTGGCTCGGGCTGGCTGAACGCTCTCGCGATTCTGTTCGCGTGGAACGCGTTGAAAATCCTTATCGCCGGACCGGTGACCCTTATGCGGCTCTTCCGGGTGCGGGGACGGGAAAGCCGAGCGCGGCGCCGCCGTGCCATGCCGGATGTCCTCGGCGAAGCCGTCGGACCCGTACACGTCAACGAGCCGGTGCTTACGTCAAAGCGCACCTGAGTACCCATCCCTCGATTCCGAGGGTCGAAGAAGTGGTTGGTCTCACCCGGCCAGTCACCGCTGGCGTACCTCCTGTTCGCGGCAGTATGGGCTCACACGAGTCTGACGGCAGGAGTTTCACTATGACGATCCCGCAGGAACAGTTCGACGATTTGCTCACTCGCACGGCGCTTGCCGCCCTTTTCTACTATCCGGAGGTCGTTGTAGACGATGCTGACTACAACATCGAAAACGACATCGCATATTGCATGGAGCCCGTCTCGGCGATCTGGGACCAGGACGCCGAACGGCTACGAGCCGTCATCGGACGGGTGATCGCGAATCCGACGGCACATCGCTCTGAACTCCTCGCTCTCGTCATCGAGTTGGCGCCCCCGCCGATCGAGTAACAACAATGACGAACGACCCGATAGATGACAGCGCCTCCACGGGAAAGGCACCGGGAGCTTTGCCTTCCGCCCCAGATGGCCTCGCTGGCGACACGGTTCGAGACAGTCGCCTCGATCAGCGCACCGCAACCAGGCGTAGGTGGGTGGAAGCGAACCGCGATCACGTCCGCGAGTTGAATCGACGCTGGCGGGTTGAACATCTCGACCGAGCACGGCAACTCAACCGCGACTCGATGCGTCGAGCCACGGCAAGAAAGCGGCGCCAGGCAGAGGTGCGTGCTCGCGGGCGAGAACGGGCGAAGAGCTGGCGGGAAGCGCATCCCGACCGCGTCCGCGAGTATCAGCAACGGTGGATGGAGGAAAACCGTGAGAAAGTTAGGGAGTACTACAACCGCTATTACGCAAATCATTGCGACGAGGTGAACGCTCGGGCCGCTGCGAGACGAGACGCGGACCCCGACCGCTCGAAGCAGGCACAGAAGCAGTGGGCCGAGCGCAACAAAGGGCGTCGTGCCGAACTGCAGCGTAATCGGCGCAACGACCCAGAGACTTACGCGGCGGAGCTCGCCGCCAACGCGGCGGCGAAGCGTCTCAAACGCAGGCTCGAGCGAAATGGCCTGCCGCCGAAGCGTCTTCATTCGCCCACCGCCGCGGAGCGACGCTCCAACGAGCGCGAGGCGGGCGCCTATTTTCGTGATCCAGCATTGCCCGAGCACTTACGGCAGTTAACGGTCTTCGCGGAGTCGCTGACAGAACAGATACTCAAGAATGGTGGGCGCATGCGAGAGTTCGCGGACGCCTACTCGGCGACCAGGGCACGCGTGGGCCTCCCACCAGTGCAGGCGGAGAGCATCATGTACGCCCGAGCAATCGAGATCATCACCGAACGGATGGGTCGCGTCGACTTGCTGACCAGCCGCGATGCCGCAGCGGCCGTGCGCAGCACGAAGGCTGTGGTTCGACAAGAAGAGCGGAAGCAGCAGTTCGAGCGACTCGTGAAGACTCTCGTGGCGGAGGTACACCGTCAGAGTGCCCGGTATGGCGTCGATGCGGAATTGGAGAACCGGGCGAGAGCCCATCAGAAAAAGCCGCGGGTGTCAGTCGAGTCACTGGTTGTGCAGATCGCATTACAGGAGGTCATCGAGCGGGTCCCCACGAGCAGGTTGAGCACCGAGGATGCTCGGAGTGCTGCCCGCGCCGCACGGGCACGCATTGTGTTGCCGCCTGAAGCTCGTTCCGACCCCACTCAGAATCAGTTTGGCAGGAGGCAAGTCGAGTAGATGAAGGCGATACTCAAACCGCGCGGAGGTGCCAGCCGGGGACCGTCTCGATCCCATGGGCACCGGCCTCGGTGCGTGCGTCCATTTCTCGCTGTGCCGCCTGGTGCCTCGCCTTAACGTTCCGTTGAACCTCGAAGAGGTCCCACATGTCGTCGACGGTGACGGAGACTCCGCGCGCGCCCGACCGTCTCGTCTTCCCACGAATCAGCATGTAGCTGGTGCGGAACACTTTTCCGCCGATCTTCTGCTGGGCGTCGCCGAAGACGACTGCGTTGGCGACCGGCCCGGACCCGTCGTCGAGGGAGAGGAACACTACGCGGCCGATTCCGTTCCGGGTCGGTGGTGTGTTTGTGGCTCGCCGGACGCCGGCGATGAGCACGTCGGTTCCGCCGGGCAGGTCGATGAGTTTCGCCGCTGGGGTCACCCCGAGTTCACGGAACAGGTCGTGGAACCGCGCCATCTGGTGGTTCGACACGGCGACGTTGAGGTCGCGGAGTTCGAGGTCCGTCTGCGTGCGACCGCGGAGCTCCATCGACGTGACCGCTTTGAACCGGTTCCCTTCGTAGCCGAGCGGTGGCAGTTCAATGTTGAGAGCGAGCTGGTCGTCACCAATTCGCACGGCGGATCCCTGCAGTGACTGGATGTGGGCGAGGAGTTCGTGTCGTCGGTCCCGGTCGTAGCCGATGAAACTGTCGAGTGCGCCGACGCGGGCAAGGGATTCGAAGGTACGGCGTTTTGGGCGGACTCGGTCGCGGAAGTCCTGGAGCGAGTCGAACGGCTGGTGCTTCGCGATCCGCGCGCGTTCCGCTTCGCTGCTGCCGTTCAGTTCTACGAGCGACATCCGGATGCCCTGGATGCCGTCGGTGGTCTGTTCGACCCGGTATTCGAGGCCTGAGGTCTGCACATCGAAACCGAGGAGGGGGATGCCGAGACTTCTCGCCTCGGCGAGAATGAGGTCCTTCGGCCACATGCCGGGGTCGTGAGTGAGGAGTCCGGCGAGGAACACCGTCGGGTGGTGTGTTTTCAGCCACGCGGACTGGTAGGTGGGAAGGGCGAACGCGGCGCCGTGTGCTTTCGCGAACCCGAACGCTCCGAACCCGGCGAGGACCGTCCAGGCCCGGTTCACGACGGCGTCGGAGAATCCGCGGAGGGCGGCGTGCTCGCGGACGTAGGACTCGATCGCGGGGAGCTCGTCGGGTTTTTCGAGGCGTCGGCGGAGCACGTCCGCTTTTCCAAGACCACAGCCGGTGAGTTCGTCGAACATCCTCATCACCTGCTCGTGGAAGACGATGACGCCCATGGTCTCTTGGAGGAACGGCTTGAACCGGGGGTGGATGTAGTCCGGGGCGACTTCGCCGTGGCGGGCCTGGAGGAACTGCAACGGCATGTTGTTCTGCATCGGGCCTGGGCGGAACAGCGAGATTTCGACGGTGAGGTCGTTGAACACTTCCGGTTGGAGTTTTCCGACCAGTTCCATCTGACCGGGGGATTCGAGTTGGAACACCCCGAGGGTGCGGGTGGACCGGAGGAGTTCGAAGGTGGGCTCGTCGTCGAGCCGTACCTGGTTCAGGTCGATCGTTTCACCGGTGAGCCGGCGGTGCTCGGCCACGGCGTGTGCCATCGCGGATTGCATTCGCACCCCGAGAACATCGAGCTTGATCAACCCGAGCGGATCCATGTCGTGCTTGTCGTACATCGACATGGGCAGCCCCATCCCGGAGGCCTGCACCGCGGTGCGATCCAGCAGTGACCGGTCCGAGAGGATCACCCCGCACGGGTGCACGGCGATGTGCCGGGGCAGCCGGTCGAGTCGTTCGGTCATGTCGACGAGCATGTCCAGTTGCTGGTCTTCCTGTACCGCCGTGGCAAGTCCGGCAAGTTCCGGGTTCTGCTTCAGCGCCTGGCGGAACTGGCGTGCGTTGAACCGCCACATCTGCCCGGCGATCTCCTTGATGTCGGCGTCGTCCATTCCGAGGGCGAGCCCGGCGTCCCGGACGGCGCCGCGACCGCGGTACGCGTTCGTCATTGACAACAGCGTCACCCGTTCGGAGCCGAACTCGGTGAACAGCATCCGGTAGATGTCGTGCCGTCTCGCGGACTCGACATCGATGTCGATGTCGGGAAGGGTTCGCCGTTCGGGGGAGAGGAACCGTTCCCAGATCAGGCCGTTGCTGATCGGTTCAACGGAGGAGGTGTGGAGGACGTAGTTGAGCACGCTGCCGACCCCGGACCCGCGCGCCTGGATTCGGATGCCTTGGTTCCGGATGAGGTCGCAGGCGTGAGCGACGGTGAGGAAGTACCCGGCCATCCCGAGCTGCTCGACGGTCGTCATCTCATGCTCGAGTGCGCGATGCGCTTCGGGGAGCAGCTTCGAGCCGGCGTAGCGTTCGTCGACGCCGTGACGGCCACGGGTCCACAGTTCGGTGAGCGGTTCGCCTTTCACCCCAATGACGGATGCTTCCGGCATCCGTGGTTTGCCCAACCCGATGTCTGTGGCGCCGTCGAGGGCGCACTTCTCGGCGAGGTGCTCGGTATCGCGGATCAGCTGGTCGACGGCGCCGGGTTCGTGGGCGCCGGCGTCGACGACCATCCGGGCGACCTGCCGCATCGCCTGACCGGGTTTCAACCACGCCTGCCCGTTGGTTTGCAGGTCCTCCAGCTCGGCCAGCGGGGTGAGCATCCGGGCGGCGTCAGCGATGTCGGCCGTCAGCGCCTCGTCAGGAGTGCCATACCGGACTGCGTTGGTGAGAACGGCAGGCAATCCCGCATACTCGGCGAGCGACAGCATCCGGGTGGCCGGAGTCACCGAGCCGGCGTTTCCTGGTTCCGCGAGATGGCAGACCACCTCGATCGTCACCGAGCCGGCGGGCATCGCCCGGGTCCACGCGGTGAGACGTTGCCGAGCTTCTGCTCCGTCACGGCGTTCGATCGCCTGGCCGACGTCGGATGCCTGACCGAGGAGCACGGTCAGGGAGTTCATCCCGGCGAGAAACGCGAGTCGTTCCCGGGAGACGGACGGTTTCTTCGACCCGTTCTGATGAGCCGCGGACACCAGCCGGCAGAGCGCACCGTAGCCGCGGCCGTTCGTGTGCCCGTGCGCGAGGACAACGGCTCGGCCGAGCGGCCGGTGCTCGTCGTCGTGGATGGCGAGGTCGGCCCCGAGGCCCGGGCGGACGCCGGCGGCGAGGCACGCACGGACGTGTTTGATGGCCCCGTACAGGCCGTCACGATCGGTGACAGCGAGGAAGTTCGCGCCTTGCGCTGCCGCCTGTTCAGCGAGTTCTTCGGGCATGGTGACGCCGTAGTGCATCGAGTACGCGGAGTGGACATGCAGGTGCGGGAAGCTCATCCCCAGTCGAGGGCGAGCACCCAGGTGCCGTCGGCGTCTCGCCGAAGGTCGTACCGGTGCTGTTCCTCGCCTCCCGCGGCCACGCCGGCCTTGACGGCATCAACCCGCCACAGTTCAGTGTCGATTCTTTTCGGGGCCGAGCCCTGCTCCCACCACCGAGTGCGAGAAAAGATGGCCTGTGGTTGGCCGATGATAGTGTGCTCGAACCGGTCGAGGAAGAACGCCGCCGGGTCGCCGGCTGCGCTGAGGTCGACGGTGACCGGCTTATCGATGATCGTCGGCATGGATGCCTCTTCCCTCGAATATTCGTATATATGTTCGATATAAGAAGTGTACTCCGGACCGCCGACAAACACGAACGAGCCGAGCGCGCGGAGACGTTCAGTGCTTCTGCACAGACATCGACCATGGGAGCGGATCTCGCCACTCGCGCACGATGCGTAGTTGGGGTATGGAGACACCGCCCGGCCCGATCGCGAATGATCCGATGCACGCGCTGCTGTCGAGGCGATCGTCCGGCAAGACCGCACTCAAGGATCGCTCGGCCGGCGACTTTGGCCTGCGGCCGCAGCCGCCGCCCGTCTCCGCAGCCCGCAGCCGCTGCCGAATTAGAAGAAGGTTCTCTCGAGCGATTGCACGTTCGGGTTGAAGCGATACTGCCGCCCGCGGTGCCTTCGGGATGGCGACCCGACTTAGGCCCCGGTGATGAAGTAGTTCGCGGTTCGTTCTCACGGAAGAATCACTATGTATGTCCAGGATTGAACCATCGGCGCGGTTCGTCACGATGTGGGAATCGAAAAACGGAACCAGTTAGAACATGGAAGGTTCGGCCTCGCTTATCGAGCCCTTGAGGGTGGGCTTGACCACGGCTGCGTCACGGCGTCGAGAACGAGATTCTTTGCTGATCGCGACCTCCCGGCTGTCTTCCCCGAGGAGTCGGATCTGGTGCTCGATTGCAAGATCATACTTGAGGATGGACTCATCCGTTCGCCCCGCTTCGGCCAACATGGTGGTGAGTTGGTTCAAAGCACCACGGAACCGGTGACCTCCAACATTGTTGAATTCGAGATAGCTTCGAAATGCGCGCTCGCCATGGGCGATTGCTTCTTCTATCCGACCCACTCTTCGGAGCGCCGTGACGACTTGTGATCGATCGGACGGGCCGCGCCTCAACCGCGCTTTCTCATCTTGATCCGACCGCAGGCGATCGTCTTCCTCCCAGCCCTCACTAAGTTGGTCGGCGGCCTCATCGTGCTTTCCTAGTCGGGACAGGAACCATGCGATCTCCGAGCGACCTGTGAGCGAGACAGTACCGTTACTCGCCTCAACCCAAGCAACATGTTCGGAAAAACGTTGCACCGCCAGCTCCGTTTCACCGGCTGCCACCAAGTTTGTACAGAACGAATTGAGTGCCCGCCATTGAGTGAACTTGCGCTCTCCTAGTATTTGCGAATACAGAGCGGTCGAGTCATCCCTGCGTCCGGACTTCCACAGCAGGTCAGCTCGTTTCGTGGTGTTTTGGTCAAGGAATCGAGGGACGTGGGAGATCTTGTCGAAAGGGACATCGAGCGCCTCTGTTTGGTCCAATGCATCTACTATGCGGCCGCTGCACTCAAGTAACTGGGCGTACTCGTGGCGGACCCAGAGCAGCTGAGGGTCGTTGCGCCGAAATACCTGCATTTGGTCGGTCAGAAGGCTGCTGTAGAGGTCCATCAACGCACTCGGCGGTGGCGACCGGAACTTCCACTTCGGCAGAAGGACTAAACGAGTCTCCAGAGTGACCGGATGTGCTGGGCCCATAGCCGCAACAAGTTCGGGTAGCAGTTGTGCGAGAGTCGCCAAATCATCAGCGTCCTCAAAATAGAATCCAGTCGATTTCGCTAACAATGCAAGCGCTCGGACCCCTACCCACTCGTGATGATCCTCGTCTAAGGCGTCGGACCAGTCGCCTAACCGGAGCAGGTCGTTGGCCGAAGAATCGTTTCGACGGCGCCGACCATCGCGGCCCTTCGCTATGCGCAACACCGCAGCGGTCGGGGTAATTTCGTCTGATATTTCCGCGAGCCAATTCGCGGCCACCAGAACATCCGCTTCCGGCTCAAGGAAGTAGCCCCCAGCTCGCCGTTGATTTACCCAATTCGTGAGTTCGCGAATGGTTGCCGTGCGGAGCCGTTCACGTCGTGGATTGCGGAGCGTGTAGCGTTCGTTGTACTTTGCCAAAGCAGTTATGGCGAGATCGCGCTCTTTGAACTGCAGCCCGCCTGAGGCACCAATAAGCCAAGCGTATGGAGAGGCAGCGTCTTGCAGCGACGTCTCAAGGCTGCTGGCTGTCGCCGATCCCGCTGAATCAAGAAGGTCGGCAGACCCTGCCGCGGCTGCAACGATCCGCGCGATGAAGACATCGACTCCACTCGCTTCGCTATCAGCTCTACTTCCTGCAGCGAGCATCATGGCGTCCCGTACATCGTGGGGTAGAGCTGACCACATGAGATCGTACATTGCACGGTTAACGTCTGGCGGGTAGCTGAGTAAGTCTTCTGGCTGGAGGAGAAGCTGACCATCGTTGTCAGCAATCCTCTCGCGCGTGCCAGGAAGTTGCAGGTACACCTTCAGCGCGAACGGGTTCCTGAAATGCCCTGCCAGTAGGTCGAGGTCACGCCCCGAAATTGTCGGCAATTCCTCGACGACGAGAGCAACGCGCTCGGATGCCGTCAGAGTGGGGACATCCCACACCTCAACCGCAGCGGCGGTGACGGCTTTTGCCCTCCATTTGGCATACTCCGAGCCTGCCCCTGTCGCTAACACTGACTGTGTCCGTTCGTGTTCCGGCCAAGCTGTCGCAACAACGAGTACAGGATTCGACGCGGGCGCATTCGCAACCTTGCTCAGGAAAGTCCCGGTGCTTGCGTCCATATCGTGTAAATCTTCGATAACTACGACAGCAGGTAAACGTTCGTGAGCAAATGCACTTACGGCCGAGAAAAGATTGTCTGCAGTCGTGTTCCGGACTTCGGCCACGTGAAAGCCGACGTCAGTGTCGGATCGGAAGTCGCGCTCGTTTCGAATCACTTCAGCGCCCGATCGTATGGCTTTATTGGTCCACTCGATCCCTAAACCCAAGAATGGGACCGTAAATCCCAAGGCCTTGCCAATGAGCTCTCCAGCTTCATCCGTCATTCCAGAGTTGATGAGTTCCCGAAGACGGTCTTCAGCGTCTCGCGACTTCGCCGAAAGCTTGTCCACTAAGGAGGACGCGCGGCCCCACGCAAAGGCCAGGGCCGGCATGTGAGCTTTGAACATCGGCATTGCTTGTGCCGCGGCGTCCACGGCCTGGCCGTGCGGCATGCGTGCACAATCGATTGCCCACCAGCCGAACGAAGGCCGGGCCTTCGCTGGCCACCGGAATGTTTCCGCTGTTGGAGCCAGAACTTTGCGAGCTGTAAGCAGACCTTGGCCGCCGAAGGCCACCGTCTCATCGAGAGGCGGCCAATATTTCGGCTCGGGTTCCTCTTGCTGCAAGCGTTCGTAGAACTCGCGGATGATTCGTGACTTACCCACGCCTGAGCCCCCGCGAAGGATGATGATCCGCGCGGCTGCCGGTTCACCAGCGGCAACTCGGCGAAGCTGCTCCTTCAATTGATCAAGAAGACGGTTATGCCCATCACCGATCAGCCCTGCCATGTAACGTCCTCTTCTTGAATGTCGCCTTGTGCTCAGCGTAGCTAGCGGTTGAGCACGGCTGTGACCGCGGCTTTGCGCTGACGCGCGAGCGTTCTACGCTGCGACGATCGGCGAGGATCGTCTATAGAGCGGGAGGTTTGCCGTTTGCACGGAGCTAACGGGTCTGGGACTAATCAAGTCCAACGAGACGCAGGCCATCAGATCGAGGCGGGTTACCAAGGACAAGATACTGTTGCTCTGATGCGCCGTGGTCCAATGCTTCGCTGACGGCGTCGCCGAGTCCGAGTGACACTGCCTAAAGTTTGTCGATCCATGTGTCCTCGCGATCAGTCCAGCTATCGCCGGTGCGAGTACGTCCCGCGTGCTGCGCTCGTCCTTGGAGCGCGTAGAGCAAGGACTGCGCGTCGGACTCAGTTAGGTCGACGACCCGAGAGATGCGCACGCCAATCAAATCCTTCACTAGCGCGAATTGTTCGCGGGCTGTTGTGATGCCGAGATTCGTGAACCGCTCTCGGATAAGCTGACGTTGACTGGCGGTCAATGAGTGCACCGTATGCTCGTCGGGCGTGGGGTCTTCAAAGAGCGAGAGCCCGTCAGTCATCAGCCAATTCTTACAGTTCTGCGACAAGGCCAGATAAGTCCCTCGTACGGGGGAGGGGCTGTACGGTGCTGCATCATCGGTAATGCCTATGGCTCTGAAATACTGGACGCTGTATGTGGGCCGGCCCCGAAGCGCTCGGGTGACTTGTACAAAGGAACCGATGAAGTCTGATTCTCCGCTGTGGCACGTGCTGGGCGAGCCGGCGCAGTCGCATGAGGCGGTTGCGCTGGAGCGACTGCGCGACCTGCTCCCTGACGACGGGATTACGACAGCATGGGTCAACACGACGGTTGTAAGCCCGGGCGGCCGCGCCGACGAGATTGACGCTCTCCTACTGACCCGCGCCGGTCTGTTCGTGCTCGAGCTGAAGGGCTGGCACGGCCTCATTACCGGCACCATGGCTGGCTGGATCCAAGACACGAAACACCAGCGCCGTTACCACAAGAGCGCGTACATTCTCGCGAACGAGAAGGCGAAGCGCCTCAGCTCGATCTTGAAGGATGCAGCCAAGCAGGTCCCTGGAAACCCGAAGACCCCCTTCATCAGCGCCCGCGTCGTATTCCACGGCGAGCAGTCGACAGTGAAGCTCGACGGGCCCGCGGCGGAGAACATCCTGGCGCTCGACGGCTACCATGTGCGCGGCCTCGAGGATCGCGCCGTCTCGGACTTCCTGGCCGCACCGCCCAACCATGCACCGATTGACCTCACCCAGGCGAAGCGGATCCGAGCGATTATCGAACATTCGGGTCTTGTGGCGACGCCAAAGCAGCGCCGCATCGGCGATTATGTGCTCGATGACGCCAATGCGCTCGGCGACGGTCCCGGCTGGTACGACCTGCTCGTCTCGCATCCGGTCACGAAACTGCAGCGCCGGCTCCGCGTCTTCGAAGTGCCGCCAGGTTCCTCCAAGTCCGCGCGAGAGCAGCTGGAGATGGCCGCCAAGCGCGAGGTTGCCTTCACCGAGGGCCTCAAGCACTCGGGCATCGCCGGGGTTATCGACTACCTCGATACCGAGAACGGTCCCGCGCTACTCTTTGACTTCAACCCCGACGAGGTTGCGCTCGACCTCTATCTGGGCGAATTTGACCAGACAATCCAGCAGCTGGATCGACTCGACCTGATCCGTCGCATCGGCGAGGTGCTGCGGTATGCGCACGCTCGCCGTGTGACGCACCGCGCGCTAACACCGGCGAGTGTGATGGTGAACCGTGAGACCGGAGAGGTACGCGTCCGCGACTGGAGCGCCGCGAAACGGAGCTCGAACAGCACGACGACGGCGACGATTGTGTCGGGCGGTGTCGAGAACCCTAACCAGCTCGTCGACCACTCGGCGTGGCTGTACCTTGCGCCCGAAAGTCTGCGGCAGAGCACCACAGTTTCCCCGGTCGCTCTGGACGTCTATGGGTTCGGCGCACTCTCGTATCTGATTCTGACCAGCGAAGCACCGGCGGCAAATCTCGCGGCCCTACAACAGCTCATTGCGGATCCGAGTCGCAGCCTCGATCCACGCGCGATCCTGCCGGACCTCAACACTGAGCTCGCAAATCTTGTGGCACAGGCAACGGCATTCGATGAGCTGAACCGCACAATCGACGTCGATGAGGTGCTGAGAAGCCTCGACCAAGCGATCGATGCCATGACAAAGCCTGAGGATGACTCGGAGTCTCGAGTCGCCGGCGGCGACCCAATCGACGCCAACCAGGGCGAGACGATTGCCGAGCGGTTCATTGTGCTGGACCGACGCGGTTCCGGCACGACCGGTACTGCACTGCTCGTCGATGATGTGGAGCGCGGGCGCGAAGGCGTCATCCTGAAGCTCGCCCGTGATGATGCCGCGGTCGAGCGGCTCGCGGTCGAGGCCCACGTGCTCAAGGGACTGCAGCATCCGCGTATCGTGCGGCTGCTTGAGGGCCCGGTCGATGTTGCCGGTCGGCAAGCGCTCATTGTGTCGGATGCAGGCAGCGAGACGCTCGCGCGCAAGATCCAGAACGAGGGCCGGGCGACGATCGAGCAGCTCGAGCGGTTCGGCAACGACCTCATCGAGGCGGTCGCCTATCTCGAGTCGAAGTCCGTGTTCCACCGCGACATCAAGCCGGCGAACTTGGCGGTTGCGCCCGACGCGAAGACCCGCAGCCCGCGCCTGAACCTCTTCGATTTCTCGCTTGCCAAGGAGCCGCTGCGCAAGAAAGCATCGGGTTCGAAGCCGTACCTCGACCCGTTCCTTGTGCTGGGGAAGCGCCCACAGTACGACCGTGCGGCTGAGCTGTACGCGGTGGCGGTCACGCTGTTCGAACTAGCCGTCGGCACCCCGCCGTGGTGGGTCGTGGGTGAGGATGTACCGGCGAACGCCGCAGACCGCGTCGCTCTGACCGAGACGATGTTCGATCCCGGTGTGGGGGCCGGGCTGCGTGCCTTCTTCGAGCGGGCGTTCGACGGCGACACCGCGAAACGATTCGCGAATGCCGTGGACTTCGGCATCGCCTGGCGCGCCTTGTTCGCAGGTGTGGACGCCGTGACAGGGGACGGCGATGAGGCGAATGCAGAACGCGCCGCGGCGGCGACTTTATCGACGTCGCTCACGTCAGCGGGTTTGAGCGCCCGGCAACTGTCGGCACTTTCTCGACTCGGCGTCGCCACCGTTGGCGAATTGCTGGACCTCCCGTCGTTCCGTATCAATTCGATCCCCGGCATGGGCGAGAAGGTGCGCAAGACGATCGTCGCGCAGGTGCGCGACTGGCGTCAGCGGCTTTTCGCTTCGGCTGAGCACATCGAGACAGATGTCTCCGCGGACGTCCGGTTGTCCGTGGAGCAGCGAGTGGCGAAGCTCATCCCACGCGAGGGTTCGAAGAACACGGGCGAGATCTCCGTTCTGAATGCACTGTTGTTAGGAGCATCCGTCGCGGGTGATGAGGCGGTGGCAGGAGGTGCGCCGAGCGCATGGCCTGGCCTCAACGAACTCGTCGCTCGCACCGGACTCGGCGCTGGAACCGTCGCGTCGTCGATCGAGTCGGCGACCGCACGTTGGCGCAAGAGCGGCGTACTCGCACCGGTCATCGAGGTCGTGAAGCGTGTCCTTGCGGAGTCGGCTGGCGTCGCGACGGCCGAAGAACTCGCGTTATCACTGCTCCTGACTTACGGCTCACTGCTGCCGAGTGCGGAACGCATCGCCCGGGCAGTCTCGCTTCTGCGCGCGGTCATCGAGACGGATGACTCGCTCGACGGTGCCCTGTTCCGACAGCGTCGTTCGAAGCTGCCGGGATCCCCAATGGTGCTCGCCCTCGATACCGATGCGGATGATCGCCCGGATCGGCATGGTGCGTCGGCGTCCGTGCTGCTCACGGTGGCGATTGCGGCGGGCACTGAGGTCGACCGCGCGCTCGAATCGGACGGTATCATCGCGGCGGCGACCATGCGTGAGCGGCTGCACGGTACGGTGCCGGAATCGGCGCTACTCGATGAGGGTCGTCTTCTGACGCTTGCCGCGGCCGCGTCGAGGACCGGCGCCCGCTCGAGCGTCGGTGAAATGTACCGAGTCGGCCTAGATGGCGAGATGGCCGTTGCAGGTGCCCTCCGGGGCAGCGCCATCCGTGAGTTGACCGAGGCGCAGGTGCGTCATCGGGTGAGCCTGCGGTTCCCGCGCGCGGCCGTGACGCCGATGCATCCTAAGCTCGACGCGGTTGTGAAGCGTACACATCCACATCTGACCTGGCAGGGCGACGCATACCGTCCGCAGGACACAGATCTGGCGACGTACTCGTCAACGCGGGCGACCACGACGTTGTCGGCGCCCCTGTCGACTTCCGCGCTGAACGAGCGGCTGACGGGCTCACTGCGATCGAAGGGTGCGCTCGCGCTTACAGTGCATCCGGCCGCGTACCGCTCGTTGCAGCGTGTCATCGCACAGCGCTACGGGCTTGAGATTGTCGACTTCGCTCAGGCGCTGGTCGAGCGGGCCCGTTTGATCGCGGTTGAGAAGAACATCAAGTGGCCCGTGCTGCTGCAAGCCGACGGCAAGTCGGCCGATTCGGTCGACTTTAGTCGCGCCACGCAGGTCGTGCGCCTCGCGATCGGGCCGTTCTGGCGCGATCTCGTGACCCAGGACCGGCCGCTGCTGATCACCAATGCAGGCGTGCTCGCCCGCTACGGCCTCACCGGCCTCCTGGACGAAGTTGCCGACCTCGCCACCGAGCGCCCGGCCGCACGCTGGCTGCTGGTTCCCCACCGCCCTGACCTTCCGGCACCTGACCTCGAGGGCAAGCCGATCCCGTTTGGCGCCGACCGTTGGGTCCCGCTGCCCTCGAACCCCACCGAACTATCGTTCCTCCTTACCGGAAATGAAGTGCCCTCATGATCGTCGCCGCCTCGCTGCTGACCGACCTGAAGAAGCAGCTAAAATTGCTCGAGGCCGACCTACGGCAAACTGCTGAGGATTCCTCGTCGGAGTACGGCGCACGTCTGCACGCGGAGCACGACCGTGCCTTCGCCCGGGAACGCACGGCATTCACCTGGTCGCAGTGGCGCGACGGCGAGGTGACGATGGCGGCGGTGTCGTGGATTATCGCGACGACGTTCGTGCGGTTCCTCGAAGACAACGACCTGCTTGAGGGTGCCCGCGACAAGCACGGTTCGGTAGCCCTGCCGTGGATATCGGGCCCCGGCGTCCGCCGGGACCGCGCCGTCGAGAATCAGGATGCGTTCCACGCCCGGGAGCGCACAACCAATAACCGCGACTGGTTGCGTTCGGCATTCGGAGTGCTCGCCTCGCTGCCGGCAGGTAGAGGGCTCATCGACCCGAAGCACAGCCCCGTGTGGACGGCGCCGATCAGCGGCGGGGCAGCGGATGAGCTTCTGCGCTTCTGGCGCAAGCAGCAGGCAGACGGCACACTCCTCCACGACTTCGCCGACGAGAGCCTCGACACTCGCTTCCTCGGCGATCTGTATCAGGACCTCTCGGACTATGCGAGGGATACGTACGCATTGCTGCAGACCCCGGTGTTCGTAGAGGAGTTCATCCTCGACCGCACATTGAAACCCGCGATTGAGGAGTTTGGGCTCAACGGGCTCAAGCTCATCGACCCAACGTGCGGTTCGGGTCACTTCTTGCTGGGTGCTTTCGAGCGGCTCAACGAACTCTGGAAGCAGCAGGCACCGGCGATGGATCCTCGGACCCGCGTGCAGCACGCCCTTGACTCGGTCTACGGCGTCGACCTCAACCCGTTCGCCGTGGCGATCGCCCGGTTTCGCCTCACTGTGGCCGCCCTGCTGGCGACCGGCGAACCGACCCTCGTCTCTGCTCCGGCGTTCGGTTATCATCTCGCTGTCGGTGACTCGCTGCTGCGCTCCGAGTCACCCGCGCAGCGCCTTGACCTCGGGGATGGCGAAGAACCGTTCGGCTACGAGACCGAAGACGTGCATGAGTACGCGGGTATCCTCAAGACGAACCAGTATCACGTTGTCGTGGGCAACCCGCCCTACATCCCGGTCAAAGACAAAGCACTCAACCAGAAATATCGCGAGCTTTACTCCACTTGCTACCGAAAGTACGCCCTTTCAGCGCCGTTCATGGAGCTGTTCTTCAGACTTGCCAAGTCGACCGATGCAGCAGGAAGCGGAGCTGGGTACGTCGGAAAAATAACCTCCAATTCCTTCATGAAGCGAGAGTTCGGTAAGCCACTTGTAGAGAACTTTCTCGCGGGAAGCGACCCGTTCAGCCCCGTTGATCTAACTAGCGTGATCGACAGCTCAGTTGCACACATCCCTGGCCACAACACTCCAACAGTCGTCATATTCGGGAGGCGGCGTAAGCCAGTCGGTCGTTCGCTTCGGGTAGTCCTGGGGCTCCGGGGTGAGTCACCGCCACCGGCGGATCCGTCAAAGGGAAAAGTTTGGGCTGAAATCGTGGACCACGTGGATCAGCCAGGATTTGACGGAAACTACGTTTCCGTAATTGACACGCCACGCGATGCTCTGGCAACCCACCCTTGGTCCCTTTCGGGTGGTGGGGCTCGGGAATTGCAAGCGGTGATTGAAGCGAGAGCAAGCACAACTTTGAAGCAGCACGTTCTCCGAATGGGGTTCTTCGGGGTGATTGGTGCCGACGACGCATTCATCACGACGGCATCGCAAGCACGGTCTGTGGCCAGTAGTAAGGCATTCAGAGCACTTGTAGTTGGAGATGCAGTTCGTGACCACGAGATCACAAAATCTGACCCCGCATTCTTCCCCTATGACAGCGCACACCATTTAATGAGTCTGGATGACTACCCGGAAGCAGCCCGACACATGTGGCCGTTTCGAACTGAATTGGGAAATCGGGCAACTTTTTCTAAGCGCACCTATTTCGAGGAGGGACGACCCTGGTACGAGTGGCACCAGCTTCCGCACGATGAAGCAGCAAGCAGGCTTTCCATCGCGTTCGCATTCGTTGCAACTCACAATCATTTCGTCCTTGATACTAGGGAACGAGCATTTGGACGCACCGCTCCAGTCGTGAAACTGCCAATAAGCGCAACTCAGGATGAGCACTTTGAATTGCTCGGCGTGCTCAATTCGTCGACGGCGTGTTTCTGGCTTAAGCAGGTCTGCTTTCCGAAGAGTGGGGAGAGCGAGCCGTGGGCCAACAGGTTCGAGTTCACGGCCACCAAGCTTGAAGGTTTCCCTCTCGCCGAAACTTCTGTAATGGGCATCGCGCGGCGCATCGACGAGCACTCTACCAATGCAGCGGCTGCGCTTCCCAAGACACGGCTTGCGAGTTCGGCAAATCGGCAGGAGCTCTTGGCAAGTCGCGAGAGGTGGGCTGGTAGCCACGCGCGGGCTGTGGGTCTTCAAGAGGAACTTGACTGGGCGATCTACCACTCCTATGGACTGACGACTCGCGCCTTGGTCTCGGTGGACGAAGTTTCCGTCATCCCCGGCGAACGCGCATTCGAGATCACCCTCGCTCGAAAACTGAGCGACGGAGTGGTCGAGTCCGCCTGGTTCTCCCGTCATGATCGCGAGGCCATCACAGAACTGCCCGCGCACTGGTCTCAGGAGTATCGCGCCATTGTGGAGGAACGTCTCGCTGAGATCGAGTCGAACCCGTGGATCCGCCTGCTCGAGCAGCCGGAATACAAGCGGCGCTGGGCGGGTGATTCATGGGATCAGCAGCTTCCAAGCGCGCTCCGCGAGGCGTTGCTCGATCTGTTAGAGGCACCAAACCTCTGGTTTGATGCCTCGAACCGGGCCGCAGCGAGGTCCGTGGCGCAGCTCGCGCAGGAACTCCGCAAGGACGATCACGCGCGCGAACTCGCTGAACTGCTTGTCGGTTCCGACGACGTCGACTGGGTGGTGCTCGTGCGCACCCTGATCGCAGATGAGTCGGTGCCGCACGTCGCAGAGATGCGCTACAAGCACTCTGGGCTGACGAAGTTCCGTGAGTGGCAGCAAATTTGGGAAATGCAGCGCGCCGAGGACCGCGGCGAGCGGGTGCAGATTCCGGTTCCGCCGAAGTACACCGATGCCGACTTCCGCAAGCCGATCTACAAGAAGCTCCGCGGCAAGCTCGACGTGCCGAAGGAGCGCTTCATCGCTTACCTTGGTGCGAACTTGCCCAACGACGTCACCGAGGTCTACGGCTGGGCCGGGTGGAGCCACGCGGACCGAGGCCTGGCCCTCGTGAGCCTCGCGACCCAGCTGAGCGGCGACGGCGCCACGAATGATGCCCTTCTGTCGCTGTTCGCGGGCATCGTCGAACTTGAGCCGTGGCTGCAGCAGTGGCACGCGGACGTCGATCCGGCGTTCGGCATGAGTCCGGCGGCCGCTATTTCCGGCGGGCTCGACTTCCTACTGAGCAAGGGCGGTCTCAGCCGTGCGGACCTCGTCGCCTGGAAGCCAGCCATCCCTGCGCGCAGCCGCGCCGAGAAATCCTGACCCACTCACCACATTCATCGAAAGCAGACCGTATGACTGAGCTCACTCTCAGCTCCCCGCTACGCGACCTCATCGAGATCAAGGCGGTGGACGCCTCCGACTTCGTACTCGAGCTGCATCGGGGGGTCACCAATGCCGACCGCACCCTTCGCGACTACGTTGTCACCGATGCGATCGCCGCTTCCATGGACGACGCCCTCGGCCTCGTGTCCCGCACGGTCGCCGAACGGCAGTCTAAGGGGGCGTTCATCCACGGCTCGTTCGGTAGTGGCAAGTCGCACTTTATGGCGGTGCTGCACCTGCTGCTCTCCGGCAACATTGACGCCCGCAAACTCGACCTTCTCGGCCCCGTCGTCGACAAGCACCGCGACCTTCTCGGCCGCAATCTGCTCACAATCGATTACCACCTGCTCGGTGCGGGGAGCTTCGAAGAAGCACTCTTCGGCGGGTATGTGGGCACCATAACCGCTCTGCACCCTGCCGCCCCCGCCCCGATGTTGCACGTCAGCGATGGACTATTGCAGGGTGCTGCGAGTCTGCGCGCGGAGCTCGGCGACGACAAATTTTTCGCCGCCCTCAACGGCGGTAAGGTCGCTGACGACGGTTGGGGCGATCTCGCCATTGGGTGGACAGCCGAAACGTACGAGCAGGCGCTTCGTGAGGGCAAGGATGAACGTGCTCGCCTCGTCACTGACCTCGTCGGCATGACGATCTTTCAAGGCTTCGCGAAGGCCGGAGAGTGGCTTTCGATCACGGACGGCATCACGGCCATGACCGAACATGCCAAGTCGCTTGGCTACGACGGCATCGTGTTGTTCCTCGATGAACTCGTGCTCTGGCTCGGCCAGCATCTCGCCGACAGCAAATTCATCCAGAGTGAGACTTCGAAAGTTGCCAAACTCGTCGAAACCGGCATGGGCACCTTGCCCGTGCCGATCGTGTCGTTCATCGCCCGCCAGCGCGACCTGCAAGACTTCCTTGGAGAGGGCATCACCGGCGCCGAGCGTGAAGGCATCGGCCAGTCGTTCGCCCACTGGAACGACCGCTTTGACCGAATCGACCTGCAGGCCGCCGACCTGCCGAAGATCGTCAACCAGCGGTTGCTGCGGCCTGTTTCGCCCGAAGCCGGCGTGGTGCTCTCCCAAGCCGTCGATAGGGTCAAGTCGAACACAACAGCGTGGACGTTCCTCATGACCGACGAAGCCGGCGCCGGTGAGGCCGAGTTCGCCCAGGTGTATCCGTTCTCACCGGCTCTGGTCGATGCGATGATCGCCCTCTCGTCGATCATGCAGCGCGAACGCACCGCACTGAAGCTTATGGGCGAACTGCTTGACGAGGGGCGTGACGAACTCACCGCCTCGACCGTCATCCCCGTCGGTGACCTCTACGACCGCATCATGACCGGCAACTCGACGCCGCTTTCAAGCGACCAGAAGCAGCGCTTCGCGATCTCCAAACAGTTTTACGAGACCAAATTGCGCCCGTATTTGCTCAACAAGCACAGCCTCGGCTCCGTCGCCGAGGCAAAGGCGCTGAAGCGCGGCCACGCTTTCCACACTGAGGACCGCCTTGCGAAGACCCTGCTCATTGCCGATCTGGCGCCTGGTACGACATCGCTGAAGAACCTAACTGCGAGTAAGTTGGCGGCGCTCAACTACGGCACAGTCAACTCCATGATCGCCGGCATGGAGGCCATGCAAGTCGTCACCCTCGTGAAGGAGTGGTCACGGCAGTTCGGCGAGATCAAACTCGGCGATGGTAACGATCCGCTTGTAGCCATTCACTTGAGCGGCGTTGACTACGACGCGGTCCTTGAGCGTGTCGTCACCGAAGACAACGCCGGCAACCGGCAGCGGCTCATCCGTTCGCTCGTCGCGGCCGAACTCGGGCTCACAGAGACTGGCGGCATGATCCAGGAGCGTCGTTTCACTCATATCTGGCGCGGACGCAAACAGATAGTGAACGTCAAGTTCGGGAACGTGCGCGACGAGACCAGCGTTAGTGACGACGACCTCATCGGCAGTCATGACGCGTGGACCGTTGTTATCGACTATCCGTTCGACGAAGTCGGCTACTCTAACCAGGAAGACCTCAACCGCCTCGACGCCCTCCGCGACACCCTCGCCGAGACCGGCGGCGATTCCCGCACGATCGTGTGGATTCCGAACTTCCTCACGACCGAACGTCTCACCGACGTCGGCACCCTCGCCAAGCTCGACCACGTTCTCAAGCCGGCGAACTTTGAGCAAAATGCCGTCAGTTTGCCCGCAGCAGACCGCGAACTCGCCCGCATCGCGCTCGAGAACCAGCGGGAAAGCCTCACCGCCTCAACTCTCAGTGCACTCCGTCAGGCCTATGCCGTCTCGACGGCGAAGCAGACCGATATCGATGCGCGACTCACTGGCACCGAGGTCTTCTCAACTGTCTTTAACGGTCTGACCATTCAGCCGCCCGTCGCCGACAACCTCGCTAAAGGCCTACAGTCGGCTCTCGAACAAGCCTGGACGGCCGACACTCCGACGCATCCCGAGTTCTTGCCCGGGCACACCGAGGTCAAGGCTGCCGACCTGCGTCGGGTCGTCGACCTAATCGGCAACGCGGTTGCCGCCAGCGGTCGCCTTGAAGGCCTACCGACGTCGGATCAGGCTCTGCTGAAGCGCATTGCGGTGCCGCTGGGGCTCGGCGTTGTCAGCGATAACGTCCTCATCGTCGGCCCGGCCGAGTTCCCGTGGCGTGCCGAGTTCGCAAGGTGGGCGCAGGTCACCGCTGACCAGCCGACGGTCGCAGCGCTCCGCGCCGGACTCCGCCCCGCCGGCATAGTGAAGGAAGTGCAGAACACGCTAATCCTCGCGTGGGCGCTGATCACCGACCGCGAGTGGGTGCGTGACGAGACCGTGCTTTCGACCACGCCGTCGTTGGAGCAGGTGCCAGATGAGCTCGTACTGCGCCCGGCCGGGTTGCCAACTGAGTCCGACTGGATGGCTGCCAACGAGCGCGCCAAGGCGTTGTTCAACTTGAGGGGCGAAGCACACCTATACTCGACCGCCGTGCGCCGACTCGGCGTCGCGATCTCGGACAAGGCGAGAACCATGCGCGAGGCCGCTGCGGAGCTAGTCAAGCAGTACGAGCTACATGCGGCGTTCCTCGGGCTAGACGCGTCGTCGCCAACAAGCCGCCTCGCCACCGCTCGGCGCACCTTCGACGCAGTGCAGCGTCTGGGGAACGAGCGCACGGCGCTCATCGCCGTCGAGCAACTGGCTGTTGTAGAACTCGGCGACCTGACGGCTGCTGGGCGAAGCCTGCAGAGTGCCGGAGAGGTTGCGCGGGCGCTGCAGGGTGCGGACTGGGGGATGCTTTCCGCGGGTGATGCATTGACGGGTGCTCCGACTGTCGCCAATGCGATGGAGAGGTTGCGTGCCGCGGTGCGCAACGAAGAGTCGATTCAAGGCATCGTAGATCCGCTCATTGCCGCGGTTGCTGCGGCCAGGACGGAGGTGATGGCCCGGATGGTTGTCACGCTTCCGCCCGCCGTGGTTCAGTCAGTCGTAACGCGGCCGGTGATCACGGATCCAGACCAGGTGCCGGTGAACGTGATCGACGGCAATGGGCAGTTTTCAGCGCCTCAAGCGATCATTGATGTGGCGGGCGGGATCACACCCGAGATCCTCGATGGGGAGCTGCAGCGCGTCAGAGCTGACATCCTCGCGAAACTCGCTCTGCATCCTGGATCCACGCTCACGATCACCTGGAGGGTGGAGTGACGCCGACCGAGCAGGTGCCCGCTGCGACCGAGGCGAGCGTGCGCGGACACGCGGCCGCGTTCGTCCGAGAGGCCAAGCCAGGCGTCGACCTGCTGCTTCTGCGGTCGGCGCCAGTGTGGCTGGGACCGCCAGTCCTCGACGTCGGCGGCTCAAAGGTGCGCGTTGTGGAAGGCGTCTCGCCGCTCGCGATACTCGACGCGATTTATGCAGAGGACGGCACATGGCCGATCATCGCGCTCACCTCACTCACCGAACGCGAACTCGGCCAAGCCGTGCTCCAGCACGCCGACCGGCGCGGCGTTACCCGGCTCGACAGCTGGGCGCTTGTACCAGGCCTCTTCGGCGTGCGTCGTGACGACCTCGACCCGCGCATCCAAAAGGAACTTGGCAAATGGGCACCTGAGTTGTTGCTGCAACATCGGCCGGCTGCCGGCTGGCAGGCAGGCCGCGACGGTAGCGTTTCGTACGCATACGTCGTCGGCGTGCTCGTCGCCGCCGTACTGGGTATTCCGGCGACTCAAGTCGATGCAGCCCTCGTGTTCGAGACGCTCGATGATTTCGGCGCCCGCGAGCGGTGGATGGAGCTCGACCCCGCAGTTGCCGACGCGCTTGCGCGTGCCGTTGGCAACGTCTTTGGCACCCACGTCCGCTACGCCCTGCACATCGTGCGCTCCGGCACTGCGGTGGCAATTCCCGCGTTCGGACTTGCCGCCGACGTCCTCTGGCCAGTAGACGGCTCCCGCGTGCCCGGTATAGCGCTCGACGCCCGAGTGCGCCTCGAGCAGCAGATCCTCAAGAACCTCGACGCGGCCGCCATGCGCTCGCTGGCCGACGCGGCGGTTGGCACGGTCCTGCGCCTGTCGACATTTGAAGCAGAGCGCATCGACGGAATACTTGTACAAGCGGAGGCCTTGCTTACCGACCTGGGGTGGGGTGAGGGCGCCGCATTCTCGCGTCATCTGCCCGCCGGATTTGCAGCCGGACTCGGTGAGATCGCCGAGCGGGTTCGCGAGGCGCTTGAAGCACCGTCGTCGGTGACCACTGCGTCGCTCGACTCGGCAATTCGACGCGCTGGCTCCCATGACCTCGCGGGCCGCGATCATTCACGCCGTGAACTCGGAACGGCGCAGATGGCGGTGCGGCTGGTGCGGTGGCTGCATACCGAACCAAAGGTTGAATCCACATTCGCGGGAGCCGTCCACCTATACCTGCGTACCGGCGGCTGGGTCGATCGAGCGTTTGCAGCGATCTGGGGCGGATCGGCGCAACCCGCGCTTGCAGAGGCCTACCGCCGACTCTCCGTCGAGGTGCGCAGTCGTCGAGACCTCGAGGACGCGCAGGCGGCGAATCTGCTCACCGCTGCGGACAGCGGCGACGGGCAGGTGATCGCGATCGAACGGATGCTCGACGCAATCATCCTGCCGCTCGCGAAGTCGCATCCCGCGCTGCTCGTCGTGCTCGATGGCATGAGCGTCGGCACCGCGACGGCGATCACGCAGGACATCGCCGCGGAAGGGTGGATCGAGCTCGTTCGCGAACCGGACCGGCGGCGGCTCGCGGCGATCGCTGCCCTGCCGACTTTAACGAAGTATTCGCGTGCTTCGCTGTTCGCCGGCGAACTGGTCGCCGGAACACAAGCGCTCGAAAAGACCAGATTCACCGCACGCACGGGCGGCGCAGTCTTCCACAAAGACGACCTCCGCTCTGCAGCAGGGCACGAACTCCCCGCCGAGCTTCGGCAAGCCATGAATGATACTGGCCAGCGCGTGGTCGCCACCGTGCTCAACACAATCGACGATGCACTCGCTAAGGCAGACCCTGGCGGAACCCAGTGGGGGCTCGACACCGTGCAGCACCTTCGGGCACTGCTCAACGCAGCGGCACTCGCCGGGCGAAATGTGAT
Organism: Mycetocola sp. 2940; assembly: GCF_040548835.1. Taxonomy (NCBI): domain Bacteria; kingdom Bacillati; phylum Actinomycetota; class Actinomycetes; order Micrococcales; family Microbacteriaceae; genus Mycetocola; species Mycetocola sp. 2940. Next base: position 41,976 of record NZ_JBEPSK010000012.1, read on the forward strand.
TCTCACATCTGACCATGGGCACGTCGTCGAACGCGGCGGTGAGTTCCGGCCCGCAGAAGACGGCGGCGCCCGCTGGCGTCCGTTCGGCGGTGAGCCTGCGCGGGACGATGAACTGCTCGTTGGAGGCCCACGCGTGCTTGCACCCGGCGGGCAGGTGATCCTCGCGCGCTCCGAATACCTGCGCTACACGGCGAAGGCCGCCGGCTATCACGGCGGCGCAGCCCTTGCCGAGCTCACCATTCCGATCGTTGTGCTGCGCCGCGCCACCGCGGCGCCACCCCCAGGCTGGGTAGATTCGGCGCCGCAGGCACCCGAGTGGTGGTTCGAAAGCGACCCGGCGCAAGTCACTGCAGCTGCCGCGCCAGCCGTGCCGATGAAACGTAGGAAAACCGCCGCCGATACCCCCGAGCAGGTCAGTATGTTTGATCTTCCGGTCGGGGTTGAGGACAAGGTTCCGGCAGTAACGCCGCGACGACTCAGCGAGCAGTTGCTCAGTTCGGCGCGCTACGCGGTGCAGCGGAAGCGGCTTGTGCGCCGTGCGCTCGATGATGCAGTCGTCGCCCAAATCATCGATGCTGCAGACGAGCGCGACGGTCGTGTGAATCAGGACGTCCTTGCCGGGATCCTCGGCATCCCGACCAGCAGCTTCGCAGCGACGCTCTCTGTCCTCCGTCGGCTGCTCAATACAGACGGCTACGAAGTAGTCGCGATGGACGCCGACCAGGTGACCGTTGTGATTGACCGCCCACTGCTGTGCGATCAATTTAGCCTGACGTAGAAGAGGAAAAAGATGTCTGTAAGCCCCCGCCGTCGCCAGGAGATCGTCGACGCGCTGCGTCGCGGCACCGTGCCGCAACGCGGGCTCGACGTCATGGCGGTCGGGCTTGAGCGCTTCGCCCCGACCATCAGTGCTGAGCTCACCGTGGTCAAAAACGGCGGCGCGCAGTTCAAAGCGGTGCGCGGTGAATATGGCTCCGGCAAGACGTTTTTCGCCCGATGGCTCAGCGAGACCGCGAAAGCGGAGGACTTCGCGACCGCAGAGGTGCAGATCTCTGAGACGGAAACGCCCTTGCACAAGCTCGAGACGGTATATCGCCGCATTGTCGAGAGCATTACGACCTCGTCGGCGCAGCCGAGCGCGTTCAAGGAGATCATCGATAATTGGTTCTTCAACCTCGCCGGCGACGTCGTCGATGCGGGGGTGGACGAGGGCAATCATGATGCGGTAGCACGGGCGACCGACGAGCTTATCGAGAAGCGCCTCGCGAATGTCAGCAAGACAGCACCCGCGTTCGCAGTTGCGCTTCGCGGGTACCGGATGGCGATCGAACGAGGCGATACCGCCGAGGCCGACGGACTGATCGCTTGGCTCGGCGGGCAACCGCATGTCGCTGCCAGCGCGCGTCGGTACGCGGGAGTGAAGGGCGAGCTCGACCACTTTGGAGCGCTCGGTTTCTTACAAGGACTGCTGACGCTGCTGCGCGACGCTGGCTTTTCCGGATTGCTAGTCATCCTCGACGAGGTTGAGACGCTGCAGCGGGTACGATCCGACGTTCGGGAGAAGTCACTCAACTCGCTGCGGCAATTGCTCGACGAGGTCGATGCGGGGCGATTCCCAGGGCTGTACATCCTGATCACCGGCACGCCAGCGTTCTACGACGGGCAGCAGGGCGTGCAGCGGCTCCCCCCGCTCGCCCAGCGTCTCGAGACGAAATTCGAGACGAACCCCGGTTTCGACAACCCGCGCGCCCCGCAGTTGCGGCTCACTGGCTTTACACACGATTCGCTGCACGAACTTGGCGGGCGCATTCGCGACATCTACGCTGACGGTGCCGAGAACGGGGACCGTGTCACCTCAGCGATCGACGACGACTTCATCACCAGTTTCGCAACGAAGATCGCCGGGCAGCTCGGCGGCAAAGTCGGCATCGCGCCGCGAGTATTCCTCCGTCAGCTTGTGGACGTCATGGACAAGGTCGATCTATTCGAGGACTATAACCCACGCCGCGACGCGCTTGGCGAAACTGGTACGCTCACGGCGCTCACCGAGGAGGAGCAGGCCGCCTCGCGGCGTGGCGATGCCCGTGCGGTTGCTCCGGCCGGTGTCGACGACATCGACCTCGGAATCTGATGCCCGACGTCGGCCTGCACGCGTCGATCGAGTACCACGTCGTCAACTCGCTCGGCTGGTCGTCGCTGCGGCCTCTGCAGCAATCTTCCGTCGCCCCGATTCGCGGCGGCGCCGACTGCCTACTCGTCGCCCCGACCGCCGGCGGCAAGACCGAAGCGGCCGTCTTTCCTCTGCTTTCGACCATGATGGATGATGCCTCATGGCAGGGTTTCACCGTCATCTACGTCACACCACTCAAGGCCCTGCTCAATAACCTGTTGCCGCGTCTCACTACCTACAGCGAGTGGATCGGACGTCGGGTTGCTCTGTGGCACGGCGACACTGGTGACGGTGAACGTCGCCGCATCCTCGCCGACCCGCCAGATTTTCTGCTGACGACACCTGAGTCGCTCGAAGCGATGTTGGTATCGCGGCGCGTAGATCACCACCAGTTCTTCCGAGGCGTCCGCGCGATCGTCGTCGACGAAGTTCACTCGTTCGCCGCCTCGGATCGGGGCTGGCACCTGCTCGCGGTGCTTGAGAGGATACAGCGCATCGCAGACCGGCCTATTCAGCGAATCGGGCTGTCGGCGACAGTAGGCAACCCCGATGAGGTCTTGGCGTGGATCCAAGGTTCGAACGCTGCGCGTGGTGTGCGCGCCGAAGTCGTGCGCGATTCGGGCACGATTCGTGATCCCGATGTGACACTCGACTATGTCGGATCCCTAGAGAACGCGGCCGAGGTTCTCTCGCGTCTCTTCGTGGGCGAGAAACGGTTGGTTTTTTGCCAGGCTCGAGCGCAAGCGGAGGAACTGGCATTCGAGCTGCGGCAACGCGGGGTGACAACGTATGTCTCGCACTCGTCACTCTCGGTCGACGAGCGCCGCCTGAGCGAGCGAGCATTCTCGGAAGCGCGCGATTGCGTGATCGTGGCGACGTCCACTCTTGAGCTCGGCATCGATATCGGCGACCTCGACCGCATGATCCAGATCGATTCGCCGTACGCGGTTTCCGCCTTTCTCCAGCGCCTCGGACGTACGGGGCGGCGGCCTGGGACAAGGCGGAATGCGCTGTTCCTCACGACCGATCTCGACGGCTTCGCTCGGGCGGCGGGGCTGCTTCTCCTCTGGTCGCAGGGCTACGTGGAGCCCGTCGTGCCGCCACCACACCCACGACACCTTGCTGCCCAACAGTTTCTCGCCCTTGCCCTGCAAGAGGGACGATTCCCAGTCAACGGTTGGCATTATTGGTGGGCTGGCTGTGCTGTCATGGATGATGCCGATTCGGTGCTGGCATACCTCCGCGAGGCCGATTTTCTGGTTTCGGATGGCGACTTCCTCATGATCGGGCCAACTGCAGAGCGTACGTTTGGTCGCCGCAACTTCATGGATCTTCTGTCCTCATTCATCGCTGACCTCGAGATTCGTGTGCTGGAAGGAACTAAGGAGATCGGTTCCGTCGCGCCGATATCGTTCACAAGAGCGGTAGTAGACGGTCAACGACCACTGCTACTCAACGGTCGAGCGTGGAAGGTCGATGATGTGTTGTGGGAAAAGCATGTCGCGTACGTCACTCCGCATGCCGAAAAGGGCAAGGTGCGCTGGTCGAGTGGCGTGGTCGATGAACATTTCGATCTCGTCCGGGCGCGTCGAGATGTCCTACTCGGCACCGATCCGCCTGTGACACTCTCAGCACGCGCTGTCACCCGGCTCCAGCACCTGCGAGAGGTTCGCGCCGAGCACGTCGATGCTTCGGGTGCTGTACTGCGCAGGGGCGCGAGGGGCGCGACGCTGTGGGGATTTGCTGGGCTCCGCGCACACGAAACTTTGATTGCGGCGTTGGGCTCACCAGGCGAGTGCATCGCGGACAACGAAACCATTCAGTTCAACGACGGCCTGAGCGCCGCGGACCTCCGTATGGCAGCCGTGGACCTGGCATTGCCAGAGGTCCTGCCTGAGGCTGTCGCAGGGCTGAAGTTTTCAGTTGCCTTGCCACCAAAGCTTGCGGCCTCGACGTTAGCGGAACGCTTCGTCGATCGCGGGGGAGCAGAGTCGTTAGCACGTGGCCCGCTCGCAGTCACACAGGCCGATCGTCCCTACAAGTCGAGCACCCACGACGTAAAGAGAGAGGGCCAGCGTAAATGACGCTTGAAGACTTCACGAAGGGACCGCTTCGGCGATACGCGATCCATTTCGAATGGATACCCGGTCACGCTCAGAATGGACCAGTAGGAATCTGGAACGAGTTCGGGGAATATCACTATCCGGAATCGACAGTGGCATTGCAGGAGAAGGGCGCCCAGTCCTTTGCCGATCGCGGCACCGCGCATACGTACACGACCTGGCTCGCCATGCGGGAGGAGACTACCTCGATCTATGGCGCCAACTGGTCGTCTATCGACAGTCGTGCCCCCATGGACGCGGTAATTGAAACCTTGGTTGCCGATTTCCTTTCTGTTGAGCATCCGACGATGACATTCGAGGCGGATGGTTTGGAAGTCCCTATCGCTGAGGAGATCGAGATGACGGCCCCCGCCATGGCGCCCGCCGAGCGCCATATCATCGCTGAATCGTGGTGGATAATCAGTGAGCTCGCTGCTCGACACCCCGAATATTTGGCGTGGGAGATGCATCCCGGGGGCGGGATGTACGACTGTCTCGCTCTTTTGAAACCTGGCGAGAGCCCGGTCGTCCAGTTGAACCGGGCGGGTTCGCTGCACGTTTCTACCAAAAGCGATTTCAGGCTTAGTTGGGAGAGTGTCTTTGCGAATCCTTCGCCCCACGGACCTGTCAAGGCGATCGAAGAAGCGGCGGGCCTTCCGCTCAATGGGCCGCGCCCGGCCTCGACGCATCGCACCCTCGCCTATCGTCTCATCGCAAAGCTTCTGAGTATGCAACTGCATGATCGGCACTACTGGGACGCGCGTAACGAGTTCCTTGACTCCTCCGACTGGGACGCCGAGGAGCTCCGAGGGTATCTTGACTACTTTCCTATGGCTGCGGTCGCGGCGCGTTCCGCGTCGCGACTCGGACTGCACAGCGAGCCGCAGTCCCATTTCTGGGCGATCCTGCGTGACGACACACCCATCGCTGTCGTCTCCATCGAGGGGGTGCTCTACAGAAAGGGCCGGGCCTTCGATTTGATGGATGAGTATCAAGCGGCCGGTAAGAGTATTACCGGCGTCGTAGCAAAATGTTTCGGCGATTGCTTGCGCTGATGGGAGCAGGTCTGCGCGCATTGGCGTAGGGAGGAGGTCGAGCGTCGCGATTCAAAGCGGATGACCTGACGCCTCAGCATCGAGCAATCCGAGACGCTCGGCGACGCGATCGGGCTCGCGCAGACCGCGCGGCGAGGGAAGGAACCCGACCAGGGGCATCGGACACCAAATCCGCGGGCACAAGCGGGAACACGGTCGTATTGAGCTCGGCAAGCCGATCACGTCTGCGAGGCGCGAGGCGAAGTTGCCAGAAACCCAGACCGAATGAGGTCACCGCCGAAAGCGGCACGTCGGCAGCAGTGTTTTGCGCGTTTCAACCGCTTAGACTCCAGATATGAATTGGGCAGACGTCCGAAATGAGCTTCTCGTACGGACGCCCGTCGCCCCAGCGGAACTGGCCTCTGTCACGCAGACGGGCGTCTATGCCTGGTACGACAAAGAAGGGGCTCTAGTACCCTTCTACCCCTCGGACTTCCCACCGGTCGATCGATCCTTGCCGCTCTACGTTGGCTTGGCCGCAAAGGATTCGCTCGCTGGTCGCGTCGTCGGGACTCACATGGTCAGCACTCGAAGATCTGGACTCCGGCGTTCGCTCGCAGCTCTTCTCCATGAGGAGTTGGACCTCCGGCCGGGCGTTATCGCGCACCCCAAGGGCAAGTTCGACTTGATGCCAACACGCGAAACAAAGTTGACCGACTGGATGCTGGACAATGGCTTGCGCGTCACGTGGGTCACCCACGATGCTCCAGTTCTCGTCGAAAAGCTCATCATCCGAAACTTGCTGTCGCCTCTGAATTACACCCATGCCACCGGCAGCCCCTACCGAGCAAGTATGAGGCGGCTTCGGGTCGAGCTTCGCACCGCCGCACTGAACTGATCTCTCGCTATAGCACATTGCACCTTTGCACGACATCAGTTGCAGCGAGCTGAGTCCACCACCGTGGTCGACCGGTAGCCTTCTTCGAAGTGAGATGCCATCGAGAGCATGTCGCGCATGGATGGATCCCGACAGGGACACGCTCACCTCCGCGCGCGCGTATGGCTTTCAAGGCGCGGACCGCTGCTTGCGGCGACGAGTACGGTCGTTTGGAACAGGTTGTAGATGGCATAGCAGTGCATTCCCTTCCGGATGGGGGTTGGTGCCTGCACTGCAAGGGCCAGACTGCGCCGAGCCACGATGCTCAACGGTCAGGGTCAACTTATCAAAACTGCGGTATTGGCGCACTCGACCTGAGCCCGAAGCCGAATGCGCATTGAGGTGCGCGAATCAGATGATTAGCCCATGGCAAAGAGCAACCTCGCTGCCACCTCACCCCCGAATGCGGCATTGGCAAGCCGGCCAAAAGCGGGCAGGCTCTCAGATGCCTTTGTATAGCGCGTCAAAGATAAACTCGGGCTGGCATCGCCTAAAACATGGAGGTCGACTTGGTCGCACAGGATGACTTCATCGCTGGTCGCTATCTACCGGTGAACGGCGAGAAGGTCAGACGCGGCGGTCAGGCAACTGTGTACAAGTGTTTCGATTCTGAAACGAGTGACTTTGTAGCCGTCAAAATTGTCGAGGGGCTCTTCCCGGACGAGACTGCTAAGAAGATTTTTCAGCGTGAAGTCGGCGCGTTGAAGAAGTTCAAGCATGACGGAATAGTGGGCTACCGAACGTCCGGATTTGATGACTCTGGCCGGATGTTCATCGTCCTTGATTGGGTAGAGACCTCACTCGATAAGGTTCTCGAAGAACGGTGGCCCCTCGATTGGTCAGAAGCCGTCGGCAAGTTCGTTCGACCGCTTGCAAAGACCCTTAGCCATATTCACCTCAACCTTGTCGAGCACCGTGACATAAAGCCCTCGAATATCCTCATCGATGAATTCGGCAAGCCTCTGTTTGCCGACTTCGGGGTCGGCAAATCCCAAGTCAGCGACGAGCATTCGGAGCTTACTGTGCGCGGCTTCCGTTCAGGGATATGGGCACCTCCGGAGAAGACCGGCAGGGCATATACGCGCGATGTGTACTCCATGGCAGTCCTATTTCTCCGCCTCGCCTATCCCGAACGCCTCGAGGAGTTTCACGAGCTAGAACCAGCAATCCAAAGGATGTTGCTCCCCGCGCCGCTCAAGGATCTACTTCTGAGGTCCGTAAGCATAGACCCGGAGATGAGGCCGGCGAACGGGGCGATTTTTCACCGCGAGCTTGAGGAGATGATCCAGTCCGGGAAAAAGAAGGCCGATCCGAGTTTGATAGTGGTCCTCGGCATGACGAATAAGGCTGTCGGCAGGATCGGCGGCCAATATGCGAACAGGGATCAAGTTCGGCGCATCGTGGATCGAGATCTGAGCGGTAACACCCACCTTGAATACGCCTGGAATCGCGAAGCTGAAGAGCGCAATCGGGAGACGCTCCACCTGCTTGGGGAGTCCATCCGGTACATCCTGAAGCGCAACACCGGGCGGGCGGGATTCAGCATCATCGACGCCAACCGCCCTGAGGATGATGTTCGTGAACGGGCGCGAGGACGTGCGTTGCGTCTGCCACCCTCGGTTTCATGGATCACAAGGGACGTTCGCGGAAACGACGATTCGTTGGACCTCATCAATCGACTGGACAGCTTCTACGATTCCGCGGACATGAGCCATGAAGTGGACGAACCGGCTCAAGCGTCCATGACTTCGACTTGGCGCCGTCTAATGGCAGCCCGGGAGGAGCTAGAGCGGGGCGGCCGGATACCTCTGGCCTTCCGTTCTTGGAGCCCGCGGACCGCCGGGGGAGTGTTCGAACTTACAGCGGCTGTCGACGCCGAGCTCATTGGTTCTGAATGGCAAGTACGAAGCACCGGTGGTGGGCGGCCACTAGCTACAGGTGAGGTGGTTGAACAGAACGCAACATCGGTAACCCTTCGGTGGATCGGTCGACCACCACGGGCTGCACCGCGCTCTGGGACTCTAGACCCGTTCCTAGGGCCATCGCAGGTCGCCTTTCAGCGCCAAGGCGATGCAATTTCTGCTCTTGAGAACGGCACAGCGGTTTCTGACCGGCTTCGGGAGATCCTCGATGAACCCCACCTGGCTTCAGCTCCACAGCCGATAGATACACCGCGTTGGCAACTGGATCTCGACGACGACAAACGTCAAGCGATCATCGGAGCACTAGGCGTCCCTGAGTGTGCGGTTCTAAAGGGACCCCCAGGAACTGGCAAGACTCGATTCATCGCGGAGCTTGTAACCCAAGAACTCCTTCGGAAACCCGATGCTCGAATTCTCATCGTGAGTCAAACGCATATTGCAGTGGATAACGCCCTCGCTCGGCTGGAAAGCGCAGGCATCAAGAGTCTTGTACGGCTCGGGAAACAAGACGACCTCCGAGTCGGCGAAGGATCTCGACATCTCCTGCTGGCAAGTCAACTTAGCCAATGGGCGGCCGGAACGCGTAAGCGAGCAGAGAGACATCTCGCCGACGCCGCTGCAGTGGCTGGCTTGTCAGTCACGGACGTACGAGCACTCTCTGCCCTCACAACGCTCCTGAGCACCATGAAAACCGTGGCATTCCTTCAGGAGCGGCTAACGGAGTCCACTTCCGACGATACGACGCTCGCCACAGAGCTAGGCATCCTCCCCGACGCGCTGACCTTACAGGAACGCCTGGAAGCTGCGAGAGACAGCGAAGCGGACCTCCTCAGGCAGGCCCGCGCCCTGTACGGTGAGGTCACGCTTGACGAGGATCCCGAACCGGAAGACGTACAAGCCGCCATTGCTCTCCTCAGCGAGCGCTCGTCGTCGGCCCCGCACCTGTTACGCAAGCTGGAGCTGCAGGCCGAATGGTTCGAGCGGTTGGAATCAGACGAATCGCTCTCTGCCGAGTTCCTGCGCGCCACTTCAGTGATCGGTGGCACGTGTATAGGCTTCCTCGGGATTCCGTCCGTACGGGACCTAGAAATCGACCTTTGCATCGTTGATGAGGCGTCGAAGGCGACCAGCACGGAGGCCTTGGTCCCCGTTGTTCGAGCTCGACGATTCGTTCTTGTGGGAGACCTCCACCAGCTGCCACCCATTGACGAAGACCTCATTCAGAATCGGAAACTGTTAGCCGACCACGATTTGAGTCGAGCCGACGTTGAGGAAACGCTATTCCGGCGTCTCGTCGACCATCTCCCATCGGCGAACCAATTCACTCTCACTGAGCAGCGTCGGATGATCGCGCCAATTGGGGACATGATCTCGGAATGTTTCTATGACGGCGCCCTCAACTCTCCGAATAGCGATGGGCTAACCGGCTACGATTCGCTAGGCAAGCCAGTCCTCTGGATCGACACTTCAGGATTGGGTCAACGCCGCTTCGAGGACACCGAGGCAGGGGTTGCCGGCAAATATGTCAACCGGGCCGAGGCCGACCAAATCGTTGACCGCCTACGGACCCTGGACGCCGGCCTACGAAGAGGCTTCATCCAAACCAGAGTGGGGTCGTCCCTTGAAACGCTCGTTCTAGCCCCCTACCGTAGCCAAGTCGACCATTTGCGACGCCGATTGGCTCGCGAGAAATTCGCCCACCTTCAATTGTCGATCGAGACCGTTGATGCCGTACAAGGACGAGAGGCTGACATCACGCTCTTCTCTGTAACCCGGAGTAACAACAGACAGTCGATGGGTTTTCTTGGTCCTGACTACTGGAGGCGAATCAACGTGGCGCTCTCACGCGCGCGATTCGGTTTGACAATCTTTGGCGATGCCCCGTTCTGTGCAACCGGTGCCTTGGGTCAAGTTGCTAATTACGTCCGAATGCACCCGGATACCTGTGAAATGAGGAAGGCCCATGGATAGCGCTAGCGAACTGCTATATCGGCAGTTCGCCAACAAGAGAGCCGGGCTGCGCCTCGTTGCGGTTGAGCCCGCTGCGCTCCCCGTCACCGTTGTGAGCACAACGGTCTTGGCTCAGGAACGGAAGCCCCTGCCGCTCTTGGAGGAGTTCGTGATTCGATCTGTCGCGAACGGTTTCTCGGCGATCTCGGAGATCTCTACTTTGCTCGGCCTCGAAGAGAAGCTCGTCGCGAACGCAGTTGTCGACCTAGCGGCGAGCGGGGCGATTCAGTATCTACAGACAGCGCAAGAAGGGCGTCTCACGCCAGCGGGCCTTGAGTTGTCGCGGGAGCTCGCTGCAATCACCCCAGTAGAACGAACCTTCAAGCCGCATTTCGACCGGGCGCTCTGGCAAGTGGCGGACTATCCCCGTTCGGACCTGGTCAAGAAGTCTCTGGCAGTTGATGAAGGTCGTGTACTGCTTCCAGCAAAGGCGACGAAACAGATCACGGCCGCGAATATCAATCTGCGCAAGCTGAATCGCATTCTGTCGGGACCCGATGGACGATCACAATCAATGGAAGTTCTTCGAGTTCTTCGTGCTAAGGCTGCCGATTACTGGTATTTGCGCTGCTGGCTTCTGGTTTACGCAAGCGACAACGATGACACGCCGCCTGAGCTTGCAGTAATTGTCGGGGGAGCTCCAAGCCCAGAGCACGACATCGCAATCGAGGAGGCAGGAGGAGCGGAAATACTCAAGCTTCGGATCAACCGGAGCGACGAAGCACCCGCCCTGGTGCTCCCAGCGGCGATTAGCTTGGCACTCAGAGAACAGGACGAGGCTGGACCATTTACCGACGAATCGGGCAAATCCCCTCCCGGCACCGAACTCGTTGTGCGAAGCCTTGACATGTATGAGCACAGGCTTGTTCTTCAGGAGGCGCTGGCAACCGCGAATAGGCGTCTTTTGCTCGTTTCCCCATGGGTAAAGTCTGCGGTAGTAGACACGCAGTTTCTCGCCTCCCTCGAGGGCGCATTGAGACGCGGGGTTCAAGTCCATATCGTGCACGGCTACGGGCCTGACGACAGAGGGTCGGATGAAAGAGCTCTGCGTCAGCTACAAAGTATGCAAGCCAGATTCTCGGAAGGATTTCGGTTAGTTCGACATCCCAACACGCATGCAAAAGTTCTGATTTTCGACGATGTCTGGATTGCCACCAGCTTCAATTGGCTATCCTTCCGCGGTGACGCCGAGCGGACATATCGCATGGAGGAAGGCGTTTTAGTTCGTAGTCCCGAGCATGCGGAGCGCGAGTACTCACAGTACGTCGAACGGATGCTGCTCGACCAGGGTTGACGCGTTCACCGTCGAATCTCGGCAGCTGCGAGGTGCCTGCATTCTCCGGCATGCCGCGACCCATAGACTTGCGATCCTCCGGTTCGACTTCTGGAGGCTCGCTTCGAGATATGGCAGGGCATAGTTTCGGCTGATGCGCAGCAGGGTTCTTGCTTAGGCACTACGCAGGCTTCCTGGCCAATACTGCGATCGCACAATCATCTTTCGTTGCAAACCGGATCTTAGTATCCACGAGACGTCGCAGTTGTTTCTTGTGCTTTGGATTCTTTGCCTGGCGGGTTGGGGCATGCGCGAGCAACCCCACGATCTTTGAACAGGCCGGCGCAAGGACTCCGGTGCGAGAGTTGTACAGGCTGTTCGCCGTTCCGTCGCTCATGAGTATGAAGCCCGTAATACTGTCGAGGTGCCCGCGAATGATCCTCATCCCCACGGCCGCACCCCGCGAAGTGAGGAACGTTGTTTGATTGGCGAATTCAGCGTTATCGGGATTTGACGCTACCCGAGCACTTCCGTCCTTCACGTATCCGACGACGCCGTCACCCACGTGGACGATAACGAACTGATTACCTGCCGTCGCGACCGCCAGGAAGGTGCCGGCCAGATCGCCTATCCCAACCGCACGGGCTTTAGCGACGTCATCGAGACGATGGAGGAGGTAATCCACGATTTCGAGTTTCAGGGCGACTCCATCGTCGCTCGAGACAAAATCTCCGAAACGCTCCGAGAGAAGTTCGCAGCCAGCATCCACGAGTATTTGCGCACCAATCTCAGAGTGCGCGGCGGAGCCGGCGCCATCGGAAAGACAAATCACTTGCACCCCACGGCATGCGAGGTAGGCGGTTCGATCTTGACCGCGGGTGCCCTCAAGAACGTGCCCCCGACCCCGAACCTGGTAGTGGAACTCTCGAAACAATTAGAGATCCTCGATGCCGCGGATTGAGGAGAAATTGATCGACGGCTCGCCCCCAGGCATGGACTGCGAGACTTTCGCAACGGACTTCGAAAGCCACTCAAAAAACTCTTTGAAGTCGATGCCCTTCAACCGTAGAGAAGGCTGCTCCGGAGCAAATCGCGCGAGTACAGCGAGATCCGCGTCGCTTCCGATAGCGATGGGGAAAACCGTGAGCTTCTTGGCAGCGACCATGCGTGTCACGCGTTCGATCGCCCGCTCCAGTTCGCTCTTGTCACCGTTTGGTTGCCCGTCCGTCATGAGTACAAGCCACGGCTGGAAGTATAGGACGCCAGTGTCAGAGTAGAGCGACTTGCGCTTCTCTAACGTATCGAGGGCGAGGTTAACGCCCTCTCCAAGATGAGTAAGACCGCTGGGCGTGATCGTTATGTCCCTCTGGAGGCCCTCGATACTAGCAAAATCCCGAACGAGTTTCGCCCCGGAGTTGAAAGCGACGACGCTGACCTCTGCGGAGTCGTGAGCATCATCGTCCTCGTCGATGGCATCGTAAAAGAGGCCAATGCCGGCAACGAGCTCGCGGATTTTTTCGCCTGCCATTGAGCCACTTGTGTCGATGCAGAGAGAGACCGGGACTCGGGGAGTCGGGTTCTCGACGAGATCGTCGGCTCGGATATTGAATGCCATTGGTCTGGATTCCTTTCTGGATGAGTTCGAGAGTTTTCAAACGTTCCACCACTTCTTCATGCGCTCCCAGAGGTTCGCCTGCGACCGGGCACTCTGCTTCGGTGCAGCCTGTTTCGTAGTCGTCGTGGACGCCCGTGGAACTCCCTGGGGACGTTGCGCCGACGCGGGTCGGGTACTCGCGGTCCTCGGTGGACACTGTTTCTTGATCGCAACGTGAGATTTGGCGACGTCAAGTCCTTTGCCCTTGAACCACTCGATGTGTTCGAAGTCAATGAAAGGCTGGCGACAATCTGTGCAGAGCCTCAGCGGGTCGAGCTCCTTGGCTCGCCTCTCGCACGCGCCGCACCGACCGTAGGTGAGTTCGGACTTAAGAACTGGCATCTTGCAGGTCTTACAGGTTCCCAGCTGGCACTTGGAGCAGCGGCCGCCTATGAGGTAGCGATGTGGTTTCTCCGTTCCGCACCTCTCACACGTACCGTAGTCACGTTTCCGATTGCAATCTCGGCACCTGCCGTCCTTGAGAGCGCCTTCCGGTCGCGGGGTCCCGCAATCGGAACACTTAGGTCGATTCTGCTGGCGACAGTCAAAACACATCTCGGGGGTAGAGTGCTCTTGCGTTGCCTCATCCCATTCCCCAACCAGTGCATGGGGGCGGTGGCACTGGGAACATTCGAGAATTGGAGTGTCGGGCTTGAACGCTTTGAACCTGAACGGGTACACGTCGTTGGACATTGGGTCGAAGTTCTTGTCGCTGCCGAGCCACCAGCGGTACTGCCGAAATGCTCGGAGCCACTCCTCTGCAGGCGGTGGAGAGGTGTACCGCTGACCGTCACGATGGAAGGTGTTCCAGAACATCTCCTTGAGCGCACGCGGCATGTGACTCCACATGTACTTCCAGTTGCCCTCTGGCTGGTCGCGGTTCGAGCGCTCTCCGACCTGAAACGCAAAATTGCCGTCCTTGATGAGCCGAGCGATGTCACCATCGGATCCCGTGCGCGCGTAGGGAAACTGGCCCGTGATCAGGATCATGAAAAGCATTGTTGCGATAGCAAAAAGTTCTTCTTCATTCGTCCGCAGCGATTCGGCATAAGGACGCCCAAGTGCAGACGCTGAAGTGAACATCGGGGTCCCGACCGGGCAAGGGTATCCATCGACCTGCCAAGAATCGGCATCAATCATCCAGACATTCTTGCTGGCATCCACGATGACGTTCTTCGGGTTAATGTCACCGACGATTACGTTGAGTGAGTGCAAGTACGACACCTTCTCTAGGAAGGAGATGCAGACATCGACGAGGTCGGCCTTGGTCCACCCGGGGAACGCCTTGAGGAACCGCCGTGGGTTCATGATCACGCGGAACTCATGGCCATGGGCTCTGGGCATCATGTACCCGACGAACTCGCCCGCATCGTTTGTAACAACCGCTTCGGGAAAGCAGATGCCTTCTGAGAACAGATTTCGGGACGCAAACTGTTCGACTTTCGCCCGGCGGTGATGCGTCACGTGGTCGCGGTCGAAGATTTTGACGACTCGATCCCCATCGACCGCATAGGCAGCACCTTCTCCACCCTCGCCCAGGAGTTCATCGAGGACGACCGACCCACTGCCCGAAGGGGACGTGAAGTGGACCTTGTGTCCGACGCTTGGAATCGTGCCTACTGAAAGCGATGAGTCAGCCCCCCTAAATGCCGCCTCTCCGTCAAAAGGCTCGGCCCGCCGACGAACGCCTGATGCGGGGCTTGGTGACCTGAGCACTGTCAATCCGGAGCGGCGATCCGCCGGCTCGGAGGTGCCGAACTGGCCTTTGAAGTCGGCGAGAAGTGGGCTGAGCGCGGCGACCTCTCGTGCGTCTCCCTCATCTTGCTTGCGACGAAGCTTCCGGACCCCGCGCTCGTAGAGAACTTGGTTGCTCTCGATGTCAATCCGACCGTCGCTGGTCAGAGACCCAGCGACGAGCATCTTTGAACTCGTGTGCGACAGCAAACGGACATGAAGAAGCGGCGTGATGTCGTTGATGAGGAGGCACATGTCGTACTGTTTCGCATAGCGTGTGAAGATGGCTTCGAAAACGGAGTCGGCATAGTGCTTCGAGTCGTGACCTATGTCGGTCCGTACCAACCCGAGTGCCGCAGCATCCTCGATGAACCCAACCGCAACCCCTGCACGGCGGATGGCCTCTGCTCGCTCGGGGTCAACCTTGCGGCTCTGCTTCGTCAATTCTTCAACCACGTCGATCGGGATCACGATCGGGTTGGAGTTGAGGAGAATCGCCTGCCCGCAGCGTTGGAGCAGCGCCTTCAGGCCACCTCGCCTATCCGGTCGGTCGTCCATGAAGACGCTTGTGTCAACGAACAGACGCCCGCTGGGACCGACAAAATCGATTGGGTCCAGCAATTCCCGAACGGCCATCAACTTGGTCCGCCAAACGTCACGTTGTCTCTAAAAGCTTCTTTCGCATCGTGTGCAAACGCCTCAAGGGCCTCCGCAGTGCGGTGTTGGTTTGCCGACCTAGCATTCTCGTATCGCAGAATTGCTGGAGCAGCAATCCGGTGATGGCTCGCCACCTTGACACTGTCGATTTCTCCCGAGTCGATCAACTTCATGAGGGTTGAACGTGAGATGCCGAGCATCTTGGCCGCCTCAGTGGTAGTGAACTGCTCCTTGATCGGGACTACGACAGCACCATTTCTGCCCTCTGCCTCCAAGAGTTCCAGAATCTTTTCAGCGCTATCGCGAGGCAATGAGAAGGCCACTTCAACAGGGTCGCCCGATTCTTCTAATGCGTTTCGAACCGCTTGGATGGCGCTCTCAACGTGACCGCTCACGCTGCCTCCCAACTGTCCTAGGTTGATCTATCTGTTCCATCTAGCTCTAACTGCTGTAAGTGTAACGCGTCAGTTCAACCAGGCAAGCGGCTAAACGGGGTTGGGTGTCGCACAGGTACGACAATCGCAGCCAGGGCCGACACAATCGCCCTTCTTGTCTTGGTCGGGCCATCCGACGCCCCCCGGTGATTTGTGGGTTGGTTGCTCGATCTCAAACAGCGGGGTGCAACCCAGATCGGACACTATCCTCCGACGCTAGTAACGCGACCATCCCGAACCGTAGCCCCAGTGCAGGTGAGGTGACGGATCGCTGTCCACGGTCGGACCGTCCGCCGCGGGAGGCTAGGTGAAGTTGACCGACTCCTCAGGAGAAGGTCTGGCGCCGACGCGCTGGCCGTCAATCGGAGGCCAGCCTCATGTGCCCATGCGCTTGGCAGCATTAGCATCTCAATATGGATCGGATTTTGCTCGCGACGCTGCTACCCCCAGACTTTGATCCGATCCAATTCAAGCTTCACTGTGCGGTCTACAACGGTGAAGCATTTCCGATCGACGTCCTCGGCAACGACCTTGATGAATGGCAGCGGTGGAACTCTTGGCGCAATGTCAACGACGACTTCAACCGGCAGTTCATTTTCTCGCTCGCGCAGGACCGAAATGACCCGACGCTTTGGCTATTTGGTGGGATCTGGGAAGTCGTGGGGCGCCGTCCCGAGCCGCGGCAACACTCCTACGACGTCGTCTTACGAGAGGACCTCATGGGTCCGTTGATCAAGAGACTCTATGTGCGCTTAGCACTCGCGGGTCGCAACCGCCGCCGGAACATGGAAGCGTGCCTAAACGACATGACTGTTTCGATGATTACTGAGGAGCCATTCGACGGTGATCCATTCCCAGGGCACGACCGCATCAATCACTCGCTAGCCGAGATCCAGGCCATAGTGAAGCAAGGGCGACCCGACTGGCGAATCGCCTTGGAACATATGAAGGGTGTGTACGTCATCCACGACGAGGCAACGGGCGAGCCCTACGTTGGCTCGGCGTCTGGCGACACAGGGATCTGGCAACGCTGGTCCCACTACGCCCGCACGCTCCACGGTGACAACGTCGGGTTGATGGCCCACCTCGCTGCGAAGGGCGAGGACCACTTCCGAAAGACGATGCGGTTCGCTTTACTGGAGTTTTGGTCGATGCGAACCGATGACCAACACGTACTCGACCGCGAGACCTATTGGAAGGGAGTCCTGATCTCCAGGTCGCTAGGCCACAACAGGAACTAGCATTCGCGTGACGGTGCGTCGTGAGGAGAACCCTCATCGGACAAGCCAAACCTTTGGACGCTTCGGCTCTCCACCGTGAGCGCCAAAAGAGAGTTCGGTGCCCCGGCATATCGAATCTCACTCGCTATCCTGGTCGGAGGCCCTGGGGCTTAGACCGGCCCTTCGGACTCCTCAAGATCCGCTGCAACCGCAGCTTCGACTTCGGAGGCGACCTCGGCATCCGCCTGTTGAAGCGCAGCATAATTGGGCTGAACGACGCCCCATCTCTCCATTGCCCAGCGGGCCAGCTGCTCCTGGCGCTCGACGATGGATGCGGGTGTCCACACCTCCCACGACGCAATCTCACGCTCTTGCGCGAGACTCGCGGTGTAGTAGCACGGAGGAGCGACCTGGTCGATGACACCGCGCTTCGCTGCATACTCCTTGTTCGAGTACGAAGAGTTGTCGTAGGTGAGGACGAGGTTGCCCAAGGTGTGCTGAAGCCGCTTATGCTCTTCCTCGCTGTAGGAATTCCACCACTCACTGTCTGGGTCGGGATTCTGTGGAAGCACGTGCTCGGTGGTCCTGCGATTGCCCGTGTCGATGAAATCTGACCATGGCTTGACGTCGAATGGCGACTTCGCCTTCCACAACTCGTACTCGTAAAGAAGGTACTTGTGTGACTGGCGACCATACCAATTGTCGGTGGCAAGCAGGGCTTGCTCGACGACAGAGTCCGGCGCGTAGTCCCACAACAGAGCCTGTAAAGCGGCCATGCTCTCGTCCACAGGCTTACCCAGATAGATCCCGTGCGCGATCTTGCACAGATAAGGCTCACCTGCATTGGAGCGCCGCTGGGCGATCGCGAACACACGCGCGGAGTACTTCTCACAGAGCTCTACGAGACCGGCATACCCAGCACCGTCGGTCGGGTGACTAAGCCTCCACGCAAACAGGAGTGGCAAGAACAGCGCGGTCACCGGGCTCCGGTTGAGCGAAGAAGTTGCCCGGCGTGCACGCTCGCGATCTGAGGCGAAGGAGTGGTACTGCGCTGACGGATCGTGGAGCTCGCCTATGAACGTTGCGCAAGCGTGCAGTGACTCCACATATGCCTTGATGTCCTCGTAGAGTTCTGTCCAAACGTGATCGCTCGCGTCGATGACTTCACTCGCAAGGGAATCATGGACCTCGCGCGTGTGGGCGAGTCGGTCAGAGCCTGGCACGTACTTGCTGCGCGGGAACTTCGCCTTCAGGGAGGCGGTGCGTTTCCACTGCCGGGCATCGGGCTCCTGTGTAGCGAGCCAATGCGAGCGGAGCAGCCGCTCCTCATACCGGCTTGGAAGCCTTGCTAACTCCTTGAAGATCTCGCTCCACTTGGAGTTGATCAACGCGGCAAGGTCCCTCTTTCTGTCATCCGGGAGCTGGCCAGCGAGATAGAGCAGGTAGTTCTTGACCTTCTCAACGTCGGTAAGCCCACGACCGCGCTCATTGAGTGTTTCGAAGATGACGCCAACCTCTGCGTCGCTCTCGACCTCGTACACAAGGAACTTGAGTCCCGCCGTGACGCGGCCGCGCAAGTCCAGCAGTCTCTCAATTGCGGTTGTGTCGTCGACTCCCGAGACCAAGAAGGCTAACCGTTCGTCGAAGAACTCGGCCGCCGCCTGAAGCCGTTGCTCGCCTGCGACCAAGATCGACCCGATAATCGGCTTGCCGAGGAGCACTTGTTCTTTCCAGAACTCATTGAGGTCTGCTCCAAGACTCAACCGCGGTTTTCGAACACCCGAGATTGTCACCTGGCCGAAGTTATCGACGAGTTTCGTGATGGCGCGTCCTACCCCCTCATCGCCGGTCTCCTGGAGGTGTCGCAGACGCTTGATGAGGCGATCGATGAGCAGGAAGCAGGTGGTGAGACGCTGCTGGCCGTCGACGACCTCATACCGGGCTAGTCGGTCACCGTCGATAGTGATTTGTTTCGGGCCGTCGATTGCCTTGAGGACTATAGTTCCGGCGTAGTGGTGACCGGAACCGAGAAGGTCGAGGTCGTCCCAGAGGTCCTGCAACTGCTTGGATTCCCAAGCGTATGGTCGCTGATAATCCGCGACCTCGAAGAGTCGTTGCGAGACTACTTCGGACAGTGTCAAGCGCATGTCATGAGACACCATCAACTCCGATCACGCTGCTTTGTTTCGGCACCCGAAATGGCCGATCCGTCGGTTGCTGCAAGATGTAGGTCACCGCTGAGGGATTTCTTTGGCCACTTCGCGTACGAGGCCTTGTTGCATTGCTCGAACTCTACCGTTCACGTGCGGCCTTCACCGCGAAAGGTGGCGTGCACGCCGGTCGGTAACAGAAGCGGTTCCATGTCAGTTGAAGTGGAACGAGCGGTAGGAACTCTGCACGTTGAAGCGCCGACCATCCTTTCGCCGTTGGAGGAACCCCGCGACGGTGTCGATGTCGTTTGGACGCATGCCAAGTTCCCGACACTTTGTTCGGACCTGCTCGACGGAGATCGGGATCCAGCGGTCTGGGCGGTTCATCATGTCGGCCTTGAGTTTGTCCTCTTCGTTCCACTTAAGGCCGGAGGAGTAGCCGGCCGCCATGCTCGCTATGTGGTCCAAGATCCCCTCGACGCCGTTCGGTAGCGGTTCTCTTGTTGCCGCTTTTGAATGCACCCCGGATGGCTGGATCGTGTTGGCGTTCAGGAATTGAATGGGATCGGCGTCGTGGATCCACTCCTTGGTCTCCCGCTCATTCCATTCGATGACCACGAGTGCGTCCGCCTGGACGCGCCACAGATCGTTCAGATGTTTGCGATCCGGCCATGCGTAGACCACCCGGCAGCTTGGGAGGGACCCCGTCGAGAAGCCGCGCCATGTGTAGTGGGCCACTCCAGGCCGAGCGCTAAAGCGCTTCAGGCTGTCGCCAGAAAATTGCTTCTGGGGCGTCACTAAAACGACCGCGCCTCCTGGCTGCTTGAGCAACCACTCAATTGCGCGGGCGTTCTGGGGCTCGCGCGAGGTCTCACCCGCGCTGAGGCGGGACACGGCCACTGGAAACAGAATTCCATCGGACGACATGCACGATCTCCTCTATGTCTGTTGTACTCGGATGACTCACGCTATTTGCGGCCACCGACGCCCCATCCTTGCCCATTGGCCTTTTCACACACGGGAGCCAAGTGAACGGTGTAGCTCGAAGTCGCTCTTCATTCCGGTTGCCCTATGAGGACGAGTAATCTTTTGTGCGCCACCGGCCAGGGCAGCCGCTGCCGCCGTGATCAGACCCGCGAATACTTGCCGGTGAGCCGAAGCCAGGTGTCGAAGTCAGCGAGGCGGATGCGTCGCGCGGATGCGTCGCGATTCGCGTTCTGCCATCGCTCTATTTTGGCGATGGTGTAGCCCACGTAGGCAGCACCGTGCTCGATCCATATTGCGTCGAAGGAAGCGACTTTGGACGGCTTGCCGCCGAGAACTTCGCTCCATCCGAGCCCGGTGGCCTCACCTACGGCGGCGCGAACACTGCGGCACAGGTGTCGCCACTCATCAGGTAACAACGACTGGTTCGCCTCAATGCAATGCAGTGCGCGATTGATGTCATGCGACCACTTTTTGGGGTTCCGCGAGAAGTCAACTTTCCGCATCCGTCGATGAAGCGGGCGAAGGTCAAGCAGGAGCGATTCCGCACTCGCCCGCCGTCTGTCCCTTAAGTTGCGTGACTGATCGCGATGACACCCGTGGATGGATTCAAGGAACGCACCAGCGACGGAACCAATCGTGGCGGAGATGACATCTGACATGTGGTTTCCTCCCCAATACTTGTCATCGCTATTCTCCAGCGGGCCACCGACACTCAGCTTTGCGCGCAGCCGAAGTTCGGCCGGGGTCGGGAATCCTGCACATAGCAATCCCTGCACGCCGCTCATTATCGGCGCTCCGCATGACGGACCTTCAACGGCGACTCCGCCCTCGCTGAGACTTGTGGATATGTAAAGCGAGGCTTGGGCCCGAAAAGGTTGCCCGGCTGCATTACTGCTGAGCGGACGCTAAACGCCTCAAACAAACTGGTGACACCGCCGTAACCGCCGCCGTGCCGCGAACTCTACGAGGGCTCGGCGCGGTGATAGAGATAAATTTCCGACTCTCGCCGTCGAGCGACGTCATCAACGACGAACTGCACAAAATCCTCTTCGCGGTCCGGGATGACGATGTCCTCGACGGCATCCGCGGGCGGTTCGCCTGGCCAAGCTGTCTGGCGTGTCGGCCGGTCGCGCTCGAGGCGCGTGCCGGCTGTCGCCACCCAGTCGCGAAGACGCTGTCGGGCGTCCGCGAAGTCGCGGTGCCATCCGAATGGTGCGGAGCCGTGCTGGTCAGGATCGTAGGCGCATAGCCAGTGCAGGTGCAGCGCTGAGAGTTCCCACACGAGTTCGGGGTGCCGATGCCAGAAGGGCGGTACGACGGACGCCGAGAGTCCGTACGTCCGTCGCAGCCAGTTCACCCACCGGTTGAGTTCGATCCATTCGGCCTCGGCCTCCTCCGGGGTGAGAAGGTTCCAGTTGATCGGATGCGGGGGCTCGTTCGTGAGCGGTCCGTCCAGGTCGTCGTCAAATGGGCTCGTGCCGAAGGGGACATCTTCGAGGCCAGGTGCCGACTCCAGCCGGGGTTCAGCCACTGCAACCTCACAGCCCCAGCGCAACAGAGCCGGCCCGGGGCAGTCCAGTCATTCGCGAGAAGACATTGTCGACGCCCCGGGACTCCCTGTCGGTGCCCGCAGCTTCGCGGTGAGCCCGGTCGACCGAGTAATTCGTGCGAGCGAGGTCGTGGCCAATCTTCTTAGCGACGAACTCCTCCCGCTCAACGACGGCGCCATCGCGCTCGACCTCGAAAGTCCGGACGTAGCCCTCGGCGACGAAGCTATCGCCCTTCGCGAACCGCTTGAGCGCCCGCTCGGCTGTAGCACGGTAAGCAACCATGTCGTGGAATGTCGGCTCGAGCTCGGTGAAGCCGCCTCCATCGTCCCGACGGAAGTGCGGCTGGCCGACTCGGACATAGAAGCGGGTGTCGCCATTCTCAGTCAACGATCGCTGTGGCTCCGATGCAATGAAGCCCGAGAGCGATTGTTGCGTGTGAAGTGCCATGGGGCTCAACCTCCGTAGTTCTGGCGGACCAAGGTGGTCCGCTCACTACGAGGTGTGCCGCACGCTCCATGTCGAGAGCGTCCTCGTGCTCGGCTGAGGTCGTCAGCTGCAACTAGCCAGATGGGGCGGTCACGTACCGCGGCCGTGTTGATCCTCAGGCTGGCGCGGACTTGGAGCGCGCATCGATGTTTCAAGTGCAGTTCGATCCGCGCGCAGCGCGTGCGCATCGGGACGCGTGGTCCACGTCTGAAGGCTCGCGATGATTGGCGGAGCCGCTCGGAGCATGATTAGGCCCGTGCCGAAGGGAAGGGTGCGGATCATGTCGGGTGGCATGATCGGGACCCGTCGGATCGAGCGCTGTGCTGAGCGTGAACCACCATCGCCAACCGTTGTCGAGTCGGTCGATTCATCGCGCTCGCCGATGAGGGTTGAGAGGTCGTGCAAGTCCCGCGAATTCGATGCACCGCCGAGCACGATCTTGACGATCGAAGAGTCCCAGATCGTGCCAGCCGCGTTGTCGCTCCACTTCGTGCGCGCTTGTGCAAGCGACTGCAGCACCGGCATGGTCGTGATGCCTGTCCCGCCGCCTTCGGCCATGAGATTCGGCAAGGAAGGGAGGGGTGCGAGGTTGCCAATCTCGTCGAGCGCGAGGAGCAGGGGAGGGTCGATGCGCGCACCTGCGCTGCGCGCTGCGATCCGACGGGTCGTCTCGACCAGGTCCTCGACGAATGCGGAAACGAGCGCGGCGGAGTTATTTGAGCCAGCACCGGTGGCGAGCAGATACAGCGTGCCCTTGCTGCGTAGAAATTCCTCGGGGTCGAACCGTTCTCCCTCGCCCGGTGAGACGGCATCCAGCACGCGGGGGTCGGCAAGTGCGCCCAATGACAGGGAGACACCTTGCCAGATTGAGTCCCGCGTACGCGGGTCTGCCTCAAGCATCGCCTGCAACGAGTCACCCCAGCCGGTCGCTGCCGCCGGGCTGCTCAGCAGAATAGAGACTGCGTCAGCCGCGGCGGCCGGGTCGAGCGTCCAGCGGAATAGCTCGGCGGGTGGCCGGTGATCAAGGGCGGCCGCATGCAGCAGCGCCTGTAGTGCTGTTCGTGTCTTGGCTTCCAAAAACCGCCGCCGTCCACACCGCCAGCCGCTAGTCCGGTTCCGGCTGCCAGCCCGGCTGCACGGATCATCGCGGTCAGCGGGTTCTCGCATCCGCGGATCGGGGACCATCGAAGGCCGGCTGGCACGCCAGGGGCGAGCTGTTGGGGATCGAACACCGCGACGGGTCCGGCCTGCTGTCGTGTCCGAAAAGTGGCTGTCAGATTGTCCGGGCGTGTGGACGTGGTCACCACCGGGCCGGGAGAGTCGAGAATGGCGTTGATGACGATGTGCGCACCCTTTCCGGAGCGCGGCGGGCCGATGACGAGTATCGAGTCCTCGACGCTTGCCCAGACGGTTGTGCCCCGCGAACGTCCGATCGGGTATCCGATATCTGTCGCTTTTGCGCGCCCGAGAGAAGGTCGAAGGTGTGCAGCACGGCGGAGGAGTGCCTTTTGCGAGGCCGCGCGCAGTACGTCGGCTCGCGTGGCGATCCCAGGGATGCGATAGGGGTCCGCCAATGTCTTCCGGTCGCTGATGCGGAGTCCCCGCCATAGCCAGATTCCCATTCCACAGACGGCGCCGAGCAGAACGCTTACGGTGAGCCAGTACGCGAGGGGGTGCAAATCCGGCGCGTGCATGGCGCTCGAGGGATCGCTTGGTTCGAAGAGGACGTGGAGGCCGGTTTCCGGCCCACCGGTCGGTTGGGTGGTGCCAGTCGCCCAAGCTGCGACAGAACCAGCTCCTCGCAGGAGCAGGGTAAACAAGGCAGTGACAATAAGGAGTCCCATGCCCACGTTGGCGAGTTCGTCACCGAGCGTGGCCTGTGGTCGCGGGGCGCCCATGGCTACCGTCCAATCCTCCAAAGATCGTTAGAGCCGCAAATCAGCTTCGGTCCGGGAGAACCGTCTCGTGGGGGAGTAGGCGAACGTCCGATCCCCTGAGAAACCGACGGTTGAGTCCAACAGATCTGTCACGTCCTGCGCATCGGAGACGAGGCTCGCGACCCCCTCCTGGATCAGCCGATGGCATCCGGCGCTCGCCGCGCTCGTCACCGGTCCGGGAACGGCGCCGACTGGCCGGCCGAGGGAGTGAGCCTGCCAAGCGACGTTGAGGGAGCCGGATCGATGTCCCGCTTCGACGACGACGGTCGCGCCCGAAAGCGCCGCAAGTATCCGGTTTCGTTGGAGAAAACGCCACCGAGTGGGGGTGGCGCCTGGCGGCAGCTCGCTGACAAGCAATCCGCCGCTCTGTTCGATGCGCTCGAAGAGCTGATCGTTACCCGCTGGGTGGAGCCGGTCGAGCCCGTTCGCAAGCACGGCGATGGTCGAACCTGAAAACGACACTGCGGCTGCTCGATGCGCAGATTCATCGATGCCGTACGCCCCTCCGGAGATGATCACGCGGCCCTGCGAGGCAAGGTCTGAGGACAATTCGGTTGCGACCTGGCTGCCGTACGCCGTTGCGGCGCGGGCACCGACAATGGCGACTCGACCGGAGATCGGAGCCGACAGCTGTCTCACGTCGCCTCTGAGCCAGAGCGCGATCGGCGCGCTCGCGCTCAGCTGCTGCAGCTCGCCAGGCCAGTCGACGTCTTCCGGGGTAAGGAGCACGAGATTGTGTCGTTGCATCTCAAGCTTCATCTGGTCGACTTGACCGGGGTTTAGTCGCGGGGCCAGCCGGCGACGCCAGAGTTCACCCTCCGCCGGGTCGACGCCGTTCGGCAGTCGGGTGCCGGAGGTGATCAGTTGCACGGTTTCGGCCGCGCCGAGCCGGGCTACCAATGTCCCTGTGATTAGGTCGCTTGGCTCGGACAGCGCCGCGAGAGTCATTCTCGCTTCTCGCTCTTCGTCCACGCTCTTGTTCATCGCGATGTCTCCTTGATCGGATCAGACTGCAGCTGAGTCACTCAGTCCGTTTACTGACCGGCCGTCATTCGGGCCGTCGTATCGAATGCCGCGAGCTCATCCGGGTGAAGTTGGTGCTGTACGACAAAACTGCGGTCTTTGACGCGCCACAGCCCCTGACCGGTGCCGAGCGCAGGGAGCAGCCTTCGCTCGGCCCGGCTGAGCCCGAGAGCGCTCGCTGTGGATCCGAGCTGATCCGATTCCTGGCGGTAGACAATTCGTGTTTCCGCATTTGCCAACAGGGACGATGCGAGTGCGCGCATCGCGGATCCCGAGTCGCCGACGTTGTCAAGGTCGCTCAGCTTGTGGAAGACGAGCATGTTCGCGATCCCGAAGTGCCGAGCGAGGCGCCACTGCGCATCCATCCGCCGCAGGAGCGCTGGGTACGCCATGAGCCGCCACGCCTCGTCGTAGATGACCCACCTCTGGCCTCCGGCCGGATCGGCTATCGCTGCTTCCATCCACGCAGACGAACATGTCATCAGCACGGAGATGAGCGTCGAGTTCTCGGCCACCCGGGACAGGTCAAGTGAAACCATGGGAAGCGAGGGGTCAAAGCGCACCGTGGACGGCCCGTCAAAGAGGCCGGCGAGGTCGCCTGCGACGAGCCGGCGCAGTGCATGGCCGACGAGGCGCCCGTCTTCCGTGAGCCGACCTTCCCGGTCGTCTTCGGGACTCGGCGCGAGGATACGGTCTACGACCATGGGTAGGATGGGCACGTCAGCGCTTCGCACGGCATCGGTCAAAGCTAGGTCGATTGCTGTGTGCTCGAGCGGGGTCAGCGTTCTATCGAGAACGGTCTCCGCGAGCGCGCCGATCAGCTCACGTCGCCGCGACGTGAGTTGCGCCACCCACTCGGCATCCGAAGTGGATGCCGTGCGGTGGCCCGCGTCCAGCGGGTTCAGCCGGTTGCTCAGACCATGGCCGAGAATGATCGCCTTGCCGCCGACAGCCTCGGCGACAGCGGTGTGCTCACCCTTCGGGTCGCCGGGCACGTAGACCCGTCGGCCGAAGGGAAGCGAACGCGTGTACAGCGATTTTGCCAGCGAAGACTTGCCGGAACCAACGATCCCGGCGAGGACGATGTTGGGTGCGGTGATCAGCCCACGCTGGTAGAGCACCCAGGGATCGTAGACAAACGAGCCGCCTGAATAGAGGTCTTGTCCGACGAAGACGCCGGCCGAGCCAAGTCCTGCCTCTGCAAGGAACGGATAGTGACCGGACAAGGTAGCTGAGGTGTCTTGATGTTTGGGGAGGCGTAGCCGTCCCGGCATCCGCAGTTGTGCAGGGCCAGACTCGCCCTGGGCGGCAAGGTACGCCGCCGACCGCGCTTCCGCCCGCTCCTCCTGCCATCGAGCGCGCCCTTCAAGCTGCGTGGCACGCCGGGCATCCGCTTCGATCTTCGCCCCCGACCGTCTTCGGGCGTGACGGTCGCGGCGAAGCTCACCGCGTGGTTCGACCAACGCGGCTGTGAGCAGTTTCTCACCCGACGTGTTATTCACAGCGCGACCGTGTGCCGTGCAGCATTTGTCGACCGGCTTCGGGTGGTGTTCCAAACGCCGGCTGCGCGCTGACGCGGTTGAGCGGGTTGGGTGGGCGACGGCCCGGGCGTCAGGGCGGGCTCCGATTCAGATTCGACCGGATGCCGACGCAGGAGTGACACGTACCGGAAGTGCACACTGTAGGTAAGCACGTAGGGGGAGGCTGGGTCTTCGATGGTCTGGTCGGTCGATCCTGCCGGGATGCTGTCGTACACGTACCCATTCGTGAGCGCAGCGTCGGTCGTCTCCTCGCCGTGGTCCAGCGACCGCAGGTGCGCAATGGCCGCGGGTGCTCCGCCGCGGTTGATTATGCCGAGCACCTCGTCCGCGTCCTCTCCCTGCAGGAAGGTGACGCTGATCCAACGGGATGCTGGTGCGTTCAGTCGTTTCTCGAGCATGTTGGCTCCAATCGGTCCGTTGCATAACAGGTGCGCACCGTTCACACGCTGCGGCAGAGAGGCAGAGCTGCCGCGGTGAAGGCTTGCGCCTGTTGGCCGACGAGACGGCGCGTTTCGCACGAAGCTTGAATGGCGGCTTGCTCGATCGAGGCGACCGCCGCGTCCAGCTCGTCGACAGTTGGAGCGGTAATGCAGACGAGACCGGTCGTGCGGAGCACGCCGTGCCCCGCGGTGAGTTCTGCCTCCTGCTGCAGCAAGTCGTCGTACTCCGCGGTCGCGCTGGCATCCTCGATCTGGCCAAAGCGCCTGCGCTGGTGGGCGTCGCTGAGGAGTTCGGTCTTCTTCTTTCGGAGGTCGCGCGCGGCCTGATCCGCGCGAACGGGAAGGTAGTGCAGTGACACAACGCGAAGGATGCCATTGGTGAAGACGAGAGGTGAAAGGAACCCGGGGAACACCTGCGACCTGGGCCATTCGCTGATCCACAGCACTGCATGGAACGCGCTGTCCGAGCGCAGGCGATCCCAGCTCTCGGCGACAGCTACTGGGCCAGCCGTCGCGAGATCTCGACCGATTCCAGGATGCCGTTCCAGATCGACGGCGACGGCGGGGTCATACGCAGTTCGCAGTATGCTCGCGAGCTCGTCAGCGGCAAGCCAATCGCCGACGATGAGGTCCGCGGCGCGCAGCGCCCCGGTGAGAGCGGTCATCTCCTGGCGGAGAACCGCCGCCGCGCCGCGCATACCGCCCCCTTGGCTGCGAATTTGACGCGAGCAAGCAGCGACATCGAGCGAGAGACTGATCGTTGTCTCGTGGCGTTCACCGGCCGGTCCTGCCCGCTCGATCAGATCGCGGTAGGTAGTCGCGGCCCAGGTGTCGTCATCGATCCCGTGTTGCTGCCACCACTCTGCGAGCCCGGTGCCGGAATCGGGCAGTGTGCGCTCCGACACCTGCAGTCGAGCGATTCTCCCCGACCTGCAGGCACTTGCAAGCACGCGTCCCCACCCCACCACTCGCCGATGCTGCTCCCCAGGGTCGAGCAGTGCGAATGCTGGATGCGACACCCAAACGATCGCGGTGAGGGTTTGCGAGTGCGGGTCATGGACCATGACCGCTCCTGACTCAGGATCGTCCCACTCCCGCAGGGCAGATGCGTCCCCCGGGAGTGCCAGGGTTCCGACCGGGCGCGGGCGAACGATGTGTCGCCGGTAGGTGAGTTGCCTATAGGCAGCGCGCCACACCCACCGGGCGACAATCGGCACCCACTCCACGATCTTGCGGCCACTGATCGGGACGCACACGATGGCTGCCGCGGGGACCCAGATCGGGCTCGACCATGCGATGCCAGGTGCACCCGCTGTGTAAAGCGCTGTGACTATGGTCAAGATCGATATCGACAGGGCAATCAACTGCGGCGCCGATAGCCCCAACAGGATGCCTCGTCGAGTCAGTCGTGAAAACTGCACCGGTGAAAGGTCGTACTCTGAGCGAGTTGTGTCGGTGTCCATAGCTACACGTCCCTCCGCGCGCGTTCGGCTCCTGGGGAGGGAGTCATGGACGAAGGTGTCGGTTTCGTTGACCGCGCGGGCGCCAGCACAGGCGGCGGGGTGCTCGGCTTCACCACGACGCCGGCCTCCTGCGTCTGGCTATCTGCCGTCTGTCCGACCAGGCTTCCGACCTTCGGACCAGCTTTGGCGGCAGCACCGGCCACCGCAGCGCCGACCGCTACACCTGCCCCGGCCACGGCGGGTGCCGCAACCGCGCCTGCCCTGCTGACCGCGCCGGCGCTCGAGGCGCTCGCCGCGCCGGGACCGCCAGCCGACGAAGCGGGACCGGGTCCTCCGCCGCTCGAGCCGAGAGTGGGGGCATGGCGGCCTTGCGTTGGTATCGCGCTTCCGCTTCCGCCGCCGTCGCCGCTCGAGCCTAGGACTTTCTTGACGCCGTCTGTCATTGGTGAGTTCGGAACGGGGACCGGCCGGTTCAGGGCCGACTTCGCCTCCTGCTCGCTGGATATCGCGTGATGTATGTCGAACCCCACGAAACTGAGGAACTTGTACGAGATGTACGGCGCGAATGCAGCGATGAACATCAAGACGATCCCGGCGATCGGATCGCTGATAGAAGCCAAATCTGCATCGATCGGGGCCGAGACCTGCGCAACCGCTACGAGGAAAATTACGACGAGTACAAGTTTCGACAGAATGAGAGCAATCACAAACGCGATCCACTTTGTGAACCATCCCTTGGCGGCATCCCACGTTGCACCGGCGAGAGCTATCGGGCCGAACACGATCGCTACGAGCAGCAGCGCCTTGCGGATAAGAAGTGAGAACCACACGATCGCTGCCGCACTGATCGCGAGCGCGGACAGGAAGATGGTCACAATCGCACCGACGCCGGGCGCGCCAACATTGATCGCAGTGAGACCAGTAGCGAGTAGCGCGATGCGATCGCCCATACCCTCCATGGTGTTACCGCTCGCCTGTACTACTCCGATCGTTAGCTGGTCAGTGATCTCGAGTAGCAGCCCGGTAATGGTGAGAATGACGAATGACCCGAGTACCGACTTGGCCAGGCCAATCGCTGCTCGGGAGAGTGCCGTCGGGTCGCGGTGGACAAGCCCAGTAATGAGTTGCAGGCAAAAGAGCACCAGTGTGATGAAGACTGCGACGCCGAAGAGGACGTTGTAGACGTCGAGGTACGTGGGGTCGGTGAGGTCGACAAGTGTGGTCGTGTCGAACGCCGCCCAGACTGACTCGAACAGCCAGGCAGCGGCGGATCCCATCGCGTGCGCGAGCCAGTCGAACGGCGCCGCGATGAGTGAGGCGGTGCCCTCGCCGACAGCGGTGCACACCTCAGCGATCACGGGCACATCGCACACGCTCATCTCGACCCCCGCATCACTTGCCCGTTTGGGTCAAACGGCTTGGCCGACGTTCCAAAAGAAGTTCACGAGGGTAACTGCCGATCCGCAGACGATCGCCGCGGCGCATGCGACGAGCACGCCGAGCTTGCCGCGCGAAGCCAGGTGCGGGTTCGACGAGTTGGCCCCGAAGCCCCACACGATCGCCGCGATGATCAAGGCGAGCACGCTCAGAATGAGGCCAACGGTCATCACCGCACCGACGATGACGCGTAGTTGGTCGATGCCGGGAAGGCCCGTTGAGTTTGGATCAATGTCGACCACGATCTGCTCCTGAGTTGGTGAATGCGTACGACACTGAGGAGCGCAGGGTGTCCCCGCGAAGCACGCTGGCTCAGAGAGTAGAGCCGACGTCGAGCAGGAAGTCCACCCAGGCAACGCCGACACCAGTAAGAGCTGCAGTGCCGCAGGCAACCCACAGGCCGACGCGGGCCCGGGCAGCGATCTGGAAGTGGCCGTTAGCGGATGCGAGCGCCCATGTAACACCGTTGATGATCATCATGAGCACCGCGATGATGAGCACGAGTGTCAGCAGCGCACCGACGATCCGCTGTAATTCTTCGGCGCCGCCGACGGCGCTGAAGTCGGGGAAGATGTCCATCTCAAGCAGCCCTTCTGGATGTGCACCCGGCCATCGCGACCTCTGCGCCGGCGACGCCGACAGCGGTGTGTTCGGAGAGCCAATCCAATGCATCGACGGCCGGTTCATCTGCTCCGCCCGGGTGGATCTCAATGTGGAGGTGCGGGCCCGTCGACCGGCCAGCGGAGCCAACATCGCCGATGTGCTGGCCAGCTGCCACGCTCTCGCCCGTAGCGACGTGGATGCCG
Source organism: Mycetocola sp. 2940 (assembly GCF_040548835.1). NCBI lineage: Bacteria > Bacillati > Actinomycetota > Actinomycetes > Micrococcales > Microbacteriaceae > Mycetocola > Mycetocola sp. 2940. The sequence goes on from NZ_JBEPSK010000012.1 coordinate 72,943, forward strand.
TGATCGTACATGTGGTGGTAATACGAGGCGACGCGCTCGCCAGCGACCGTGTGCTCGATGATGACCTGCCCGCCGTGCGGGGAACGCTGCCCAGCGAAAACGACGGCCCCGTCGGCGACCGCGAGGATCGGCGTGCCTAGCGGCGCTGCGAGGTCGCTGCCTCTGTGAAACTCGGCCGAACCACTGAACGGATCGATCCGCCATCCGAAGTTGCGAAAAACCGTATAGGAGCCCGGCGGGAGCGGAAACACAACTCGAGACGTCTCGGGAACAGACGGCCCGGTAACGTTCGTGCCCGTCGATTCTGTGCGGGTGAGCGCGGAAAGGATCGCTTCTGCTACCGGCTGATAGTTCTGATATCGATCAGGATAGGCGCTGACTTCGACGGCCTGTGCGGCTTCGCCCGGATCTAGTCGCTGCCAACCGGTGATGTCGAGCAGCCCGCGAGGCGATCCGGCGTTCGGACCCGACGGCCCGCCGAAGAATGCTCGCGCCTGATACTGCGGGTGCATGAGTTCGGCGACTGTTCCCCAGCCCAAGACTGGACGCATCTGGAAAAGACCTAAGGAGTCGTGGTCGGAGCCGACCCCGTCGTTCGGATAGTGCGCAGAATCGGGATAAGCGCTGGTGTTGGCGAGCATCCGCAGTGTCGACTCGGTGAGGGCGGCCATCAATGCGATGAGTACTCCGTGACGGCCGACGCTGGGCGTTCGCGATCCGATTGTGATGATCGTTGAAGCGTGGGTCAACTGCCGACGGTTCAAGACGACCGACCGACCGTCGCGAGTTTCAGCGGTGAGAGAGTCCGGGATTGCCCCGACGACGAGCGACCCTGATCCACAAGAGGTCATGGCGGGGTTCATCAACGCGGCGACACTCATTAGACCGGCGATTGGGCTGGCAAACACAAGTACAACAAGAATGCCGATGAGCTTCTTCATCTTCGGGACTCACTTCAGAGGTTTGTCGAGCTGCGAGAGCCGAAGGAGGGTGCACGGTTCCGCACCCGGGCACCTGACGAAGACCGTGAACGTTACGTCTCGCTCGGTGCGGATGATGTCGGTACCCCACGTACCCTCTCGATGAGCGGTGCCCACGATCGTGAATGCCGAAGCACCTTGCGGAATTTGTCCCGGTGCCGCCTGCCGGAGCGCGGTCGACCATGCGTCCGGGACATCAAGGGACTTCACTTCGAGCCACTGCCGCGTGCCGTAATCGGCCAGTTGCTCCCACATCTCCGTCACGGGCAGGAACCTCCGAATATCGGATGCCACAGCAGGCCCTTCACCCGGATCGGCGACGTCGACCAGTACCTGGGCCCAAGGGGATGGCCCACCCACGTAGCGCGTGTCCCAGTTGAATAGTCCGTGCGAAATGCTCCGAGCAAAGAGCTCGGCATCTAACGTAATGAGCAGCGGCCGCGGCCTGTCGGGGCGTTGGTACGTCGTTGAACGGGACGTTTCGTGCTCAGACGATTCTGGCTGGGTTGCTGTCGACGGTCCACGCATCAGCCCGAGCACACCAACGACCACTATCGCCATCATGGTGATGGTGATGCCCGCGATCGCAATGAGCAGACAGCGCCTGTGAACAAAGTGCATCAGAACTCCCTGGGTGAGAGGTAGCGGGGAGCATCACCCGAAAGGTGTACCGCTCGCCTGTACCGGAGCCGATCTGCGGGATTCGGCGCGTAGCGACCGCAGCCGCTCTGCGAACTCGATCGTGCCGGCCAAGGTCGCTTCAAACTGCTCCCACTGCTCGTTGGTGATCTCCGTAGAAATTTCGAGGCAGTCGTAGCGGAGCCACCATTCACGCAGGTCGCTCCAAAGGAATACGAACGAGCGCGCGGGGAGCGTCGGATCCTTTACGGTGGCTGGCTGAGTGTTTTGTGACTTCGCCATCTTGGCGCGCGCGAGCGCTTCTCGAGCCACCTCCGCGAGCTCCATCTCAGTCGATGAGTGCGAGGCAGCGTGCACCCGAGCCGCGCCCAAAGACGAGGTTTGTCGGACGTCCTCGGGTTGTGTTGGATCTGTCGCTAATCGCTCCAGCTCTCTGACAGTTAGATGGGTACTCATACGACGGTGCGCGGAAGTCACCGAGCCTCCCTGGTCGATTGAGTCCAATTCGACGGTCGCAGACCTACGAGTGGACTCGTCGAAGGCTTCGTTAGCCGCTATACGTTGCAGGTCGCCAATTCGGTCGAGCGTCGTATATGAGCGTCGCCCGGTCACGAAGAGTGCCGCTTGTGCTCGTGTTTCGCCATCGAGCGGCGTTGACGGTGCCGCCACCGTGGCGGCACCGTCAAATTTCCGGTTTTTGCGCTCTGACCCGAAACGAGATGCCTCCTGCCGGCGCCGCGCGTCCTCGGCGAGTAGCATCTTCACTTCCCGGTACAGGGTTGCGGCTTCGGTGGGGCTCAGGGACTTGTGGAGCGCGTTTTCGTCCTGCTCCGCGAGTAGCTGTGTGAGCCGGTCCGAGAGCCCGGAGCGAACCCAGACGTTGAGTTTGCGTACCCCCAGCTGGCGAAGGGCGGCCAGGCGGCGGGCCCCACAAACGAGGATGCCTTCGGGGGTCACCGTTATCGGCTGCAGCATCCCGTGGCTTTGTATCGACGCTGCGAGCGCGTCGACGTCGCCGAGATCGGTGCGATGTCTCGAACCGATCCGGATGGAGTCGATCGACCGCTCGAGCTCGATGTGCCCAGGGGTGCTGGTCATAGCTGCACGCTCGGGGCATTGCCGGCGATGTCCGAGACAAGGTTGTCGTCGCGGAAGAGGGTGCGAAGCGGCTCGCCGATGAGCAATCGAAGCAAGATTCCACGGCCGGCCGTGGTGTGTGCCTGCAGCGGGTCGCAGGAACCCAGCAATGCGCGGAGCATCGCCGTCCAGGCAGGTTGCGGAAGGTCGAGGAGCGCGCGGGCGGCGTAGTCCCTCCTGAGGGATTCGTAAGCGGACGCACGCGAAGATGCATCCGCGAGCCGACCGCAGATGTACTCGACGCCGTCTCGAGCGCGGTCCGCCGGCCAGCCGAGCAGGGTGAACAACATGATCGCGTCCTCGACCGCCGACTCGACTTCGAGCGGCGGCGATTCAGTCTGCGCGTCAGCCGGGTTCGTGCGGAACGCCGGGTGATAGTCGGCTAGTGAGTGCTCACGATCACTGAGGCGTTCTGGGTCGTGGTATTTCGAGACTCTGGCTCGGCGCGCCTGTTGTACCGAGCACAGAAGTCCCTGAGCGCGCTCCTCCGCAATACATGTCACTTGCACTGCCCGGGTAACGATCGCCCATGGGTCGTCGGCACGCAGCGTAGACGGCGCGCGCATGGCGTCATACGCAGCCGTGGCCGCCTCCCAGGGATCCAGACCGTGCTTGCGCGCCAGCGCCGCATAGCGCTCAGCGGCGTACCGCATCAATTCGGACGCCTCGGGGTCCGTCCTCCACCCGGAACCTCCGTCCGCTTGTAGGCGGCCGAGCAGGACCCTCAGCCCTTCGGAGTTACGGAATGAGTTCGGGCTTGAATTCCGGTGCGTAATCCGATCCATAACGGCACCTTCCTCCCGTCTTCTAGGTGTGCGTTGCCGTGCTTAGAGGGGTGGACCCAGTCAGCGACGTAGAAGCCGGTACCAGAACAACGGGGGATTCCCGGTTGCACGCCCGAACTCGGTGAGTGGCGGAAGCCGGTCGGCGCGTTCCCGGAGTGCACGACGAGCGATGGCAGGGCTTCGCCGCATGCGTCGCGAGAGGTCGGCTTCAAGGTCGATGCCGCGGCCGGCGATGCGTCCGGTGCCAGTGCTCAATAGATCTGAGGCGCGAACCCAGACGATCTCGGGACGCGGGTCGCGATTCTCTGCCGTCGCGGCGCTCATGCGCGAATCCCCGTTACTAACTCGTCGCAATGCTGAGTGACGCGAACCGTCCTCAAGAACCGGCTCCGATCGCTGTTCATCGCCGACATCCCCGACGCTGGCTTTGTCGAGTGACTCATCGAACTCGTCTTCATCCATTGTTGTGCCTTCCTCGCGCTCGTCATTTGAACAGAAGGAGTACTGACGCTTGCCCGAAACGGCGCTGGGCCATCGCTACGTGTGCGCCGAGTCGCGGGGAAGTCGGAGTTCGACGGGCCGCAACATCGCGAGACGAAGTTCGTCTCGGCGCCCTGGTCACGGCAGGCATCGTGTCTCCCCGGAACCCTTGCCCGATGCATCGCGGTTGAACCACGTCATTTCTGTTGGGCCAGGCGGGCCGGTGGCAGTCTGCCGGCCCGCGGAGCTGATCGTTGCAGCGATCTCCCAAGCGGGGAGGCCTGCGGTCTGCGCGGCGGGGGCCAGCGTTGCTTCGACAGCAGCTGGCGTGAACCCGGCCTCGGATAGTCGGCAGGCCGCCCAGAACAGCCCGCGGTTGCGCTCGCCCTCCTGTAGCCGGCTCACCCAGTGCGCAAGCCGGTCTGCCTCAACCGAGGTGACTAGGGTTCGCCCCTGCGGTCTCCGCGGCGGCCGGGGAGAGATGAAGTCGCGGAGCGCGATGGCGTCCACCGGCTTTGAACCTGTGGTTGAAACTGAGGAGAGGCGGTAGCTGACTCGGCCATTGTCCGTTTCGAGTGTGGATGGAGGCACGACGACATAGCCACCGTTCGCGCGGAAGTCGATGTGCGCAGAGGCAACCTGCCAGCAACGTTGCGGCCGAGACGCCATCGCGGGGAAGTACACATGCATCCCTCGGGACGGGGTACCGACGCGGGCGAGTTCCCCTTCAAGGAGTCCGGCGGCACTCGCCCTGTCGAACGCAGCGAAGCCGGATGTTGTGCGCGTCACATCGACGTCCACGACCTCGATGCCCGATTCGCTGCCTGTGGGCAGCCCGATGTTCGCCATTGGCCATCGAGCCCACCACGCGCCAATTTGAACGATGTCGCTTGTGGCTTCGAGGAAGCCTGCATGGGTGAGAGGACGCTTCCCGTGCGTTACACAAGGGAAAATCGGGATGCCGGCCTGGGCAAGAACGATGGCGGCATCCCGTGTCGTCAGTCGACTCGTGGACAGAAGAGCATCCGCGATATTCATCCGAAACATCCCGCTGGTTGACAAATGGATCACCTTCCCGTCAGAGACTGCGCGCCGCATGCGCGTTCGTGACAAAAAGGTGCTCCATGTGAAGCCGAAAAGTCACCTCGCCAGACCGCGCCCCAAAAGCAGGGCCATCAGAGTGCGAAAGTGCAAGCTAAGCGCGAGCGCTGGTCGAACGCGTTGTGGGTAGACAGCCGTGGGTGAGGTCCCGCTGGATCAGGTCGTCGCCGCTCTTCACCTCCTCTTCGAAGTGCATTCGTCCGGGAGCCGCTTCAGGGTAGTGCGTATATAGACAACGATACACCGGCCCTGCGCGAATAGGCAAACATCGGCTGGTGGCCTGCGCTACCCTGTTTACGTGGGTAGACGCTCGCTTGGTGAGGCCGGTGGCTGGTCGATGGACCTGGTGCGCGCCGTGTCGACCCTTCGCGACGCTGCGGGAATGACGAACCAGGAACTCATCGAGCGCACTGGGATGTCTTCCAGCTACTACTACGCACGGCTGCGTGGCAGTGCTCCGTTCGACGCGAACGACATTGAGAACATCGCGCTCGCGCTTGGAACACATCCTCACGAGATCTCTCGTGTCGCTGCGTCGATCGGCGCCGCGGACGAGATTGAGCCCAGGGTGCAGACCCGGCCCCGCGAGCTTGGTCGGCGGATGACTGCGATCGCCCATGCGCCTCGGGTCGATGGCTCAGCGTTTGACGTCGACGGGCTGATCCAGGACCTCGCGGAACGCGGGGTTTCGCTGGATCTCGCCGAGTGGACTTCACTTCTCGCGGGGACCGGAGACGTATCTGTACGGGTACGTCTGCTGGAGGGTGTGAGTGAGTATGCCGGAATCACCCCCACGTACCTGTTGGATCTGGACGACGACGAGGCCGCAGAGGTGGCGGAAGCCAACATCGAGTTCCGCGAAGCGCTGAAAAGTTCAGGGGCGGACTCGATCTCCGCACGTGCTGTCGGTGATGTCTCTCCGGCGGCCCTGCGGGCGATCGCGCAGTCGCTGCGATCTATCTCTGCGCAGTGAGATAGTCCTCGTCGCTCGACTGCGCAGGCGCGTATAGTGGAAGTACGTCGGGCGATCGCAGCACAGGCGCTTGCGGTCGGAAATGGACTGCCATGACCTACACCCCATCGCGGAATCAGCGTGAGTTACGCAGTCGTGCTGAGGCGCAGCTCGAACGCCTGAAGCTCCCGTCGGACGTGGAGCTTACCGATATCGTCCGCCACGTCGCGCTCGCAACTGGCAAGCGAATCGACGTCGAGCCAGTTGGTGACCGCGACTGGGAGAACATTACGGGACTCGTGCTGCTCGCCTCCGATTCGGCGAAGATCCTCGTACGCAAAACCGACCCGCGGTGGTACCAGTTCCACACGGTGCTCCACGAGCTGTCACACGTGGCGTTCGAACATACCGGATGCGCGACACTCCCGATCAAGCACCCGGGCCATGATCACGTTCGTGCAGGGCAGACAGTACTGGCGCGAGGAATAGTGACGCCCGACTTTGAGGTCGACCTGGACTTCAGTGATGCCGGGCTCGTGATGGAAGCTGAGGCTGAGAAGCTGTCGCAGATGCTCTCTCGTCTCGTGCTTCGCCCGCGCCAGGACCGCGACGAGGCGGTGTTCGGCTAATGCACATACGCATCGAGGCGGTCGCGTTTCTTGCACTGTTGGTACTCACGTTGCTGCGTCTGCCTTCGGCATTACGGGAACCGTCGAGCCGATTGACCTGGGTCGCTTCCCTAGCAGGCCTGGGGGCTGTCTTCATGGTTGGTGTAGCCGTCCCCGTCCCTGTGATCGACGGATGGATGGGTGGCTCGAATGTCGTGAACCTCGTGCAAAACGTGTTGGCAACGACCGCTTTCTGGTTCGTCATGCAGGCTTCGCGCACTCTGGACGGGACACGATTCAACAGGAGGAGCCTCTGGGAGTTGCCCGCGATATTCGTCTCCTTCACGATCCCCTTCTTCTTGATTGCCGATAGAGGCCGCACCTCCGGCGACTTCGTGAAGGAGACTGCCACCCAGTTGGGTTTGTGGGCGTATGCGTCGATCTACATGACGTGGGTGATCGTGATCATGTCCCGCATGCTTATCGGCATCCATCTGCGCACGCCCCGTCCCTACGTGCTCATCCGCGTCGGGGCGTGGGCGATCATCGTCGCGAGCCTGATAGAGATTGTCTACCTCACGCTCCGCGTCGCACGGCAGGGCGGGACCCCTGCCGTGGAGTTCGTCGGCAGCCTGTTCACGATTCCGTTCTACGGGGGAGTGGTGCTCGTCTGTGCGGGGATCATCGCTTTCGCGATTGCTCGGGCGACTCGGAGGCCAGTGCACGCGGCCCTTGGCCGACTCCTCAAGCGCGCAAATGTCGGCCGTGGTATGACGCTAGCCGCGATCCCCGATGAGGATCCGGTGCACGAGGCGTACCGACTGGCAGTGCGCCTGACCGACATCGCAAATAGCGAACCCCTGACTACTAGGGAGCGAGTGCTGCTGCGTGCCACGGCGGAGGTGCTCGATCGGCAGATGAAGGCGCCCACCGTACTCAGGATGACGAGCGTCGATCCGAAGGCAGTCAACGCGTGATCCCCGTCGTCGTCGTAATCGTCGGGCTCACCATCGTGGTCGGGCCGGCAGCTTGGTTCATCCGGAAGCTCGCTCTCCGAGTGGTGGGAGTTGCGCCACGTCGGAAGGTGATCATCGCACGACGGGTCGGCGAGACAATAGAGCTCCCTCAAAGCACCCTCACGATCGCTCCCGGCAACTATGGGCTCTGGTTCGGTCAGAACTTCCAGCACCATGCCCTCGTCGGGCCCGTCGGGCCCGTCGAGTATTCGGGCGAGCAACGCGTGGTCCGCCGTCTCGTGAACGCGACCATGGCGGTCCCGACGGAGCCATTCGAGGCGCAGTGGACCGGCCATGTCATGCATAGTCCGTCGCAGATCGACGCGAAGTGGGAAGACACCGCCATCCCGCTTCGCGACGGCACGACTGCGCCGGCATGGCTCTTCCGCGCAAGCGATCCTGGTGCGCCTTGGGTCATTCATGTTCAGGGGATCCGTACGTCCCGGCTGGTGACCCTGCGCTCTGTCGAAGTGGCCGAGCGCGCCGGCCTGACATCACTCGTGGTCACTTACCGCGGCGCCGGCGACGGGCCTTTTGCCCCGGTCTCCTACCTCGGTCAGCGCGAGTGGAGCGACCTGGCCGATGCGATCGGGTTCGCCCGGTTGCATGGCGCACAGGAGGTGTTCGTCGTCGCGTGGTCGATGGGTGCAGGCGTCGCACTCGAGCTGCTGCGGCGAGAACCGGAGGCGTTCGAGCGACTCGTGCTCGTAGCCCCAGCGACCAACTGGAGCCAGATCGTCCGACACGGTATAGAGCGAGCGGGATTGCCGGGACTTGTTGGCCCGATCGTCACCTGGGCCCTGGGATCTCCGATCGGCAGCAGAATCGTAGGGATGTCAGCCCCTCTCGACTTCCGGCGCCTCGACTGGAGCAGGGGGTACAAGCTGAGTGTCCCGACTCTCGTTCTGCACTCTCCGGGAGACGACGAGATCCCCTTCAGACTCACCAAGGAGTTCGCGGCCGCGCATCCGAGCGTGACCCTGGTGGAAACCGCGAGTGCTCCGCACGGTTGGGAGGCGAACGTCGATCCCGAGCTGTTTCAGTCCGCACTGACGTCGTTCCTGTCCACTCCGCAGTAGCACAGACAGCCGAGTTCGCGGCACGGACCTAGGGCCAGAGCGGCCGCGCCTCGTGCAAAGCGCGGCTTTAGTGTCGAATCGCAGATTGCCGTGCAGCAGGGGGAACGTCCTACGGGACGGTGTTGCAAACAATGCAAATCCGAGGTCGTCGCCCGCGATCGCTACGGCGATCAACGCCCAGAATTCCGGCTGGTAGCGGCCGCACTGCGATGCGTGAACCCCCAAGGTGGGGGAGGGCGCTACGAACTGGCGCCACTAGCGTCATACGGATGAGCGACTTCCGGCCCGAGCCAATTCCACCGCAAACGCCTCAGAACGGCGTCTCGGACACAGCCTCCGATAAGTTGACGGACGTCCTGTCGCCCCGGGACGAAATTCGACAATTGATCGCAACAAATGAGGGTCGGCTGGGAGATGTTTACCGTCTCCTTGAAGAGGGCCTGACCGCCGAACAAATCGCTGAACGGCTAAACGTCGCGACTCAGAATTTCGTTTACACCTATCGGTACCAGATCGAGGCCGCCCTCGACGGCAAGACCACGTCCGGCGCTGTCTTGAGGCGCCAAGCCGTGGGTGCTTTGAACAGTTTGCGGAAGCGCGGTCGGGGCGTGCTGTCGCCTGAGGGTTTCAGGCTACTTCAGGCCAATATCAGTGCTGTCGAGAGCGGCGGAGCCGATAGCGATCCAGCTGCGGAGGCTGAAGCGGACATTCAGGAAGAACACTCCGCGACCCTTACGCTGGCGGAATTGACCGGGGTGCCGGGTATCTACGCCTTCTCCTACGGCTGATATCTCGAAAGCCAGGTGGACCCTGATCGAGGTAACACGCTCATCAAGGTTGGTCAGGCCACAGATATTGCGTTGCGAATCCGACAGCATTCGAGCGGAGCGCGAACCCACATGCCCGAACCGTTGGCTCTCATACGCGTCTATTCAACGGGCACCAAGAGGCCCTCGGAGGTAGAGAATACGTTCCACGAACTACTCGAAAGCGCTGGGCACTTCAACCCGCGCAGAATCGGCAAATCCAGTCGCGAGGTTGGAAAGGAATGGTTCCTCACCAATGAGGACTTCTTGGACAGCATTGCAAAAGCTCTCGGCCTCAGGACGCTCTACATAGGCCGGTCCGAATTCGCTGGCGAGTAAGACCCACGTGGTCTGAATAACCGTTCGTGGCATGTTCCATCCAACGAGCGTACTCAGCGCGGACTCAGTCCGCCTCCGTCAGAGTCACCGCCTGGGCTTGGATCGCCGTATCGGCGACTCGCCATGAACAGATGTCACGCGGCGCGGGGCAGTTCGCCGTGCCAACGGCTCAGATGACGAAAGAGGTGTTATCGGCTGAGAGTAGCGTCTGGGCGCCACGGATCCACAAAGTGCGACCAGCGCGCAACCAACTGACCCAAGGAACACTAGCGATCCGATGATTTGAACGTCTGTAACAGGTACCTGAGCGCGATTTCGTAACGGGCGGGTCAAACGCGACTCTGCGGAACACGCCTGTCGTGTGTCTCAACATTTGCGGGGGAGAGGCCGTTGAAGGTCCGGCTTGCGGGTGGCGCGACACCCGGCTGGTTCTCCGTAACCTCGCGCTGCTAGGTGCGAGCGATATAGCCGAGGCAGGAAAACGTTAGAGCACTGAGCGCGGGCTTAGCCCTTGGTCGACACTTGGTTGAGGCAGGCGCCTATCCGCTCGGGGCCGTACACGTCGATCTGCGCCTCGTCTGTCACCTCGGAAATCGACCCTTCGGCGGCGCCGAGCGGTGTGGCGAACAGCTTGCCGACAAACGGCTCCACGCTCGGGTCGTCGACCGTCGCCCACACGGCGAGGTAGCCGTCGGTGTTCCGCGGATCGTCGATGATCCCGCCAACGTGCCACAACCCGGTCTCCTCGTCGAAGACGACAGTGCCACCCGGGACGGTAGCCCCATCACCTTTCGCGGCGACGACGCGGTTCAGTTCAGCGAGCAGCGACGGCGTGATCTCCATGCAGGGCGCTTTCGACGGTCTCGGGGTCGGCGTAGCGGAGGCGACCGGGGCTTCGGTGGGCGTCGCCTCGACAGGGCTGCAACCGGCAAGTGCTACCGCGAGGATCACGGAACTCAGCGCTGCGCGCTGGGTCGTCGAACGGATCGGCACGGATCGTCTCCTCGGGATGGTCGAGCTGTCGGGCTCGGTTGCTGGCGCTCACGCTATCAGGGACGGAACTCGTTTGGGGAGTGATCGGGGATTCGATGGCTGTGATCGGCGCCATCGGATAAGTGACGGCATGGCGTACCAGCCCGACGACTCGGCTGGATCCCGGGTGAGCCGTCACGCGGGGCCACGGCGGACGACCTGCCGGACGACGTCCGCGGAACTGACCGTCGCAGCCTACGCCTACCCGGGAAATGCTCTTAGTTACACGGGCGCCGTGGGGCGCCCGTGAAGCAGCGTTCCTGCTGGAGGTTCCGCTTTCGAGAGGAGTTGGGTCGAAGCAAACGAAGTCTTTCTGGTCAGCCAATGGTGGTCTGTCCGACTAGCGCTGGTCCTCGAAGGAGTCGCTCGAATATCCCATCATTTACCCATCATCAACCCATGAAAAACAACCGTGAATGAGCGCGTCTGTCCGCGTACAATTGGAGCAAGTGAACCGCCCGGTTCCCTGTAAACACAAGGGAATCCGCCAGTTTTCGGAGATTTTCGGTAAGTCCGGAGTTTAGGAAATAACCTCCAACGGGTCGCAGGTTCAAGCGCTGTCAGCCCGACCGGTGTTCCGGAAACTCAAGGCGCGAGATACAACGACTCTGCTGGCGTGCGCCGCCCGGAGACGTGAGCGGCTTTCGGAGCGACTCTCCGGGCCTCGACGTCAGCGCTGCTGCTTGATTTTCTTGAGTGCGTTCACCGCCTTCTTCACGACCTTCGTCGCTTCTTTCAGTTCTTCGCCGTCGGGTGATCCCGCGATCACGACTTCTCCGATCGCAACGGGCCGATCAAGAACAGCGAGAGAGGCGTCGGTACGGCGAGCGGTCGACGGCTTTCGCGTTGGCAACTGCCGTCGCCAGAGCTGCTTTGTCTACCGACTCGGTAGTCGACTGGACGGACAAGCGCACATCATCAAACACGCCCCATGCGCCTGCCGAGAGCGAGAGCGACGCTGAGATCTCAATTTTGCCGTCGGTGCCGACGACCACCCCGGGCAGCGTGGCGGTGTGGAAGTCGTTCCATGTAGAGAACTCCAGCGGGACGCTCCAGGAGCCCACCGAAGTCGTTACGGTCAGCACCCGGGTGTCGGTCGTGGGGCCGTTCGTGCCCTGCGTCGTCGCCTGCAAGGCGTAGGGGAGGGGTTATCGAATCTTGACACTCAGGGGGCAGGGTCGCTGCTTCAGCGCTTGAGTAAGCATGGGCTCGCCAACTTTCGCGCGAAACACGCGCAGATTAGGGCTGTTGAGACTGAGTCGTTGAAATTATTGCGCAGACCGTGCAAGAACTGATACTCTCAATGCGCGAGACGGACATGTTGCCTGAGTTAGGCTTAACGGGAAGTCAGGCCTCGAGAGGCTTCCATCGCAGCAACGATCCCACCATTACTACAAAGGAGTATCATGCGGACTTCACGTGCCCTCTTGGGCATTCTCGGGGCCTCTGCCCTCGTCGTCGGTCTCGCCGGGTGTACGTCGGGCGACGTCAAGGACGCCGCTGGGGACGGAACCTCTTTCAGCTACCGGATCCCGGACCGGTTCAAGAACTGGCTGGACGATAATCTTTGGAACGAACCGCTGCAGAAGGGTGCGGGCGTCGAAGTCGACCTCGTCGACGGAGGCCCCGAGGAGTCCCATTATCAGCAGCTCGACCTGTTGCTCTCCTCCGGCGATCTCGAGGACACGACCGTAGCGACGATGGCGCAAACCCAGGTCTACGGGGCGCAAGGCGCGTTCCTCGACCTGGCGCCGCTCATCAAGGAGCACGCACCGAATCTTGAGGCCTACATCGACGAGCACCCCGACTTTAAGTCACTCATCGAGAACGAAGACGGAAAAATCTACGGTCTCGTCAACGAGTATCCGAAAATCGCTCCCGTATCGTTCTACCGGCAGGACATGCTCGCCCAGGCCGGCATCTCTCAGGCGCCGTCAAGTGTGGAGGAGTTCACCGAAGCGCTCCAGACGCTGAAGGCGACTTTCGGCTCGGATGCCGAGTACTACCCCTTGGGCGGACGCGACGCGTTCATCAATTACCAGTACGCGTTCGCGGCCAATGACGGCATCGAGTCCGGAAAGGTTCATGGCATTTACCAGTCCGGTCGTGGGCTGGACATCAAGTCCGAGGGTGCGCGCGACATGGTCGAGTGGTACGCAACGCTCTACAACGAGGGCTTGATTGATCCGGAATGGGTTAAGGGAGCAAGCACCGAGGAGGCCTGGCAGACAAAGATGCTCACCGGGAAGATCTCAGTGTCCAACGACTTCTTCACTCGTCCCGCGTACTTCATGGCCAACGCGGACAAGCAGACGTACCCGGACTACAACGTCGGCACAATGCCGGCGCTCAGCAACGGCGGTACCCAGATGAAGGTTCCAGCGAATGAACGCTACAACCTGGACCGAGTATTCGTTGTGAACGCCAAGACCGAGAACTCCCTCGCAGTCATCAAGTTCCTCGACCACCTCTACAGCGAGGAGGGACAGGACACCTATCACTGGGGCGTGGAGGGGAAGTCATATAGCGCATCTAACGGTGAGAAGCAGTACACCGCGTCCTATGCCGAGAACGCCGACCAGGAGGTCGGCAAGCCCGTCTGGAACTTCGCGCAGGACCGGCTCACCTACCCGGCGCCGGTCGATGATGCCGCGTTCTACCAGTGGCAGGACGACTTCACCAAGTCCTTCGCGACGGGTTACTTCGAGGACTCCCTGGTCGTGAACCCCGTCCTCAAATACAGCGACAAACAGCAGGAGCAGCGCTCGAAGCTCCTGGCTTCGGTGAGTCCGTTCGTTGACGCGGAGATGGTCAAGTTCGTCACCGGCGACCGGCCGATCTCCGAATGGGAAGCCTTCCTGACTGAGGCCGAAGATTTGGGTTACTCGCAGATCACTGAGATCGACCAGGCCGCTTTGGATGCCGTGAGCTGACAGGCAACTTATGGCCCGCGGCGAAGAGCCGCGGGCCATTAGTGCAGATAGGAAAATGATGACCAATACAGTCGACATAAAAGGCGCGGCCGGCGCAACCGGCCGCCCTCGCCAAGGGGAGCCCGCCCGCCCTCCCCAAGCGGCGCCCGGCCGCCCTCGCCAGCCGAGGCGCACTGCCTCCCTTTGGCGACGCATGAAAGCCGCTCGCTGGCTATACCTCATGCTGGTCCCTGGACTGATCCACCTCATCCTCTTCAAGCTCGCACCAGTGTCAGCATTGGTCATCGCGTTCCAGGACTTCTCAACATTCCTTGGAATCGGTGGCAGCCCGTGGGTAGGATTCCAGAACTTCATCGACTTCTTCAACGACCCGAACATTGGTCGCCTCGTCCTGAACACACTGATCCTCGCGGTCCTCGTGTTGGTGGTCAGCTTCCCCATACCGATCTTGTTCGCGCTGGGCCTCAACGAGGTGCGCCTGCGCTGGTTCGGCAAGGGCGTCCAGACGTTGAGCTTCGTGCCGTATTTCGTTTCCTCCGCCGTGCTGGTCAGCATCATGTACACGTTGATGTCCCCCAACGGCGGTGTCGTAAACAGCGTGATCACAGCCTTCGGCGGATCTCCGGTTTCCTTCTTCACCGAGCCCGAGTGGTTCCGTCCGCTCTACACGACGATGCACGTGTGGCAGAACTTCGGATACTCGGTCATCATTTACGTCGCCGCGATGGCGAGCATCGACCCGGCCCTCTACGAAGCCGCTGAACTCGACGGCGCCGGCAGGTGGCGCAAGATGTTCAGCGTCACCCTGCCGGGAATTTCCACCATCATCTCCGTCCTCCTCATCCTGAGCGTCGGTCAGATTCTCACCGTCGACCTCGACAAAATCCTCCTTATGTACAACCCGAGCGTGTACGAGACCGCCGACGTCATCCAGACCTACGTCTACCGTCTCGCTTTCGCCTCGGAAGGATTCCCCGACTACAGCTACGCAGCGGCAGTCGGTCTCATTCAGGGCCTAATCGCATTCGTGCTGGTTGTGGCAACCAACCGCGCCTCCGAGCGCTTCTCAGGTTCGAGGGTGTTCTGACCATGACCACAATGCAAACCAAGCGCAACCGTCCGCGCCGGCGCGTCGAATTATTCGACATCGTCAATGGACTGATTCTCGGGCTGATTGCTATCGCATGCATTTACCCCTTCGTCTACATCGTCGCCGTGGCGCTGTCGGATGGAAAGGCGGTGCTGCAAAACCAAGTGTTCCTTTGGCCGGTCGATATCAATTTCGAGACCTTCGCCTACATTCTCACCAACGAGCGGCTGGGCGTCGTCCGCGCCCTGCTGAACTCGATCCTGTACACGGTTGTCGGAACGATCGTCGCCGTCGTACTCACCTATCTCACGGCTTACGCGCTTTCTAAGAAGCGGCTGCCCGGGGGCCGGATCGTGATGCTGCTGTTTATCATCACCTGGATCTTCGACGCAGGGATCGTGCCCGCCTACATCGTGAACAGCGGTCTCGGCCTCACCAATAACTGGCTGATTATGGTGCTTCCGCTAGCGATCAGCACATTCCTGCTGATCGTGACCAAGTCCTTCATCGAGGCGATCCCCGACGAACTCGAGGAGTCAGCCTCCCTCGATGGCGCGAACGATCTTCAGATTTTGAGGCAGATCTACCTTCCGCTGTCCACGCCCGTCGTCGCGACAATCTCCATCTTCTATGCGGTGCAGACGTGGAACTCGTTCCTATGGCCGCTTATCTATTTGCGAGACACGGCTCTCCAGCCGATCCAGGTGGTCCTCTACCGACTGCTGCTGGGCAGCAACGACCAGGCTCTGAACTTTCAGCAGACCGTGAGCAACGGGTTCCTAGTTATACCGGAGAACATTCGCGCGGCCACGATGCTCTTCGCCATCGTCCCCGTGCTCCTGTTCTATCCGTATGCGCAGCGGTACTTCAGCAAGGGAATCCTCGTCGGTGCGGTGAAGGGGTGACGCGGTGAACCAAGTAACTGAGGGTGTCTGGGTCGGCTGCACCTGGATTGCGCGCCTCGCTTGGCTCAACCTGCTCTGGTTGCTGTTCACTGCGGCGGGGCTGGTCGTTTTCGGGCTTTTTCCGGCGACCGCCGCGGGCTACCAGATCGCCCGGGACTACGTGCACCGACCGGAAAGTCGCGAGGAGCCGTTGATGCGTCGATACGCAGCGCTTGTTCGCGCGAACGTGGTGCGCGCGAATCTTGTGGGTATCGTCGTCGTTGCCGTCGGATGCTTGCTCTTGGCCGCTCTCCAGTTGACCTGGACTGCAACGGGTGCGCCGTGGCAGCTTCCTGTTCTCGGGCTGACGGTCATTGCCGCAGTGGCGTTCGTCGCCGGCGTGGTGCATTTGCCCTTCCTCGCCGCGCACATCAAGGCCCCTGCCCGAGCAATCGTGCGTGCATCGTGGCTCTACGCTCTTTCTCATCCCGGCAGCACAGTGTTGATCTGCGCCGCGTGGACTGGCCTGTCGTTATTGCTCGGGGCGTACCCGGCGGCAGCCGTGTTCTTCTGCTTCTCGCCTGTGGCGCTGCTGACGGCGGTGCTCGATGTGCGGGGGTTCCACCGTTTGGAGCAGCGTCAGGCACTCCGCCCGGTCCGCTGACACCAATGAGGTGCCCCCGACCCGCACAGCCGGATTGGGGGCACGTCACTGCGTCGTCCTCGATGTGCCCGGCCATGACGTTGGTGATAGTTGACGCGTTGATCTGAGGAGAACCTCCGGGCTCAGTGGAATTGTCTAGATTCCGCGCTCCCGGAGGTTCCCATGCACCACGTTAATGCGCTTTAGACGGATGACCATCGTCCCGTCGCCCATGTCGCCAGGGACGTGGAATCCCGACGCTGTGCGCCCCCTGCTGAGTGAGCCGGTTTCGTGCAGAGGGGCCGCAGTCGGCCTGACCGGTTAGCTGATTCGCGCTTCCCGGGCCACCGTGACCCCGTTACAAACGAGAACGCCGCGGCGAACTGATCGAGGTCGATGTGAAGGAACTCGGCCGTGTCAAGGGCGGCGGCGGCTGGTGCGCTCACGGCCGCGGAGCGCGCCCGAACGACAAACGAGGGCTCGGCATTCGCTTACCGACACCGGCCGATTCCAGAGTCGCCGTCGCTCAGATCGGCGCCGTCCAACGCTCCATCAAACCGCACCGCCCTCGGACTAAGGGCGCCTACCGGCAGATCTTCACCAATAAGGCCGAACGCTCTCCGCTCTTGACGCGTGGCTGAGCTGCTACAACGCTGAGCGCATCCACCGGCATCGGAGCAACCCCGATCAGCCGAGTGTCACCAACGTCCTGACTGAGTGCACCTAGAGCGTTCGCTGCGCGGCGACTCCACGACTCATGGAGACCGCTTGCTGGATGGCGACGACGAGGCTCTCATGTGACGCCGTGCCCGTCCCGGCGATGTCGAACGCCGTTCCATGGTCGACCGATGTCCGGATGACGGGCAGACCGACGGTCACGTTGACTCCAGCCTCGATGCCGAGGACCTTGACTGGACCGTGGCCCTGGTCGTGGTACATCGCGACGATGAGATCGTAGTCGCCGCGAGAGGCGAGGAAGAACGCTGTGTCCGCGGGCAACGGGCCGTGGACGCCGTGCCCTTCGGCCGCGACGCGCTCGACGGCCGGCGTGATCTTCTCCGCCTCCTCGCCGTATCCAAACAGCCCGTTCTCGCCCGCATGTGGGTTGATGGCGCACACGCCCACCCGTGGGGACTCCACGCCGGCATCTTGCATCGCTTTCAGTCCGCGGCGGATCGTGCGTTCGACGAGTCCGGGCTCGATCCGGCTGATCGCATCGACGAGGCCGATGTGCGTGGTGACATGAATCACGCGCACTCGAGGGGTCAAAAGCATCATCGAGACCTCGTCCACACCACATAGAGAGGCGAGCATCTCGGTGTGCCCTGGATAGAGGTGCCCGGCGGCGTGGAGCGCCTCCTTGTTGAGCGGTGCGGTGCAGATCGCGTCGACCCGGCCCGCGGTGGCGAGCTCGGCCGCCACGGCGATGTACTGGTACGCCGCGTCACCCGCGACCGCACTGAGCTCCCCCCATGGCAAATTCGCGGGAACAAGGCCGAGGTCGATGACATTGATTCGGTCCGATGCCGGCGAAGCGTCCTCCGGCGCTCCGATAGTGCGGATCTCGACTTGCACCCCCTGGAGGGCAGCGGCGGTCCGGAGACGCTCCGCATCACCTACGACGAAGGGCCGGCACGCGCGCGTGACTTCGGGGTCGAGCAGAGCCCGAATGATGATTTCCGGACCAATGCCCGCAGGATCGCCCATCGTTACGGCGATAACTGGCAGCGCTGCCTCAAAATTGTCGTCAGTCACAAGGAATCCTTCTTCCTAGTCGTTACTCGGGGTACGTCCCCGAGAAGAGTCGAGATGATGCGGTCGAGCGAGTCGTGTTCACCAAAGCTGCCCGGCCGCGTGACGACCGGACGCTCGCCGGACGCGCTGCTGAGCACCGCTCCGGGATGCACTTCGCCGTACACGGCGAGCGATCGCTCGCCGAGCGCGTCCAGGGTGCGGCGAGCGGTCTCGCCGCCGATGAGGCAGAGGGCGATATCCGGACGCCCACGGACAGCTCCTGCGGTCGCTGTTCCGAGGAGGTGCGCGACATTGACGTCGTGCGGGCCCTCACCCGGCCCCGCGGTGACCGCGACGATGCGTGACGGGCCGTTGAGGGCGTCCACAATGCGACCGGCGAGCGTCGCCGGGCGGTCATGAGGGGAGGCCGTCACGGCTACGATTGGCTCGGATAGAGCGGCGCGCTGGCGCAGGACGACGGGTTCGAGGCTTCCGAGCACGAGAACGACTTTGTCCGCGAGAGGAAGACAGGGCCGCAGCTGGCTCGGTGCGACCGGTGCGGCTGCCAGCAACGCGGCGAGCAGCCCCGAGCTGCCGACCGGCGTAACCGCGCCCACGGCTCCCCGTATGGCGCGGGCGATCGCGTCAAGATCCTGAGCATCGGTCGTGTCGGGGATGTAGACGACGCCGCCCGGGCTGCGGGAGACCAGATCGGCGAAAGCGCCGGAACGGACCGCGTGCTGACTTACATGCCGGATCTTCAAGCCGTCGCCTACCAGCTCCTCAAGGCGCCGGGGCGCGTCGGATGCTTCTGCCCGCCATGCGGATGCGGGGGAGGCAGAGAGCGGGACGTCGTGTAGCCGGGGCACTCCGTCTACCACCGTCCGCCCGAGCGCGGGCAGACCCGGGGCGAGGACCACGGTAGAAACTCGAGCGGCGGCGGCGATGAACGCCGTGACAGGTCCCCGAAGCTGGGAATCGATCTTGACGTAGTCGGGCAGTCGTCCGGCGCTGATCGCTGCGGCAATCCGCTCGGCAGCGGCAGCGCCCGCGTTTCGGACGTTGAGGTCCTCCACGACTGTGACGCCTGGCGATGCCGGCCCGTCAAGCACGACCGCTGCCGCATACCCGTGCCGATGAACGACACCGGCCGCCTCCGCGGCACCCGATAGGTCATCGGCGACCAGGCGACGCAAGGACGACGTCATGCGACGGCTGGCGCCACGACCACGCTGATACCGGCGGCGCGGAACTCCTCCAGCACCGCCTTCGGTGCCGCCTCGTCGGTCACCAGTGTCCAGGGCAGGTCCAGCCGCGCCCAGGCATCGAAGGGAGCGTGCCCGAGCTTCGAAGCGTGCGCGAGCACATAGAGGGCGCGTGTTCTGCGAGCGACGAGCTCTTTGAACCGGGTCTGCTCGAGGTCCGCCTCGCATAAACCCCGGTCCGCGGTGACGCCATCTGCGCTGACGAACGCACGATCGAAGCTCATGCGATCCAGGGAGATCTCGGCCAGCGGGCCAACGAAGGTGCCGCTCAGGGGACGCAGTCGTCCGCCGAGACATTGCACCGTTAGAGACGGGACCGATGAAAGCTGACTCACCACGGGCAGGCTGGAGGTCGTGACGGTGGCCGGAGCCCGCGAAGTCGCGAACTCCCGGGCTAAGAGCGCCGTCGTAGAGCCCCCATCGAGGAAGATCGACTCGTCGCGCTGAACCTGCGCCGCCGCCCACGAAACTATCGCGCGCTTGGCGTCGAGGGCCTCCGAACGCCGATGCCGCAATGACGCCTCGGGGAGGTGCGTCGTCGAGATTGCGCCGCCATAGGTTCGGGCGAGTCGACCGCCTCCACTGAGGGTGCCCAGATCACGGCGGATCGTCGACGCCGAAACTCCGAAGCGCTCCGAAAGATCCTCGACGCTCGCCAACCCCGTGTCCGCTGCAAGCGCGAGAATCTCTTCCCGTCGTTGATTGGTTCGACGTTGCTTCATGGATGCCCCTCCTAGCTGCCACAGTGGCCACGTTCCGAACTCTATCCTAAGTTGCGCGATTCGTGCTAACTTTACTGCGCGAAGAGCGCAAAAAAAGTTACCCTAAGGAGCGCCGTGCCGATGAACAGTGTCATGCCCACAACCGATGGTGTCCTCGTTGAGAGGTCGGGCCGCCGCGAGGCGCTAATCCCTACAAGCCGCGCCGAAAATCACGCCTCGTTCCTTCATCGCCTGCCGGACGGGACGCTTGCCGCCGTTTGGTTCGCCGGCGAACGTGAAGGCATGCCGGACGTGCGGATTCAGCTTTCCCGATTCGACGAGAGCAGCGGACGCTGGAGTGACGCAGAGGCCGTCTCGCCGCCCTCCGGGCAGTCGCACCAGAATCCGGTACTCGCAACCCTGCCCAACGGAGCCGTCTGGCTGCTCTACACCGCTCAGGACCTGGGTGCGCAGGACACTGCCGTGCTGATGCGGCGCGTGTCGGACGACGGTGGCAGAACATGGGGCGAACCGACACCGCTGCTTGAGGACCGTGGTGTCTTCATCCGTCAAGACATGGTTGTCCTGAATGACGAGACACTGCTGCTCCCGATCTTCCGGTGTGAGCTGCCGCAGGGACGCCAGTGGCACGGCGATACCGATACGTCCTCGGTGCTGCGCAGTGAGGACGGCGGTCTCTCGTGGACGGAGGTACCGGTGCCCCGCAGCCTCGGAGCCGTGCACATGGACATCGTGCCCTTCGAGGACGGACAGCTTGTGGCGTTCTTCCGCAGCCGATGGGCTGACGCCGTCTATCGCAGCGAATCCGCGGACGCCGGTCGCACATGGACTGAGCCGTACCCCACCGCGATGCCGAACAACAACTCGTCGATCCAGATGCGACGGGCTGCCTTGCTTGGCGCGGACAGCATCCTCGCTGTCCTCAACCCGGTCTCGGCCGAGCCCGGCAGCGAACTCGGCGATATCGACCGCGCACACGACGAGCACAAGGTCACAGGACCTGGCGAGATTACTCCTCTCGATCGGCACGCGGTCTGGGGCGTGGGACGGATCCCGCTCACACTGCTGCGCTCGGACGACCGCGGGCGGACTTGGAAACGAGTGCTCGATTTGGAGACCGCCGACACGGTCCCTGAGATAGTGCTCGAACGTGCGGGGGATCGTGCGATGGAGATGTCCTATCCGGCTCTTCTCGTCGGGCCAAATGGAGACGTGCATGTGACGTACTCGTATTGCCGCCTCGCCATCAAGCACGTCTTGGTTCCGCGCGAAGCGCTGGAGGAAAGCCGATGAGTGTGACACCCGCAGTACTGGGAACGATGACCTTCGGCGACGGCCTCGACGAACAGGCCGCGCGACGCGTGGTCGACGAAGCTTTGGACCGAGGCATTCGTGACGTCGACACCGCCAACGGCTATGCGGGCGGTGCGAGCGAGGAGATCGTGGGGCGATCCGTCAGTGGACGACGGGACGACGTTCGCCTGGCGAGCAAGGTCGGCATTCCGCACCCGGACGCGGACGGCGCCGCCCCGCTCTCGGCCGCGGGGATCGAGCGCTGCCTGGACGCGTCGCTGCGGCGGCTCGGCACCGACCATCTCGACATGTATTACCTACACCAACCTGACCGCGCAACGCCGGTAGGAGAGACACTCGATGCGCTCTCGACACTGCTGTCCCGAGGAAAAATTCTGGCGTGGGGGGTGTCCAACTTCGCATCATGGCAGCTCGCCGAACTCGCATTCGAAAGCCGCGAGCGCGGCATGGTAGGTCCGACCATGAGCCAACAGCTGTACAACGCGCTCTGCCGACGGATCGAGCACGAGTACTGCGAGGCCGCCGAGCGATTCAAGGCGCCGGTGATCGCGTACAACCCCCTGGCCGGAGGGCTGCTTACGGGCCGATACCGCTATGAGCACGCTCCAGCCGGAGGACGATTCGCCGGCGAACGTCTGGGGCGGATGTATACGGAACGATACTGGGATTCCCGGATGTTCGAGGCCATCGACCGTCTCCGTGAGGTCGCCGACGAAGCGGGCATCGAGCTACGCGAGCTCGCGCTGCGGTGGATTATCGGGCGTCCGAGCGTCTCCGGCGTGCTGGTCGGCGGGTCACGACCCGAGCATCTGCGCTCCAACCTCGACGCGCTCGAAAGCGGGCCGCTCGACGACGTGCTCATCCAGAGGATTGACCAGGTCGGCGACTGGATCGACGGGCCCGTGCCTGACTACAACCGATGATCGAGAGGAAGACAATGATGAGCGATCAGTTCGCCCAACGGATGCACAAACGGGAGCGGATTCTCGGATACTGGTCCGTCCTCGACGCGCCCGTCGTTCTCGAGCGCCTCGGGCGTATTGGCTTCGACTACGTCGCGATCGACGGCCAGCACGGCCTGCTCGGCTACTCCGGCATCTTGACAGGCCTGATGGCCATCGACGCAGGCGCGGCGGCCGGCGGCACGCGCACAGTCGGGCTCGTCCGTGTGCAAAGCAAGGACCCCGCGGTGATTGGACAGGCGCTTGACGCAGGGGCACACGGCGTCATCGTTCCCCTCGTGAACCGCCCCAGTGATGCTTTAGAGGCGGTTGCAGCCGCGAAGTACCCGCCCCTGGGCATCCGGTCCTACGGGCCGATGCGCTCACAACTGCGAATCGGCCCGATCCCGGCGGAGGCGGACGCGAGCGTTGTCGTGCTGGCGATGATCGAAACACGCGAGGGACTGGAGAACGTCGAAAAGATCGCCGCCGTGCCCGGCCTGTCCGGGCTGTACATCGGACCGTCGGATCTCGCACTCGCCCTCGGCGCGCGCAGGCCCGACGATCCCGACATTGCTGAAGATTTCGCCGCGGCACTGGACCGCATCCGGGCTGCAGCAGACGCAAACAAACTGCCGGTCCTGATTCACACGCCGGACGGTGAGAGTGCGCGACGACGCCTGGCCGAAGGATTTACCGGCGCGACCATTGCCTCCGACCTCGTGCACCTCGAGGCATCCGCGCGTAATCATCTCGATATTGCAACGCACGCGTAGGTCGGCAAGTCGGTCAGAGGACGGTCGGATCGCTTACGCGACGCGGCGTGTCCCGCTGAGCGTTCCGCTTTCAGGTCGCATTCTGCTTCGAAGCAAGCGATGTCTGCTTGGTCAGCAGGGGAGAGCTGACAAGCTCGGCTCCACATTTGCTCGCGGGTCCTTAACGGCTGGTCGAGCACTACCGAGCATCTCGCCAAAAGCGGTTCAAATGGTCATCATTTAGTCATCACTTTCAACTTCATTTGACCCCAAATGACCGAGTACAATTGGAGGCAGTGAACCGCCCGGTTCCCTGTAACCACAAGGGAATCCGCCAGTTTTCGGAGATTTTCGGCAAAACCGGAGTTTAGGAAATAACCTCCAAGGGGTCGCAGGTTCAAATCCTGTCAGCCCGACCGTGTGATGTGTCGGGACATCGTTGACAAATGTGTCGAGACATTCTTGAAAACCCTCTCCTTCGGGAGGGGGTTTTCGTCATTTCTTGGCTTGATAG
>NZ_JBEPSK010000013.1:0-87119 GCF_040548835.1 Mycetocola sp. 2940
GCAAGCTGGAGTTCATCGTTCGACTTGCATGTGTTAAGCACGCCGCCAGCGTTCGTCCTGAGCCAGGATCAAACTCTCCGTAAATGTTTAATTGCCGGGCCACCGAAGCGGCCGGCACATTAGTTGCAGCACCCCACCGGAATAGGTGAAAGCACTGCGAGTTTGAAACTGACAGAACAAATCATTACTGACTTGCTTTGTTGTTTAAATGTTTTCCAAAGGAATCCAACAACCCAACCAGAAAAGGTTGAATCGCCGGGTTTTTGGCATTTGACATTGTGCACGCTGTTGAGTTCTCAAGGATCGGATGCTCCTGCTTTTCACCCTTCCGGGCTGCTCCGCAGGGCAACTTCTCTAGCCTAGCACCGATTTTCCCTCGTGTTGTACACGCTCCCGGACCGAAGTCCGAGTCTCGAGTACGAGAGAAATCCTGTGAAAGGATAACCCCACAAAAACCGGAATCCGAATAATTCGGGGGGCTTTTTTGTGTGGGGGTTGGTCCCGCATGAGGCCGGCTAGCTGTTCCGCTTGCCGCACCTTTGGGGTGACGAGTAGTTACTTTACGCACATCCCGGATGCCTCGCAAATTGCTCTTGCAGGCCGGGCGTGTCGCGCCGTTCTCAGCCGGTGAAGACGCCGGCGAGAGTCTTCTTGCCGCGGCGAAGGACCGCCACTCCCCCGGCCAGCATGCTCTCCAGCACGGCGGAATCATCGGCGACCTTGACGTTGTTGAGGTACACCCCGCCCTGGGCAATGGCGCGGCGTGCTTCGCCGAGGCTCGAGGTGAGCCCCGTCTCAACCAGCAGCTGGGTGATCAGGATGCCAGGAGCCGCGGTCGTGTTCGGAAGTTCGCGAAGTGCGGCAGCGAGGGTCTCGGCGTTGAGGCTCTCCAGTTCCCCCTGCCCGAACAGCGCGGCAGACGCGGCGATCGCGGCATCCGTCGCTTCGGCGCCGTGCACCAGGGCGGTGACTTCCCAGGCCAGGCGCTTCTGAGCTTCACGGCGGAATGGCTCGGTGGCGACTGCCTGTTCGAGCTGCTCGATTTCGGCGCGGGTGAGGAAGGTGAAGATCTTCAGCCGCGCGATGACGTCTGCGTCGTCGGAGTTGAGCCAGAACTGGTAGAACGCGTACGGGCTCGTCAGCGTGGGGTCGAGCCAGACGGCGTTGCCCTCGCTCTTGCCGAACTTGGACCCGTCGGAGTTGGTGATGAGCGGCGTGCCGATCGCGTGCGCACTGACCCCCTCCGCTTTGTGGATGAGGTCGGTTCCACTCGTGAGGTTGCCCCACTGGTCGCTTCCCCCGGTCTGGAGTACGCAGTCGTAGGTGCGGTACAGCTCGAGGAAGTCCATTCCCTGCAGGATCTGGTAGCTGAACTCGGTGTAGCTGATGCCGGCATCCGAATTGAGGCGTGCGCTGACGGCATCCTTCTTGAGCATCGTGCCGACACGGAAGTACTTGCCGACGTCGCGGAGAAAGTCGATGGCCGACAGCGGGGCCGTCCAGTCCAGGTTGTTGACGAGGCGGGCGGCGTTGTCGCCCTCGAAGTCGAGGAATCGCGAGACCTGGGCCTGCAGGTACCCCACCCACTCTTTCACCGTGTCGGGAGTGTTGAGGGTTCGCTCAGCGGTCGGGCGTGGGTCGCCGATGAGCCCGGTCGAGCCGCCGACGAGCCCGAGCGGCTTGTGGCCGGCCAGCTGGATGCGACGCAGGAGCAGGAGTTGCACAAGGTTTCCCAGGTGCAGACTCGGGGCGGTCGGGTCGAATCCGCAGTAGTAGGTGATGGGCGGCCCGGACAGCAGGGTCTTCAGCGCGGCTGCGTCTGTGGACACGTGGACGAGGCCGCGCCAGACGATTTCCTCCCAGACATCCTCGAACGACGGGTCATTGGACTGGGACTGGAGTGAGGGCTGCGACACGCAAGCTACAGTACCAGCGCGTTCCCGGTGGCCCGCGTGGAGGATGTGAGCCTGTGACCTCACCCTTGACCGTGTTTAGGTTATTACCTAATATCGAGTGAGTTAGGTCTCAAGCCTAAACATTGGAGGTCCCGTGTTTGTCATCACCGCTGACCAGGTCGATAGCCGAAACCAGCCCGACCGGGCGGCATCCGTTCTCGAGGACCTGAACGGCCCCAACGGTCCGACCCTGCTGCTTCCGGCGGATCGCACAGCCGGGGACGAAGTCCAGATCCTCCCCGCCAGCGCCGAGGACACCCTCGCCATCGTGCTTGAACTCACCCGGGAGGATGCATGGAGCGTTGGCGTCGGCATCGGTCCGGCGCGGCTCCCGCTCCCCCGGGCCACCCGCGAGGCGACGGGTGAAGCCTTTTTCGCCGCACGGGATGCCGTGACGCGGGCGAAGAAGTCGCAGACCCGTTTCGCACTCAGCCGGGCCGGTGACGACACCGGCGACGGCCTCCGCGGAGTCGACGTTGAAGCGCTGATCTCGCTGCTGCTCGTCCTGCGCGAACGACGCACCGACGGCGGCTGGGAGCTCTACGACCTGCTCACGACCGGACTGACCCAGTCGGAGTCGGCGGAGCGGCTCGGGATCACCGCCGGCGCGGCCAGTCTGCGGGCCAGGGCCGCGGGCATCCGTGTCGAACGGGCGTCGTCGGAGGCCCTTGTTAGGCTACTCGACACGGTCAATCGTTCCGCAGACCCGGCCGGATCCGGGAGCACCGGTGGCGCCCGGCCGAGCTGAGTCGGCCGTTCGTCGATGCGGCGCCGACGCAGCCCCGACTAGCCCCGACTACGCACTGAGGAGACGATAGTGAGCCCGATCACCGGTGCCCTCCCGATCACCCTGTACTGGGTGGCGGTGGTACTGCTCGCGGTCGGATGCCTCGCGACCATCGGCATCGCCCACTGGCGCAAGAAAAACCGGATCATTGCGATCGCGGCGGCGCTGCTCGCGGTCGACCTGGTGCTCGTCGGCATTCCCTCACCGGAGTCGCCCGTCGGCGTCAGCATCGCCCTCGCGGTTCTGGCGATGGCGATCGCCGTGCTCGGCGGCGGTATCGCCTCGAACTATGTGCTCAAGCTTTCGACCCGGGGTCTCGTCCGGCCCGGTCTGTTCGGCGGCATCATCGTGACCGAGCCGGACCGCGTCGGTGGCACACTGCGGGCGAACGCCGGCGAGCAGCACGAGGTACTGCGCGGCGGGCGAACGATCGGCTTCCTCGAACGGTTCGCTGTCGCCGGCACCCTCATCGCCGGGTTCCCCGAAGCCATCGCGGTGATCATCGCCATCAAGGGTGTCGGCCGGTTCACCGAGCTCGCTGCCGCTGAAGCCCGCGAACGCTTCATCATCGGCACCTTCACGAGCCTGACCTGGGCCGCGTCGAGTGCGGCGCTGTTCCACTTCGCGATGCTCTGAGGCGGGCCTCCCCCCGCGTCTCGGGTGGCGGCATCCAATCGTTTACGACTTCGAGGGACGCAAACTGCTGTTATTCAGGAGCGTTTTGCGTCCCTCGAATGGCTGGGAAGAGGCCGGTGCCGCAAAACCGTTGGTCTCACGCCCGATCTGCCACATTTTGTCGTTGCAGGGCTCGAATTGCCGAACTTTGCCGCCCGAACACTTCGGGAGCAACAATTCGTGGCGATTCACAGCCCGGGTGTGAGGCGCGACTGACCGAGATGGCAGTAATGGCTCCAAGGGCTCCTGCTTTTAGGGCCACTACTGCAATCTCGATTGGGTCAGTGGGCGCTCAGGCCTTCGGATGCTTCTTGTAGGGCGACACCGAGGGCTCGCCCGGGATCCAGAATCGCCAGGGCAGCTCCGCTCCCCCGAACAGCCCCGTCCGTGGGCCCGTTCGGTGGTCGACGGATGCCGCGCTCCGCTCCAGCGAGAACGGCGGGGCGAACAGGTCGCTCCCGTCGTCGGTGAGGGCGATCCCGAGCGCAACGGTCAGCCGGGCCGGACCCTGGGCGAGATCCTTGTCTGACCGCGAGGTCGTCCGGCGGGCGCGAGCAAGCTCGACTCCCTCCACGATCTCGCCCGCCCGGATCAGAACCCCGGATGCCACTCCGTCCGGCGAGCAGACCATGTTGGCGCAGACATGCATCCCGTAGGTGAAATAGCAGTAGAGGTGCCCGGCCTCACCGAACATGCTCGCGTTACGTTGCGTCTTGCCCCGGAACGCATGCGATCCGGGGTCGATGCCTTGCCCGACATACGCTTCGACTTCGGTGATGCGCACAGCGACCGTTCCGGCATCCGTCTCGTGACGGAAGATGGTGCCGAGCAATTCCGGGGCGACCTCGAGCGACGGTCGCTCGAAAAACGCACGGTCGAGCACGGCGAATCAGGCGCGCAGAGCCAGGGACAGCAGCCGCACGCGTTCGGTCAGCGCCAGGCGCTGCTCGGCGACCCGGTCGGGTGCCGTCCCGCCGGCGCCGGTGCGCGAGCTGATCGAGCCGGCGACCGTGAGAACGTCCCGAACGGCGGGGGTGAGGTGCGGCGACAGGCGCGCGAGGTCCTCATCCGACGGCTCGTGCAGCTCGAGGCCGCGATCCTCGCAGAACTGCACGAGTTCACCTGAAATCTCGTGGGCATCCCGGAAGGCGACGCCCTGCTTGACCAGCCACTCGGCCACGTCGGTGGCGAGCGAGAACCCCTGTGGCGCGAGTTGTGCCATCCGGTCGGTGTTGAAACGCAGGGTGGCGACCATCCCGGTGAACGCCGGCAGCAGCACTTCGAGCTGTTCGACGGTGTCGAAAACGGGCTCTTTGTCTTCCTGCAGGTCGCGGTTATACGCGAGCGGCAGTCCCTTGAGCGTCGCCAGGAGCCCGCTGAGGTTGCCGATCAGCCGGCCGGACTTGCCGCGGGCAAGCTCGGCGATGTCAGGGTTCTTCTTCTGCGGCATGATGCTCGACCCGGTCGAATAGCCGTCGTCGAGGGTGACGAAGTCGAATTCCCGCGTGTTCCAGATGATGATTTCCTCGGCGAAACGCGACAGGTTGATGCCGATCAGCGCCGTCACGAACGCGAACTCAGCGACGACGTCGCGACTGGCGGTCGCGTCGATCGAGTTCTCGGTCGGCCGGTCGAGTCCCAGTTCGGATGCCACGAGCTGCGGGTCGAGTCCCAGCGAGCTTCCGGCGAGCGCACCGGACCCATACGGGGATGTCGACGCGCGTTTCGTCCAGTCGGCGAGCCGCTCGAGGTCGCGGACGAGCGGCCACGCGTGCGCCATCAGGTGGTGGGCGAGCAGAACGGGCTGGGCGTGCTGCAGGTGGGTGCGGCCCGGCATCGGAGCGTCGCCGTGTGCTTCGGCCTGCGAGGCAATCGCGTCGATGAGCTGAACGACCATGTGCCCGATCAACCGGGAGTGGTCGAGCAGATAAAGCCGCACGAGCGTGGCGATCTGGTCGTTGCGGCTGCGCCCGGCGCGAAGCTTGCCGCCGAGCTCGGGGCCGGCACGCTCGATCAGCTCCCGCTCGAGCGCCGAGTGCACGTCTTCATCGGACTCGGCAGCGGTGATGACACCGGATGCCACGTCGTCGTGCAGACGGTGCAGCGCGTCGAGCATCGCCTCGAGTTCCGTCTCGGTGAGGTACCCGGCGGCCGCAAGCGCTTTGGCGTGGGCCCGGGAGCCGGCGATGTCGTATGCCGCCAGCTGCCAGTCGAAATGCGTCGACTTGCTCAGGCGGAGAAGTTCGGGTGACGGCCCGCTGGCGAAGCGGCCGCCCCAGAGAGCTCCAGCTTCGCCGGCTCGATTCTGCGAGTCGTCACCCGACATCGTCTACTCCTGGCCTGCGTCGCGGCGAGCCGAGATCTTGCTCGGCAGCGACCACAGCTCGATGAAGCCCTTCGCCAGCGACTGGTCGAACGTGTCGCCCGTGTCGTAGGTGGCGAGGTTGAAGTCGTACAGGCTCGAGTCGCTCCTGCGGCCGGTCACGACGGCGGTACCGGCGTGGAGCTTGAGGCGGATGTCACCGGACACGTGCTTCTGGGTCTCGTCGATGAACACGTCGAGAGCCTTCTTGAGTCCGGAGAACCAGAGGCCGTCGTAGACGAGCTCTGCCCACTTCGACTCGACGGTGCGCTTGTAGCGGGCGAGGTCGCGCTCGATGGTCATGTTCTCGAGCTCTTCGTGCGCGGTGATGAGCGCGATGCCCGCGGGCGACTCGTAGACCTCACGGCTCTTGATGCCGATGAGGCGGTCCTCGACGATGTCGATGCGGCCGACGCCCTGGTCACCGGCGATGCGGTTCATCAGCTCGACGGCTTCAAGCGGCGTGATCGCGTTGCCGTCATATGCGACCGGAATACCCTGGTCGAAGGTGATGACGACCTCGGTCGGAGCGCCGGCGTCGGCCGGGTTCTTCGAGTAGGTGTAGAGGTCTTCGATCGGCGCGTTCCACGGGTCCTCGAGGAACCCGGTCTCGACGGCGCGACCCCAGACGTTCTGGTCGATCGAGTACGGGCTCTTCTTCGACTGCGCGATGGGCAGGTTGTGCTGCTCCGCGTAGATGATGGCCTTGTCGCGGGTCAGCGCGAGGTCACGAACCGGAGCGATGCTCGTCAGCTCGGGAGCGAGTGCGGCGACCGCCGCCTCAAACCGAACCTGGTCGTTGCCCTTGCCCGTGCAACCGTGCGCGACGCTGTTCGCGCCGAGTTCGCGTGCGGTCGACGCGAGGTACTTCGCGATCAGCGGGCGGCTCAGCGCGGAGACGAGCGGGTACCGCTTCTGGTACAGCGCGTTGGCCTTGAGCGCAGGCATGAGGTAGTCGTTGGCGAACTCGTCACGGGCGTCGACAACGACCGATTCGACAGCGCCGCAGTCGAGCGCACGCTGCCGGATGACCTCCATGTCCTCGCCCTCCTGGCCGACGTCGATCGCGAGCGCGACGACCTCTTTGCCTGTGGCATCCTTCAGCCAGCCGATTCCCACCGAGGTATCGAGACCGCCCGAGTATGCGAGTACGACGCGTTCCGCCATGAAGTTCTTCTCCTTGATTGCTTGTTCTTAAGTGTAGTGAAAGGGGGATGTGCCGAATCGCGCTAGGCGCGTTCGAGCAGCCAGGTGAGCAGTGCCTTCTGGGCGTGGAGGCGGTTCTCCGCCTCGTCCCAGACGATCGACTGGGGTCCGTCGATGACGTCGGCCGTGACCTCGAAGCCACGGTCGGCCGGGAGGCAGTGCATGAACAGGGCATCGTCGTGCGCCAATTCCATCATCGCCGCGTCGACCCGGTACGGGCCCAGCACCGCGACGCGTGCCGCTTTCTCCTCTTCCTTGCCCATCGACACCCAGGTGTCGGTGACGAGGATGTCGCTGGCGATCGCCGCCTCGCGCGCGTCGGTGAACAGGGCCACCGACCCGCCGGTGGTCTCGGCGATGGCTGTGGCATCGGCGACCACGGCGGGGCTCGGGCTGAAGCCCCTGGGTGAGGCGATCCGCACGTTCATGCCGGCAATCGCCCCCGCGAGCAGGTACGACTGGGCCATGTTGCACGCACCGTCGCCGACGAACGTCAGGGTGAGCCCGGCCAGCGCGCCCTTGTGCTCACGAATGGTAAGCAGATCGGCGAGCAACTGGCACGGGTGGAAGTCGTCGGAGAGGGCGTTGACGACGGGAACGGTCGTACCCTGCGCCATCTCCTCGAGCCCCGCCTGGCCGTAGGTGCGCCAGACGATGGCGGCGACCTGGCGTTCGAGCACCCGGGCGGTGTCAGCCGCGGTCTCCTTGCCGCCGAGCTGGCTTGAGGCCGTGGAGATGATCAGCGGCACACCGCCGAGGTCGGCGATGCCGACCGCGAACGAGACCCGGGTCCGCGTCGAGGACTTGTCGAAGATGACGGCGACCGTCTGCGGGCCCTCCAGGGGGCGACGGCCGAAGCGGTCCTTCTTCATCTCGATCGCCAGGTCGAGGATCTCGGACTGCTCGGCCGGGCTGAGGTCGTCGTCGCGCAGGAAGTGTCTGGTCACGGTGTTCCTTCGTTCGGGATGCCTGCGGCGACGGTTCCGAGCGCAGCCCGGAACCGCTCGTCGAAGAGGCGCAGCTCGTCGTCGCCGACGATGAGCGGCGGGGCGAGGCGGATGGTGGTCGGGTTCGGGGCGTTGATGATCAGTCCCGCCGAGAGGGCGGCGCGGACGAGCTCGTTCGCCACCGGTTCGGCAAGCCCGATACCGAGAAGGAGCCCGCGGCCCCGCACTTCAGTGACAAGCGGCGAACCGATGCCGAGCACAAGGCTCCGGATTTGCTCGCCGCGCACCCTCGCGTTCTCGACCAGCCCGGCGTGCTCGATCTCGCCGAGGACGGCGTTGGCCGTTGCCGTGCCGAGAGGGTTGCCGCTGAAGGTACTTCCGTGCGCGCCCGGTGTGAACAGGTCGGATGCCGCGCCGAAGGTGACGAGGGCGCCGATCGGGAAACCGCCGCCCATCCCCTTCGCGAGGGTGAGCGCATCCGGGACGATTCCGTCGCGCTGGAACGCGAACCAGGTGCCGGTGCGCCCGGCGCCGGTCTGGACCTCGTCGAGGAGAAGCAGCGCGCCGTGCTGCTCAGTGAGTTCGCGCGCCCGGGCCAGGTAACCCTCGGGCAACTCGACGACACCCGATTCGCCCTGGATCGGTTCGACGATCAGGGCGGCAACGGTGTCGTCGATCTCTGCTTCAAGCGCATCGATCGTGGCGTCGATGTGGGTGACGCCGCCGGGGAGCGGGAAGAACGGGGTCTGGATCGCGGGTTTGCCGGTGAGCGCGAGCGCGCCCATCGTGCGGCCGTGGAACGATCCGTTCAACGCGAGAATCCGGGTGCGGGTGCCTCCGCTGTTGTTGAGGCGGGCCAGCTTGAACGCCGCCTCGTTCGCCTCAGCTCCCGAGTTGGAGAAGTAGACGCGCCCGTGCTCGCCCGCTCCGGTGAGGCGTTTGAGCCGCGCGGCCAGTTCGAGCTGCGGCGGGGTGACGAAGTAGTTCGACACGTGGATGAGCTCAGCAGCCTGGCTGCTGATCGCGTCGACCATGGCCGGGTGGGCGTGGCCGAGCGCGTTGACGGCGATGCCGCCGAGGAAGTCGAGGTATTCGGTGCCGTCGGCGTCCCAGACGAGACACCCTGAGCCGCGCACGAGGAGCGCCTGCGGCGCACCGAAGACCTGCATCATGTCGGCGTTCGCCGCATCGTTCCAGTCGGTCATGACTCGTCCTCTACTACCTGGGTGCCGACGCCCTGCTGGGTGAACACCTCGAGCAGGATGGAATGCTCCAGCCGCCCGTCGATGATGGCCGCGTTGAAGACGCCGCCATCGACAGCCTCGAGGCACGCGGTCATTTTGGGGATCATGCCCGACTCGAGCGAGGGCAGCAGTTCGCGCAGTTCGTTCGCGGTGATGACGGAGACGAGGGACTCGCGGTTCGGCCAGTCGCTGTACAGACCGGCCACGTCGGTGAGGATGAGGAATTTGTCGGCCTTCAGGGCGACGGCGAGGGCGGATGCCGCGGCGTCCGCGTTCACGTTGAGGACCTGCCCGGGCACATCGCCGTCCGGGGCGATCGACGAGATGACCGGGATGAGGCCGGCCTCGATCGCGGCGTGGACGGCATGCGGGTCGACCGCGACGACGTCGCCGACGAGGCCCAGGTCGAGGGTTACGCCGTCGACCTCGGCACCGCGCTTACGGCCCGTGAACAGAGACGAGTCCTCGCCGCTCAGCCCGATCGCGAAGTCGCCGTGCTGGTTGATGGCGTCGACCAGTTCGGCGTTCACTTCGCCGCGGAGCACGTCGCGGACGACGGTCATGGTCTCAGGCGTGGTGACGCGGTAGCCGCCGCGGAATTCGCTGGCGATGCCGAGTTCCTTGAGGCGGGCGGAGATCTGCGGGCCTCCGCCGTGTACGACGACGGGTTTCAGGCCTGCATGGCGGAGGAACACCATGTCTTCGGCGAAGGCGCGGGTGAGTTCCGGGCTGACCATGGCGTTGCCGCCGAACTTCACGACGGCGATGGCCCCGTGGTAGCGCTGCAGCCAGGGCAGCGCCTCGATGAGGACGGATGCCTTCGCGATCGCGTCGGCGGTGGATGCTGGGAGAACGGTAGCCATCGTCTAGCTCGAGTACGCGCTGTTCTCATGCACGTAATCGTGCGTGAGGTCGTTGGTGAGGATGGTGGCGAACTGCTGGCCCTCGTGGAGGTCGATGAGAACGTGCACAGCGCGTTCGGTCAGGTCGACCAGGTCGCGGGGCTGGTCGGGGGCGCCGGCGGAGCAGACCCGGATGCCGTTCATGCTCACGTCAACCGCGTACGGGTCGAACGGTGCCCTGGTGGTTCCGATTGCGGCGAGCACCCGTCCCCAGTTGGGGTCGTTGCCGAACACCGCCGCCTTGAACAGGTTGTTCCGGGCGACCGAGCGGCCCACTTCGACGGCGTCGTCTTCGGTGACCGCTCCGACGACCTCGATGGTGATGTCGTGGGCGGCGCCTTCGGCGTCCCCCTGGAGCTGGCGGGCCAAATCCAGGCAGATCTCGCGCAACCCGGCAGCGAATTCGTCGGCGTTCGGTTTGACGCCGGAGGCACCGGAGGCGAGCAGCGACACCTGGTCGTTCGTCGACATGCAGCCGTCGGAGTCGAGCCGGTCGAAGCTGATCCGCGTCGCGGCACGAAGGGCGCGGTCGAGCTGGTCGGAGGCGAGGCTGGCGTCGGTCGTGATCACGACGAGCATGGTCGCGAGTCCGGGTGCGAGCATCCCGGCACCCTTCGCCATGCCGCCGATGGTCCAGCCTTTACCCTCGAATACGGCCGTCTTGGGGTGGCTGTCTGTGGTGAGGATCGCTTCGGCGGCATCCGTTCCGCCGTCGGCGCTGAGGGCCGCGGCCGCTGCGGCGACGCCGGGGAGGAGCTTGCCGGTGTCGAGTTGTTCGCCGATCAGGCCGGTGGAGCAGACGAGCACATCCCCTGCTGAGACGTTCAGCGCGGTTGCAACCGCCTCGGCCGTGGCGTGGGTGGCCTGGAATCCCTGCGGCCCGGTGAAGCAGTTCGCGCCGCCCGAATTGAGCACGATGGCGCTGACCGTGCCGTCGTCGATGACCTGCTGCGACCAGAGAATCGGGTTCGCCTTCGACCGGTTGCTGGTGAAGACGGCGGCGGAGGAATGCCGGGGGCCGCGGTTCACGACGAGCGCGAGGTCCTTGCCGCCCGAGGCCTTCAGGCCGATCTCGATGCCCGCCGCTTCGAAACCCTGAGCTGATGTGACGGTCATGGTGCGACTCCGTTCACCGGAAGACCGGTCGATTCCTCGAGCCCGAGGGCGAGATTGGCTGATTGGATGGCGGCACCGGCGGTGCCCTTGGCGAGGTTGTCGACGGCGGTGACGATGACGACCCGGCCGGCGGCCTCATCGACGGCGAGCCCCATCAGCATCGAATTCGAGCCGAGCACATCGGCGGTGCGCGGGAACTCGCCTGCCGGCAGCAGCTGCACGAAGGTCTCGTCGCCGTACGCGTCCTGCCAGGCCGCGCGGACAGCATCCGCAGTCGTGCCCGGCACGATGCGGGCTGTTGAGGTGGCGAGGATGCCCCGTGACATCGGGACGATAACCGGGGTGAATGAGATGCTCACGTCTCCGGCGCCCGCACCCCGAAGCGCCTGGGCGATCTCAGGGATGTGCCGGTGGGTCCCGCCGACGGCGTAGGGGTTGGCCGAGCCGAGGATCTCGGAGGCGAGAAGGTTGGTTTTGAGCGCCTTGCCTGCCCCGGACGGGCCGACGGCGAGGACGCTGACGAGGTCTGTGGACTCGATCACGCCCGCAGCGATGCCAGGGGCGAGCGACAGGGCGACGGTGCTGGCATTGCATCCCGGCGCGGCGATGCGGGTCGCGCCGACGAGCCAGTCGCGCTGTTTGGCGCCCGCGACGATCAGTTCGGGCACGCCGTAGGCCCAGGCGCCGAAGTAGTCGCCTCCGTAGAACGACGCCCAGTCGGATTCGCTCGTCAGCCGGTGGTCGGCCCCGCAGTCGACGACGAGAGTGTTCTCGGCGAGCTGGGCGGTCACCTCGCCAGACTTGCCGTGCGGCAGAGCCAGGAAGACGACGTCGTGGCCGGCGAGGTTCTCGGGCGTGGTGTCGACGAGGGTGAGGTGGGTGAGGGAACGCAGGTGCGGCTGAACGGATGCCAGCGGCTGGCCCGCGTTGGAATGTGCGGTCACCGTGCGGATGTCGAAGTCGGGGTGCGCCGCAAGCAATCGCAGCAGCTCTCCCCCGGCGTAACCGGATGCACCAGCTACGGCTACAGAAAAGGACATGGCTCTACCTTATTGAGGAAACGATGGATGGGTTCTCGGCGGCGCCTGTCGGAATCGTGCATCGCACGGGTCGCCTGGCGTCGCCTATCGTCGCTCGGAGGTACGGCGTCGACGCAGGGCGCACGGGGTGAAACCCTGTGCGGAAACGCTGCTGTCGGAGATGGCCATAGTCCGACTGTAGCCGCTTGCCCGTGGCATCCGCGAATCGAGGCCGTTACAACCGATCCACACCGGTGACGGTGACGACCGCGAACCCCTGCTCGTCGGATTCGGCGAGGTCGATGGTTGCGCTGATACCCCAGTCGTGGTCGCCGGCCGGGTCGTCGAGGATCTGGCGTGCCGTCCACACCGGGCCGCTCTCGTCGAGAATCAGCAGCGCGGAGCTGCGCGCGTCGGGGCCGGTGAGGATCTGGTCGTACTCCTCGAAGTATCCGTCGAGGGAGTCGGCCCAGCGGTCGGCGTCGAACCCGGCCGCCGAATCGAGTTCGCCGAGGGCGTCGTAGTCCTCGAGCGCCGCGAGCTGCACCCGGCGGAACAGCTCGTTGCGGACGAGGATGCGGAACGCCCGGGGGTTCCCGGTGAGACGCTTCGGGGCAGGCGGCACGATCTCGTGGGCGTGCTCCGCGTGCTTCTGCGCGTCGGGGTGGCTGAGCTCCTCCCACTCGTCGAGCAGGCTCGAGTCGACCTGGCGCACGAGTTCGCCGAGCCATTCGATCAGGTCGAGGAGATCTTCGGTCTTCACATCGTCGGGGATGGTCTGGCGGGCGGCGCGGTAGGCGTCGGACAGGTAGCGGAGGACGACGCCTTCGGAGCGGGCGAGCTTGTAGAAGGCGATGAATTCGCCGAACGACATGGCGCGTTCGTACATGTCGCGCACGATCGACTTCGGGTTGAGTTCGAAGTCGCGGATCCAGGGCTGGGCGGCGCTGTAGGTCTCGAAGGTGACGGTGAGAAGCTCTTCGAGCGGTTTCGGGTGGGTGATCTGCTCGAGCAGTTCCATCCGCTCGTCGTACTCGATGCCGTCGGACTTCATTGCGGCGACAGCTTCGCCCCGGGCGAGGAACTGCTGCTGGCTGAGAACGGCGCGCGGGTTGTCGAGCGTGGCTTCGACGATGGAGATCATGTCGAGGGCGTAGCCGGGGTCTTCGGGGTCGAGGAGGTCGAAGGCGGCGAGCGCGAACGGCGACAGCGGCTGATTGAGCGCGAAGTTCGGCTGCAGGTCGACGGTGAGCCGGATGGTGCCGTCGGCGGACTGTTCGACGATGCCGGATTCGCGCAGGGTGCGGTAGATCCCGAGGGCGCGCCGGGCGAGTTCGAGTTGGCGGTTCCACGGTTCGTGGTTGTCGAAGACCAGGTCGTGCACGTGCCTGTAGACGTCTCCCCCGCGCCCGATCACGTTGATGAGCATTGCCGAGGTGATCTGCATGCTCGAGGTGAGTGTCTCCGGTTCCGCGGCGACGATGCGCTGGAACGACGGCTCACCCCACGAGACGAAGCCGTCCGGCGCCTTTTTGCGGATGATCTTGCGCTTCTTCTTCGGGTCGTCGCCGGCCTTCTTGATGGCGTTCAGGTTCTCGGTTTCATGCTCGGGCGCCTGCACGACTACTGTGCCGGCGGTGTCGAACCCGGCCCGGCCGGCGCGGCCGGCGATCTGGTGGAACTCACGCGCCTTGAGCTGGCGCATCTTCGTGCCGTCGTACTTGGTCAGGGCGGTGAACAGCACGGTGCGGATCGGCACGTTGATGCCGACGCCGAGGGTGTCGGTGCCGCAGATGACCCGGAGCATCCCGCGCTGGGCGAGCTGCTCGACCAGCCGGCGGTATTTCGGCAGCATGCCGGCGTGGTGCACGCCGATGCCGGCACGGATCAGTCGCGACAGGGTCTTACCGAAACTCGTCGTGAAGCGGAATTCCCCGATCAGCTCTGCGATGGCATCCCGTTGTTCCCGGGTCGCCACCTTCATGCTCGACATCGACTGGGCGCGCTCCATCGCGGCGGCCTGCGAGAAGTGCACGACGTAGACCGGCGCCTGCCCGGTGGTGAGGAGTTCGTCGACGCTCTCGTGGATCGGCGTCGTCTCGTAGTAGAAGTTCAGCGGGACGGGGCGTTCGACGCCGGTGACGAGCGCGGTGTCGCGGCCGGTGCGCCTGGACAGGTCTTCGGCGAGCGCCGTCACGTCGCCGAGGGTCGCCGACAGCAGGATGAACTGCACCCGGGGCAGGGTGAGCAGCGGAACCTGCCAGGCCCACCCGCGCTCGGGGTCGGCGTAGAAGTGGAACTCGTCCATGACGACCTGGTCGACCTCGGTGTCTTCTCCGTTGCGGAGCGCGAGGTTGGCGAGGATCTCCGCCGTGCAACAGATGATCGGCGCGTCGGCATTCACCGAGGAGTCGCCGGTCATCATGCCGACGTTCTCGGCGCCGAAGATGTCGACGAGGGCGAAGAACTTCTCGCTGACGAGGGCCTTGATCGGGGCGGTGTAGAAGCTGCGTTTGCCGGCGACGAGGGCGGCGTAGTGTGCCCCGACGGCGACAAGTGATTTGCCCGTGCCTGTCGGGGTGCTGAGGATCAGGTTCTGCCCCGACACGATTTCGATGATCGCCTCGTCCTGCGCCGGGTACATCCGCAAGCCGGTGGACGTGACCCACTCGGAGAACGCGTCGTAGACGGCATCCGGTTCGGGGGTCTCGCCGATTCGATCGCGGAGGGCATTCGGGTCGAGCTTCGGCTGGGCTGTCATGGTCCTTCGATCATGCCACCCCGTGGTGGCCTTGGCTTCACTCCGCTTCCGCCAGCGGGGTGCCTCACACCCCCGCTCGCTTGAAGGAGCGAAGCGACTGAAGCGAAGGGGCTCTCAGCAACCCTTGGCTTCGGTCCGTTCCAGCCAGCGGCCGTGGGTCAGCGCTTCACCGTCGGGTCCGGGAACGCCGTCTCGATTGTGAGCGCGTTCTTGCGGCGCACCCGCATCCAGATGAAGAACCCGACGAGGGTGAAGCCGCCGTAGAACAGGTACAGCACCGCGGAGGCGTAGTACCCGGCGCTGATCAGCAACGGCACGCCGACGATGTCGACGGCGATCCAGATCAGCCAGAACTCGACCCAGCCCTTTGCCATGCCGTAGGTGGCGAGGAGGGAGCCCATGAAGATCCAGGCATCCGCCCATACCGGTTCGAACGAGCCGAGGGCGCGGAAGATCGGGATGAGCACGAGGGTTCCCCCGAACAATGCGAGCAGAAGGAAAAGCCGCTCCTTGTTCGACGCCCAGTGCGGTGTGACCGCCGTGTGCGTTGCGGAGTTTCGGCTCTGCGACCACTGCACCCAGCCGTAGATCGACACAATGATGAACATCACCTGCCGACCCGCCTGCCCGAGCAGGTTCACCGGGTTCGGGGTGCCGAACACAGCGCCGAGGAACACCGTGAGCAAGAGCACGTTGCCGACGATGCCGACCGGCCACGCCCACACCTTACGGCGCATGCCGCCGACGGCGCTCGCCATGCCGAAGAGGTTGCCGATCACCTCACGCCAGAGGATCGTCTGGCCGGCGATCACCAGTTGCGCGTCAAACAGCCACTCGATCGGATTCATGCTGCCATCCTTCCACCTCAGCCACACAGGCTTCGGGCATACGACCTCCGGTAGAATCGCCCGAATGACCGCCGCCACATCCGAACCCGCTTTCCTCGGCGGCGGGATCGACCCCACCGAACTTGAGACCACCCTCCGCGTCCTCGCCTCGATGAACACGCTCGACGAGGAACACCCGGACTACATCACCGTCCGCCGTGCCACCGCCGCGATGTTCAAAGCCGTCAAGCGCACGCGCCGGCGTGAGTTGCGCGACGTCGTCGCCAACGCCGACAAGGCGGTCATCGCTGCCACCGCCACCGGGGCATCCGACCGGATCGACGACGAGACCCGCGGCATCCCGCTCGCGACGACGATTGAGGCGCCGACGGCTGGGGAGCTGCTGAAGCCGCGCAACTGCTACATCTGCAAGCAGCCGTACACACTCGTCGATGCGTTCTACCACCAGCTCTGCCCGGACTGCGCCCGGTTCAGCCACGGCAAGCGCGACGCCCGGACCGACCTCAGCGGCAAGCGCGCGCTGCTCACCGGCGGCCGCGCGAAGATCGGCATGTACATCGCCCTCCGACTGCTGCGCGACGGTGCGCACACCACGATCACGACGCGGTTCCCGCGGGATGCCGTGCGCCGTTTCGCGTCACTCCCCGACTCTGCGGACTGGCTGCACCGGCTGCGCGTCGTGGGCATCGACCTTCGTGACCCCGCCCAGGTGATCGGGCTGGCCGACTCGGTCGCCGCCCAGGGTCCGCTCGACATCCTCATCAACAACGCGGCCCAGACGGTGCGGCGCTCCCCCGGTTCGTATTCGCTGCTGGCGGATGCCGAACTGCAGCCGCTGCCGGACGGCCCACTCCCCGAGATGGAGACGTTCGGCCACACCGCCGACCAGCACCCGGAGGCGTTGTCGGCATCGGTGGCGGCGCATCCGCTGCTCTCTGTTGCGTCGCTGGCCGGAACGGTCGCCGAGGCAGGTGCTCCGGCGCTGACCGCGGCGGACCTGGCAAACCTGGCCATGGCACCGGGCTCATCGTCGCTCGAGAAGCACGCCGACGGCACGGCCATCGACGCCGGCGGGCTCGTGCCCGACCTGCAGATGTCGAACAGCTGGGTGCAGAACGTCGAGCACGTCGACCCGCTCGAGATGCTCGAAGTTCAACTCTGCAACACGACGGCGCCGTTTCTGCTGATCAGCCGGCTGCGGCCGTCGATGGCGGCATCGGCCGCTCACCGCAAGTATGTGGTGAACGTGTCGGCGATGGAGGGCCAGTTCTCGCGCCGGTACAAGGGGCCCGGGCACCCGCACACGAACATGGCGAAGGCCGCGCTCAACATGCTCACCCGCACGAGCGCGGGCGAGATGCTCGAGAAGGACGGCATCCTGATGACCGCCGTCGACACCGGCTGGATCACCGACGAGCGCCCGCACCCGACCAAGGTGCGGCTGGCGGAGGAGGGCTTCCACGCCCCGCTCGACCTCGTCGACGGCGCTGCCCGGGTGTACGACCCGATCGTGCGCGGCGAGGCCGGCGAAGACCTGTACGGCTGCTTCCTCAAGGACTATCAGCCCGGCGCCTGGTGACCCACGTCCTGCGCCGGTGCGCGCATAACTCCACCTGGACACCACCGAACCGGTCCTGAACCCTTCTGCAAGGGCTCAACCCGGTGGGTCTGGCGGAGTTACGCCCAGAGCACGCACCTCAACCGTTGTGTAAAGCTCGCAGGTGAACTCCTGCGTACTCGGCGCCGGAGCTCGCAGCTGAACTCCTGCGCACTCGGCGCCGCCGAGTGCGCACAACTCCGCCAGAACGCGACCGGATCGGCCCGGAAATCCCCTGCAGGGGCTCCCGGCCGTCGGTTTGGCGGAGTTATGCGCCGATCGGTCGCGGATGCCCCCGCGCACTTCAGGAGACCCTGCACGCCCCATCCCGCGCACAGCTCCGCCTGAACAGGACCGAAACGGCCCGGAACCCCTCTGCAGGGGGGCCGGGCCGTCGGTGTGGCGGAGTTGTGCGCGGCTCAGTCGCGGATGTGCGCCCCGAAGCGCTCCGCCGCCAGCGCGGAGCCGGCGAGCTTGGCCTCTGAGGCCTCCGCCGCCGTGAGCGTGCGGTCCGGCGCCCGGAAGCGCAGCGCGAAGGTCAGGCTCTTGGTGCCGTCTCCGAGCCCGCGGTAGTCATCGACCAGGCGGATGTCCTCGAGCAGCGACCCGGCACCCTCACGGACCGCCGCGCCCACGGCAGCGGCAGGCGCGTCCACCGAGACGACGAGTGAGAGGTCCTGGGTGGCGGCGGGAAGCGTGCCGATCACCCCGGCAGTGAACGACGGGTCGGTCGACTCGAGCAGCGCATCAAGGTCGAGTTCGACGACAGCGACGACGCGCGGCAGGTCGGAGTCGAGCGCGAGCTGCGGCAGCAGTTCGCCGGCGTACCCGATCGACCGGTCGCCCACCCGCAGCTCGGCCGTGCGGCCGGGGTGCATGGCCTTGTGGCTGCCCTGCACGACGTCGATCGTGGCGCCGGTCGCGAGGCCGATCTGGGCGACGGCGGCGAGAGCATCCGCAATGCCGGACGGAACAGCACTCTGGCCCGGCTGTTTCGGCACGGCGTTGCCGAGAATGAGCACGCCGACGTGACGCGGCTGCGGCGGAATGCCCGCGTTGAGCTCCGCGAGTTGCTCGTCGCTCGGCAGGGCGACGCCGGAGGGCAGCGAAGCCTGACCGTAACTGCGGCCTGCCTCCGGGGTGAAGACAAGCCCGACCTCGAACAGCGACAGGTCGGTCAGCCCGCGGGACAGGTTGTGCTTCGCGGCCGCGATGAGCCCGGGAAGCAGCGTCGTGCGCAGGTACGGAACGGTCGCGTCGAGGGCGTTGGCGACCTTGATCGCCGGCACCTTACCCTCGACCGGAGACCCGTACAGGTTGTTGTCTGCCGCGCCGAGGAACGGGAACGCGAGGATCTCGGTCGACCCGGCTGCGGCGAGCGTGTCAGCGACGGTGCGGCGGATGCGCTGCGAGCGGGTCAGCCCGCGCCCGGCCGGTGCGACCGGGAGGACGGACGGGATCCGGTCGTAGCCCACAATGCGAGCGACCTCTTCGGCGAGGTCAGATTTGTCGGTCAGATCGGGGCGCCAGCTCGGCGGGCTGACGAGCAAGCCGCCGTCAGCGTCGGCGACGGTCGCGCCGATCTCCTCCAGCGAGTCGCGGATCTCGGCGTCGGTGTAGTCGACGCCGATCAACCCGGAGACGTACCCGCTGGGGAGCCGGATCGCGTCGGGCTCCGCGGGTTCCCCGACGACGCCGGCGACGGCATCCGCGGTTCCACCTGCGAGCGAGACCATGAGCTCGGCGACGCGCGAGGCCGAGGCGACGGCGATGCGCGGGTCGACGCCGCGCTCGAACCGGCGCGATGCCTCGCTCGGCAGCTTGTGCCTGCGGGCGGTGCGGGCGATCGACACGGGGTCGAAGTTCGCGGCCTCGATGAGAACGTTGGTGGTCGTTGCGCCCATCTCGGTGCGCGCACCGCCCATGACGCCGGCGAGGCCGATGGCCCCTGACCCGTCGGTGATGAGCAGGTCTTCGAGGTCGAGGGTGCGTTTCTGCCCGTCGAGCGTCTCGAGCGTTTCGGTCGCAACGGCACGGCGCACGACGATGCCGCCGGTGAGGGCGTCGAGGTCGTAGCCGTGGATCGGCTGGCCCAGTTCGAGCATCACGTAGTTGGTGATGTCGACCAGCAGCGAGATCGACCGGATGCCGGCGAGCTTGAGTCGCGACACCATCCACGGTGGTGTCGGACGGGTGGCGTCGACTCCCCTCACGATGCGGGTCGCGAAGACGCTGGCGCCCTGGCGGCCGCGGATCGGTGCAACGTCGTCGATAGCGACGGGATAGCCGTCGCCCACGGGCGTCTCGAGCTCGGGTCGGGTGGCGGGGTCCCGGAACGCAGCGCCGGTCGCGTGCGAGTACTCGCGGGCGACACCACGGATGGAGAAGGCGTAGCCGCGGTCGGGAGTGACGTTGATCTCGACGGCCGCGTCGTCCAGGCCGAGCAGCGCGATGGCATCCGTCCCGACTTCAGCATCGACGCCGAGCGTCGACAGGCGCAGGATGCCGTCGTGCTCGTCGCCGAGGCCGAGCTCGCGCGTGGAGGCGATCATGCCGTCGGAGACGTGGCCGTAGGTCTTGCGCGCCGCGATCGGGAACGGGCCGGGCAGCACGGCGCCGGGCAGGGTCACGACGACTTTGTCGCCGACGAAGAAGTTGTCGGCACCGCAGACGACCCCGTGGATGGCCGGGCCGCCGTCGGCGGCGAGTTCACCGTCGGGCGCGACGCGGACCTGGCACCAGCGGATGGTCTTGCCGTTCGACTGCGGTTCCTCGACGAACTCGAGCACCTCGCCGACGACGACGGGGCCGGTCACGTCGAAGGTGTGCACGTCTTCTTCTTCGAGCCCGACCTTCACCAGGGCGGCGTGGACGTCCTCGGTCGTGGATCCCGGTGCGAGATCAACGTATTCGGCGAGCCAACTCAGGGGCACCCGCATGCTAAACCACCATTCCAAACTGCTGTGAGAAGCGCACGTCGCCCTCAACCATCTCCCGCATGTCCTGGACGTCGTTGCGCAGCATCAGGCCGCGCTCGATTCCCATGCCGAAGGCGAAACCTGAATACTCGTCCGGGTCGATCCCGGCGGCGCGGAGCACGTTCGGGTTGATCATGCCGCAGCCGCCCCACTCGATCCAGCGCGGCCCGTGCTTGAACGTCGGGTGCCAGAAGTCGAGCTCGGCGCTCGGCTCCGTGAACGGGAAGTAGCTGGGGCGCAGGCGGATCTTCGCCTCGTCGCCGAAGATCGACTTCACGAAGTGGTCGAGCGTGCCCTTGAGGTGCGCCATGGTCAGGCCCTTGTCGACCGCGAGGCCTTCGAACTGCATGAACACGGGCAGGTGCGTCGCGTCGAACTCGTCGGTGCGGTACACCCGACCCGGTGCGAGAACGTAGACAGGGAGTTCCCGGTCGAGCAGCGACCTGACCTGCACCGGCGAGGTGTGCGTCCGTAGCACGAGGTGCGACTCGGGCGGGTCGATGAAGAACGTGTCCTGCATGGCCCGCGCCGGGTGGTCGGCGTCGAAGTTGAGGGCATCGAAGTTGAACCATTCACTCTCGACCTCGGGGCCTTCGGCGATCTCCCAGCCCATGCCGACGAAGATCTCGCTGACCCGGTCCTGGAGCAGGGTGAGCGGATGCCGCGCGCCGGCCCGGTAGCGACTGGCGATCGCGGTCACGTCGACCGTCTCAGCGGCGAGCTGCGCGGCGTTCTCCACCTCGACGATCTCTTGCTCGCGGGCGGCGAAGGCGGCGTTGACACGACCGCGGGCCTGGCCG
The DNA here is from genome assembly GCF_040548835.1 of Mycetocola sp. 2940. Classification (NCBI taxonomy): domain Bacteria; kingdom Bacillati; phylum Actinomycetota; class Actinomycetes; order Micrococcales; family Microbacteriaceae; genus Mycetocola; species Mycetocola sp. 2940. The sequence goes on from NZ_JBEPSK010000013.1 coordinate 21,198, forward strand.
ACGAGCTTGCCGAGCGGAGCTTTCAGTTCTGGTGCGACAGAGCGCAGAGCACCGTTGAGCTTCGCGAGGGGCGACGACTCTCCGGTGTGCTCGGTCCGCACCTGCTTGAGGGCGGAGGAGTCGGCAGCCGCGGCTATTGCCTTGAGCGCCGCGTCGACCGCGGCGGTAACGGTGGATTCGGAAATTTCGGGAGAGTCGGACACGGGTCACAAGTCTACCGAGTGACGCAGGTGCCTTCTGCAGCGCTACTGGATGGGCGCTGCGCCCTGGTCCATCTGCTGCCCGACGAACGGCGCGGTCGATGTTTCCACCGGCTTCCCTCCACCGCCCTTGGTCGGCTTGGCGATCTTCGGGCTGCGCCGCGTGCGGATTTCGACCCATTTGGCGATACCGGCGAGGATGAGGCAGAGGAGGATGTAGATCGTTCCGAAGAGGATCGTCGCCGGGATGATCGGCGACCCGTAGGTCACCTGTGCCCCGTAGAACTTCGCGAGGTAGAGCAGTTCCTGGAAGGTGACGATGAAGCCGAGCGCGGTGTCCTTCAGGACGACCACCAGCTGCGAGATGATGACCGGCATCATGGCCCGGATCGCCTGCGGGAAGAGGATGAGCGACATGACACCGCTCTTGCGGAGCCCCAGGGCGTAGCCTGCCTCTTTCTGACCGCTGGGGAGCGACTCGACACCGGCGCGGAAGATCTCGGCGAGCACGGAGCCGTTGTAGAGCGTGAGCCCGGTGACCACGGCGACGAGTGGGGTGACGAAGGTGACACCGAGCGGCGGAAGGCCGTAATACATGATCATCATGAGGATCAGGACCGGGATGGCGCGGAACAGTTCGATGAACCAGGTCACCGGGACGCGGATCCACGCATGCTGTGACAGGCGTCCGATCGCGAGGATGAAACCGAGCACAAGGCTGAGGACGGCGGCCAGGCCGAACGCGGTGAGCGTCGCGGCCAGAGCTTCGAGCACCTTCTGCTGCACGAGCGGGAAGCCGAAGAGCCGCCACTTCTCGGCGGAGAATTGCCCGGTCTGCGCGAGCTGGTAGATGACGAAACCCAGTGCGGCGGCGATGACGAGGACGGTGAGGACACCGAGGATCAGGTGGCGGCGAATGGCGCGCGGGCCGGGGGCGTCGTACAGAACGCTGCTCATCGGAGGACCCTCCATCGACGTTCAAGATAGCGCTGGAGCCAGGACAGGAGCCCAACGAGGAGGACGAAAATCAGGGCGACCCAGAGCAGCACAACGATGGCCGGCTCGCCGCGCTCGGACAGGTTTGCCCGGATGGTTCCCGCTTCAGCGACGGAGAACCCGGCGGCGACGGTGGTGTTTTTGAGCAGCGCGATGAAGACGCTCATCATCGGCGGGATGACCGCGCGGAACGCCTGGGGCATGATCACGAGGGACATGGTGGGGCCGAATGGGAGGCCGATGGCACGGGCGGCTTCCGCCTGGCCGACGGGAACCGTGTTGAACCCGGACCGCAGCACTTCGGCGACATAGGTCGCGGTGTAGATGCTCAGGGCGATGATCGCCAGGACCGTGTAGCCAGGGTTCGGCAGGTTGAGTTTGGGGTAGCCGAACGCGAAGAAGAACATCAGCAGCGTCAGCGGGGTATTGCGGATGAGGTTGACGTAGACGGTGCCGACGCCCCGCATGATCGGCACGGGGGCGACGCGCATGGCGCCGACCACCGTGCCGATCACGAGAGCGAAGATCGCCGAGAAGAAGAACAGGATCAGCGTGTTGCGGAATCCCGAGATGAAAAGGTCGAGATTGTTGATCAGGGTATCCACCTGGGTCCCACCTTCTTCCCTGTGTCAGTTGATTGTCGAAAAATGCGGTCCCGGGGGCGGCTCTCCCGCCCCCGGATCGCGGGTTTAGTAGGCGTCGACCTCGGGCTGTTCGACGTCGGTGCCGGACAGGCCCAGGGTCTCGTCGTAGATGCCCTGCCAGACGTCGCCACCTTCGGTGAACATGTCGTTGATGAAGGCGCGGAGAGCGTCGTCACCCTTCGGCAGGCCAACACCGTAACGCTCCTCGGTGAACGGCTCACCGACGACCTTGAGGTTGTCGGGGTCCTGCGCCGCGTAACCGATGAGGATGGCCTCGTCCGTCGTGACAGCATCCACCGAGCCGTCGTTGAGGGCCTCGACGCACTGTGAGTACGTCTCGAATTCCTCAGTGTTGGTGTCGGGGTAGTTGGTCTTGATGTTCTGGATCGGGGTCGAGCCGGTCGCAGAGCAGACGGTGGTGCCTGCGAGGTCGGCTTCGCTCTTGATCTCGTCGTTGTCAGCAGCGACCAGGATGCCCTGGCCGGTGATGAAGTACGGACCGGCGAAGTCGATCTGCTCTTTGCGCTTGTCGGTGATCGAGTACGTGCCGACGTAATAGTCGATGTCGCCGTTCACGATCGCCGCTTCACGGTTGGCGCTCGGGATGGCGACGAACTCGATGTCGTCTTCGGCGAAGCCGAGGGATGCCGCGATCCACGTGGCGATCTCGATGTCGAAGCCGGTGCGCTCACCGGTTGCGGCGTCGAGGTAGCCCAGGCCGGGCTGGTCTTCCTTCACACCGACTTTGACGGTGCCACGTTCGGTCATCGCGTCGAAGGTCGGGCTGCCTTCGAGGTCAACGTCCGACGCCACCTCGAAGAGTTCGCCGCTGGTCTCCTCTTCGGCAGGCGCTTCGGCTCCGGTGTCGCCACCGCCGCCGGCACATCCGGTCAGAACGAGTGCAGCTGCAGCTGTGGCTGCGAGAAGCGTCAGTCTCTTCTTCATGTTCTTCCTTTCTCGGTGAGGGCCGGCGGGCCGGACCCTCGGTCTGCTGGTGCAGGTCTTAGTGCGAAAGCAACTTCGACAGGAAGTCCTTTGCGCGGCTACTCTTCGGCGCTGAGAAGAACTCCTCAGGCGTCGCCTCTTCAACGATTTCGCCGTCGGCCATGAAGACGACCCGGTCGGCGGCTTTGCGTGCGAAGCCCATTTCGTGGGTGACGACGACCATGGTCATGCCCTCGGACGCGAGCTGGATCATGACGTCGAGGACTTCGTTGATCATCTCGGGGTCGAGCGCGCTGGTCGGCTCGTCGAAGAGCATGACCTTGGGCTTCATCGCCAGTGCGCGCGCGATGGCGACGCGCTGCTGCTGCCCGCCGGAAAGCTGCGCGGGCATCTTGTTCGCCTGCGCTTCGACGCCCACACGTTCGAGCAGGACCATCGCGGCCTTTTCGGCCTCCGCCTTGCTCGTTCCGCGGACTTTGATCGGTCCGAGTGTGACATTCTGCAGGATGGTCTTGTGCGCGAACAGGTTGAACGACTGGAAGACCATGCCGACGTCCGCGCGAAGGGCGGCAAGCTCCTTGCCCTCTTCGGGAAGCTTCTTGCCGTCGATTCGGATCTCGCCTGAGCTGATCGTCTCCAGCCGGTTGATCGTGCGGCACAGCGTCGACTTGCCGGAACCTGACGGGCCGATGACGACGACGACCTCACCCTTCGTGACCGTGAGGTTGATGTTCTTCAGGGCCTGGAAGTCGCCGAAGTATTTCTCCACACCTTCCACGACCACGAGGGGCTCCCCCACGCCCGCGACGATCGGGTTGCTGGTCGTCTCATACCTGGCGCGCTTGCGCTGCGCGGCCGACGGTGCTTCGTGCTCGTTCGACTCCATGGAATACAACGTAGGGGACGACGTGTTTCGCGCGCATATCGCCGGAGTTGCCGTTACTGACTTGTAACCAAAAAGAGGGACGAACGTCAGGATGCGACGGAACGCTGCGCAAACGCCGATTCGTAGAGGCAGACGGATGCCGCCGTGGCGAGGTTCATGGACTCCGCGTGACCGTAGATGGGCACCGTGATCGCGGCATCCGCCAGCGGAAGCTGCTCGTCGGTCAGGCCGTGGGCTTCGTTGCCGAAGAGCCAGGCGGTCGGGCCGGAGAGGGTACCGTCGGCGCGGGCGTCGAGCAGGCTGGTGCCCTTGACGTCAGCGGCGAGGACTGTGAGCCCGGCGGCACGCGCACGGGAAAGAACGTTCGGCAGTTCGGCGCCGACCGCGATCGGCAAGTGGAACAGCGACCCGGTGGTCGAGCGGACGACCTTCGGGTTGTACAGGTCGACGGTGCGGCCGGTGAGGATGACGGCATCCGCTCCTGCGGAGTCGGCTGCACGGATGATCGTTCCGAGGTTGCCGGGGTCGCGAACCTCTTCGAGGATGGCGATGAGTTTGGGGCCGGCAGCGAAGATGTCTTTCATCGAGGTGGGGAACTGGTGGGCGACCGCGATGAACCCCTGCGGGGTCACGGTGTCGCTCATCACATTGAGCACCTCTTCGGAGACGAACTCGATCTCGACGTTGGCGGCGGCAGCCTTCTCGGCGATGTCGGTGTACCGCTCGAGCGCTGTGGGAGTGGCGAACAGCTCGACGAACAGTTGCGGCCGGAAGGCGAGGGCCTCGGCCACCGCCTGCGGGCCCTCGAGGAGGAACAGCCCCGTCTCGGCGCGTCCTGGTCGTTTGGCAAGTTTGGCAACCGCTCTGACGCGCGGGGAACGTGGGTTATCAAGCACCAGCCCAGTCTACGAGCGGGAGCGGCGAGAGCGGAGAGGCTCGCGCACGAACGCAACAACGGGCATCCCGCAAAAAGCGGAATGCCCGTTGGATGAAGCAGGAGACTACGCCGCGGCGTCAGCCTTCGGAGCCGAGGTGTCGGCCGGAAGGGCCTTCTTCGCGCTCTCGACGAGGGCGGCGAACGTGGCGGGCTCGTGAACGGCGAGTTCAGCGAGGATGCGACGGTCGACCTCGATGCCGGCAAGGCCGAGACCCTGGATGAGGCGGTTGTACGTGAGGCCGTTGGCGCGCGATGCCGCGTTGATCCGCTGGATCCAGAGGCGACGGAAGTCACCCTTCTTCTGGCGGCGGTCACGGTACGCGTAAACCATGGAGTGGGTGACCTGCTCCTTGGCCTTGCGGTACAGGCGCGAACGCTGACCGCGGTAACCCTCAGCCCGCTCAAGGATCTTCCGACGCTTCTTGTGAGCGTTTACCGCCCTTTTAACTCTTGCCATTGTCTATATTCCTAACGGGTCTGGTCTAGCGACCGAGAAGCTTCTTGATGTTCTTGGTGTCAGCCTTCGACACAAGCTGGTCGGAGTTCAGGCGACGCTTGCGCTGGCCGGACTTCACCTCGAGGTTGTGGCGCATGCCCGACTGCTGCTTCTTGATCTTGCCGGAGCCGGTGAGCTTGAATCGCTTCTTGGCGCCGGAGTGGGTCTTCTGCTTAGGCATTGTTTTCCTCCTGCTTAGCTGCCTTATCGGCAGCACGATGTGCGTTGGCCTCGGCCTTGGCCTCTGACTTGTTCTTCAGAGGGCCGATGACCATGACCATGTTTCGACCGTCAATGGTGGGAGAGGACTCAACAGTGCCCAACTCCGCCACATCTTCGGCAAATTTTTGGAGCAAGCGCACACCCTGGTCGGGGCGGGACTGCTCACGGCCGCGGAACAGGATCATTGCTTTGACCTTGTCGCCACCCTTGAGGAAGCCCTCAGCGCGCTTGACTTTGGTTTCGTAGTCGTGCTTGTCGATCTTGAGACGGAAACGGACCTCTTTGAGGATCGTGTTCGCCTGGTTGCGCCGGGCCTCCTTGGCCTTCTGCGCAGCCTCGTACTTGAACTTGCCGTAATCCATGATCTTTGCGACCGGTGGCTTGGAGTTCGGGGCAACCTCGACGAGGTCGAGGTCGGCATCCTGCGCCAAACGCAGTGCCACCTCGATTTTGACGACGCCGACCTGTTCTCCGGCGGGACCCACGAGGCGGACCTCGGGGACGCGGATACGGTCGTTTGTACGGGGATCGCTAATGCGTAACTCCTATAACTCAAATCTCGTGACCACCAACCCAGACGGATGCCTGAACCGGGCGAGAGAGGAGAAATCACACACCGCAACCGCGATGGTTAAACACCATCACAGCGGCTCGTACCCTGACTACCTCAGCATGGGAACCATGCGTCTGGCGGAGCACAACAACCCGGTAACCTTAGTGAAGCGGTCAAGCGCGGGTGGGAAATTTCCTCTTTCGTACCAGGACATAGTCCCGGAGCCGTCTTAGAGTCTAGCAGAGGTTGGCATTGAGCACTAACGAATCCCCCTACGACAACGTTGAAGACGCGGCAGCGGATGCCACACGCGACATCGCAGACGTCGGCGCCGTCGAGGTCATCACCACGACCGCGGTCCACCTGATGAGCGCAGCAGCAGTGAAGTGCGGCCTCGCCGACGACCCGTCGACGCAGCAGGACCTCGATGAGGCCCGGAAGCTCATCAACGCCCTCGCCGGCCTCATCACCGCGGGTGCTCCCGAGATCAGCGACATGCACGCCAGGAGCCTCCGCGACGGGCTGCGGTCCCTGCAGCTGGCGTTCCGCGAGGCATCCGTCATTCCGGACCCTATTGGTAAGGGGCCGGGGGAAAAATGGACGGGGCCGGTTAACTAATCCTTCTGCGCTCCGCGGCGTGCGCCGCGTCCCCGCCCGTGGACGCCCGTCCACGCCCTGGACGCGGCACACGCCGCTTCGCCTTGCTCGATGGTTCACAGCGGCTGGGAGGGCTGGGCGCCCGACCACACCCTCGGCACAATTCGCCGTCGCCCGCCTTGCTCTAAAGTCACAGCGGCTGGGAGGCTGGACGCCCGAGCCGTCGGCACGGACTTATCTGGCGCAGATGCCGGTTTTCGCGGCGGGTTTTCGACGTTCGAGTCATATCAACCGGTGTGGCGCCGCCGGGCCCGGGCTTATCTGACGCAACCGACGGTTTTCGCGGCGGGTTTTCCGCGTTCGAGTCATATCAACCGGTGTGGCGCCGCCGGGCCCGGCTTATCTGACGCAACCGACCGTTTTCCTGGCGGGTTTTCGGCGTTCGGGTCACATCAACGGGTGTGGCGCCGCCGGGCGCGGCTTATCTGACGCAACCGACCGTTTTCGCGGCGGGTTTTCGACATTCGCGTCACATGAACCGTGGTTGCGGGCGAAAACATCGCCTGTTCCGGGGCGGCCATTCAGAGTGCGGAGTCAGGCTCAGTCGGCGAGCGGGATGACGTCGAGCCGGGACCCCGGACCCACCAGGACGAGCACCCGCCGACCGGTGACTCCGTCCAGGGCACGGGCGAGGTGCTCCGCATCCGGCGCCGGGGTCGCTGCCGGTGCCACACCGACCGCTGCCGGAGCATACGAAGCGGGAGCGACCGGGAGGTTCTCGATCGGCGGAGGCACCGGAAGCGCTCCCTGGGCACGGACCCCTGGGATCCCCTCCTCGACGCCGGGCAGCGCTCCGGGGGCGACGGATGCCGCACGCCAGACGGTCACGGAAGCTCCCGTCACCGACTCGATCACCTGGATCAGAGGCGCGGGGTCATCGCCCGTGACGAGGATGACCTCACCGACGGTGCGCTGGCGGGGCGGTGGAGTGGCCGCCGCGGCATCCGCCCGGTCGCGCTGCCAGACGCTGAAGTGGTACGCGGCCACCAGGGCAGTCGCGGTGAGCAGTCCCAACGGTGCCCGGATCTGGTCGATGAGCCCGGAACCGCCCTGCAGGACGGCCTGGAACAGCTGATACCCGATGACAAGGAGGGTGATCAGGGCGACGACGGCACTGACGCCGAAGACCGCGATGAGGTAGATGCGGCGTGCGGGGGTCAGCGCTGAGGCATCCCCCGCCGACAGCGGCCGCCAGGCCAGCGTCCACGCGACACCGCCGACGATCAGGGCGCTGAGGCCACCCAGCAGCAGTGAGCGGAGCCCCTCCCCTGCCAGCGGCGTGGCCAGGATGCCGAGCGCCGAATTGACGACGACGCCGAGACCCGACGCTGCGCCCACGAGGGCGACACCGCTCGTCGCCAGCATGCTCGCCTGCCGGGTCGACGGCGACCGGCTGACCGCGACGCTCCGAGAGTACGTCCACACCACGGTTCCGACGGCGGCCGCCGCCAGACCGATGCCGAGGGGCGACAGCAGCTCGCGCAGTGGATCTGTGTTGTCGAGGAGCAGCCGTAGCACGACGTAGAGCACGATGCCGATCCCACCGAGGGTGGCGATGCTGGCCAGAAGAATGCCGAGGAGGATGAGCGCGACATTGGCCAGCCCGGTCGTGATCGAGCGCGCACCCTCGCGGTACCAGTGCCAGGCCCAGACGGATCCCCCGCCGATGGCCCATACGAGAGCCTGCAGGGTCGGGGTCCACCAGGGGCCGCCGATCGAGGGAGTCGACGTGATGTCGCGGATTGCGGCACTGAAGATGCCGTTCAACAGGGTGATCGCATTCACCGCCCCGAGCAGCAGGCCGAACGCGGCCCCGAGTACCGCCGGAACGGAAGCCAGGCGAAGCGGGCCCCTGGCGGCGGAACGCCACATCCAGCGGTGCCAGACCCACACGACGGCCCAGACCAGCCCGGTCGCGAGAGCAGACCCGTTCCAGTCGCCGGCTACCAGTTCGACGAGGAAGGCGAGGAGCCCCGTTGCCAGCGAGATCAACGCCACGATCGACATCGCCGCCACGTAGATACCCCACGCGAGCGCGCCGCGCTCGGCGGGTTCGCTCAACCGGCGCCAGAGGAACCACCAGAGCAGGGCAGCGAGCGGACCGCCGATGAGCGTGAACGCCAGTCCTTGTGCGACGAGCGAGGTGTCCGGGCCGGCCAGAAGGGGATCCATCTCGAGGATCTGGCTGAGCAGGATCTGCACGCCGGTGGCCGTGATGGCGACCAGGGCGAAAAGCAGCGTGTAGACGATGAGCCGGCGGACCGATTGCCCTGCCGAGGGGGCGGGTGCCGGAGCATACGGGGCCGAGACCGCACTCACTTGAACTCACCGTCCCGCAGGCACACGGTCAGCGACCACGGAGCCGACTCGATGACCCAGTCGCCGCCTTCACGGACAAGCCTGAAATCTTCTTCGTAGCTGTACTCGGAGCCGAACGCGCCGCCCTCGTGCGTGCTGATCTGCACCGTGACATCCGCTGACTCGTCGCGGAGATCCGAGGCGATCAAGGTGACGCGCATGTCGTCGGAAACGGTGTTGTCGACGGTTTCGCACTGTTCCTGCACGACACTGGCCAGGTAGTCAACGGCCGCGTCGTCGCCGTCGAGAACCGCCATCGAGTACCGCTGGACGACACCCTCCGGAGTCGACTCGTCCAGCAGCTCTGCCTCGCCGCGCGTGAAGACCACGAGAAGTGACACGAGAACGAGCGCCGCGATGACCGACACGAGGATGATCAGGTTCCGGCGGGCCGGGCGGCCAGAGGCAGAATCTTGCGTCATGTGGTCAGTATGGCGCACGGGTCCCCGCCCAGGCACCCCGTGATCGGGACGTCAGGAGGCTGTGGCGCGTCGGACCTGCTCGGAGTAGTACTCGAGCTGGGCGGGGAAGTAATCGTCCCACTCGGGACGCGGGACGCCGGCGCGGGACGCAACGAGCATGTCGAGGTAGTACTCCCAGCCGGGTCCGCTTGTCTCGGCGACGGCCGGGTCGGACAGGAAGTGGACGAACGTGAGCTCGGTTTGCCCGTCGTTCTCTGCCAGGCGGGCCTCGAGCAGCCATTCCTCGCCCAGGCCTGCTCCCGATACGGTGACCCGGATGACACGCGAAGGGTCGCACGCGTCGATGCGCACAGCGCTCCAGTCAGCGCCTTCTTCGAACGACATCCGCAGTTCCACGGTCTTGCCGACTCCGGCGTCACCCCGCCACGGCCCCAGCCATTCGGCGGTTCGCGTCGAATCCGTGAGACTCGCCCACACATCCGATGCGGGGGCGTCGAAGGTGCGTGTCAGTGTGAGCTCAAAGGCTCCATCGGTCCCACGAGTCACCTGTCCTGTTGGCTGCGGCATCGGCGAGTCCTTCCCTCGGGTGTCAATCGCACCACCCTACCGGGGCGAGGTCAACCGGCCAGAAGCGGCGGATTCGGCCGCCCGCCGGTTTCAGGCCGAGGCTTCGAGCTTCACGCGAAGCGAATCGACCCGCGTGGCGATCACGTCGTTCGCTGCCCAGCGCTGCGCGAGCCGGTTCAGTGTCGTGTCCAGTTCCGCGCGCGTCAGACCGTCGATGAGTTCCAGATGCACGACGACCTCGGGCCCACCGAGGCGCGCAGACGGGTCGCCGGCAGCCAGCCGCACGTTCAGCACGGCGAGTTCTGACCGCACGCTGGTCAGGAAGGCGTCGAGCACGTCGGGGTTCGCGTAGCCGGGTTGCCAGGGTTCGGACTGGGCGATCGCCCACAGCGCTGGGCGACGGATCGCGAACTCGGTCGCGCTCGTCGGGTCGAGGACGACCAAGTCGGTGTTCTCGCTTGCGGCCGCAAGCGCCACCCGGATGCCGTCGGCGGGCACCGGACGCGCCGTCGGGTTCCACGCGGACATCGCGGCGACCGACGAAAACACGGGCAGGACGTTACGCCCGTCAGGCCCTTGCACCGTGACGATCGAGAGTTCCTGCGTCTTGTCGACCTTCTGGCCGTTCGGCCCGATTCCGACGTCGCCGGCGTGCGCGACCAACGGAATCAGGAGACGTGCCGTGCGGAACGCGTCGACGACATCCGCTTCGCCGGATTCGCCGGCCGAGAAGCGCGCGAGCGCGTCGATCAGGTGCTCGGGTGCGGAGCCGTCATCGGTCGACGGGACGTGGTCTCCGAACGAGCGGCCCTCCCAGGCCTGTCCGGCGGAGTCCGCGGGGTTAGTCGGATGCGACATCCAGCGCCTCAGCCAGCGTGAACGCTCCTGCGTAGAGGGCCTTGCCGACGATTGCCCCTTCGAGGCCGAGCGGCACGAGCGAGCGCAGCGCGACGAGGTCGTCGAGGCTCGAGACACCGCCGGACGCGACCACGGGTCGGTTCGTGCGCGCCAGCACCTGACGGAGGAGGTCGAGGTTCGGTCCCTGGAGGGTGCCGTCTTTGGTGACGTCGGTGACGACGTACCGTGCGCAACCCGCCTGCTCGAGCCGGTCGATGACGGTCCACAGGTCCCCGCCCTCGCGGGTCCAGCCGCGCGCGGCGAGTGTCGTGCCCCGGACGTCGAGACCCACGGCGACAGCCTCGCCGTACTGGCCGATGACGTTGGCAGCCCACTCGGGGTTCTCCAGCGCCGCCGTGCCGAGGTTGATGCGCTTGGCGCCGGTCGCGAGGGCCGCCTCCAGCGACGCGTCATCGCGGATGCCGCCGGAAAGTTCGACCTTCACGCCACGGACCTGCTTGATCACCTTGCGAATCACGCCGGCGTTGTTCCCTCGGTCGAACGCGGCATCCAGGTCGACGAGGTGGATCCACTCGGCTCCCTGCGCTGCCCAGTCGGCGGCCGCATCGACCGGGTCACCGTAGTTGGTCTCGGTGCCGGCTTCGCCCTGGGTCAGCCGCACGGCCTTGCCGTCGGCGACGTCGACCGCAGGAAGCAGGACGAGCTTCGGGGTCGTGTTGAACTCACTCATGATTGATCCTTGATTTCGGGCGCGGCACAAGCGTGCCGCAGGGACGTACGTCAGTCTGTGGAAAGGGTGCCGACCCAGTTGCGCAGCAGCCGGATGCCGGCTTCGCCCGATTTCTCGGGGTGGAACTGGGTGGCGGACAGGGGTCCGTTCTCGACGGCGGCGACGAAGCGGGCGCCGTGCTCAGACCAGGTCACGCGGGGCGCCGGGAACGGGTGCGTCGCCTCGAGCGTCCACTGCTGCGCCGCGTAGGAGTGCACGAAGTAGAAGCGTTCCTCCCGGAGCCCGGCGAACAGAACCGAATCCTCAGGTGCGTCAACGGTGTTCCAACCCATGTGCGGGAGAACCGGGGCATCGAGTTCGGTGACAGCACCCGGCCACTCGCCGAGGCCTTCGGTGTCGATGCCGCGTTCGACGCCGTGTTCGAACAACACCTGCATGCCGACGCAGATACCGAGCACCTTGCGACCGCCGGCCAGACGCCGATCGATCACCTCCGCGCTGCGGGAGGCGTTGAGCTGCTCCATCACGGCGCTGAACGCGCCGACTCCGGGCACGACGAGTCCGTCGGCCTCCAACGCCCGGGCGCGGTCGCCGGTGAGTTCGACAGTGGCACCGGCCGCTTCGAGGGCTTTGACCGCGGAATGCACATTTCCGCTGCCGTAGTCGAGCACGACGACAGTCGGGGAGAGTCCTTTGGTCACAGCAAGCCCTTCGTCGACGGGATCCCCGTCACCTCGGGGTCGAGTGCCTTGGCCTGGCGGAACGCGCGGGCGAACGCCTTGAATTCTGCTTCGGCGATGTGGTGCGGGTCACGGCCGCCGAGCACACGGACGTGGACGGTCAGTGCCGCGTTGTAGGAGATCGCCTCGAACACGTGGCGAACCATCGACCCGGTGAAGTGGCCGCCGATGAGGTGGAATTCGAAACCAGCAGGCTCGCCGGAGTGTACGAGGTACGGCCGGCCCGAGATGTCGACGACAGCCTGGACGAGTGCCTCGTCCAGGGGAACGAGGGCGTCACCGTACCGGGAGATGCCGGACTTCGTGCCGAGGGCCTCGCGGATCGCCTGGCCGAGCGCGATGCCGATGTCTTCCACCGTGTGGTGGACATCGATGTCGGTGTCTCCCTTGGCGTGCACCGTGAGGTCGGTCAGCGAGTGCTTCGCGAATGCCGTCAGCAGGTGGTCGTAGAACGGCACCGTCGTGTGGATGTCGCTCGTGCCTGTGCCGTCGAGGTTGATCGACAGGTCGATGCTGGACTCGCTCGTTTCGCGCTGGATGCGGGCGGTCCGCTGGTCGGTGCTCATGCTTTCGAGCCTATCGCGGCCATCGCGTCGAGGAATGCGGTGGTCTCTGCTTCGGTCCCGGCGGTGACGCGCAACTGGCCGGGCAACCCGATGTCACGGATCAGGATGCCGCGCTCCAGCAGCGCCTCGAACAGTGCGTGCGGGTCGTCAACTCCCCCGAACAGCACGAAGTTGCTGTGGCTGCGATAGGTGTGGAACCCCATCTCGGTCAGGCCGGCGGTGATCCGGTCGCGCTGGATCCGGATCTCGTCGACCATGGCGAGCATTGCCGTGCTGTGCGAGAGCGCGGCGGTCGCGGCGGCCTGGGTGAGGGCGGAGAGGTGGTAGGGCAGTCGGACGAGACGGAGGGCATCCGTCACGGCGGGATCGGCGGCCAGGTAGCCGACGCGGATGCCGGCGAAGGCGAATGCCTTGCTCATGGTGCGTGAGACGAGAAGACGATCCCGCCCGGGCAGGAGCGTCAGCGCACTCGGGATGTCATGTGGCGCGAACTCGACGTACGCCTCGTCGACGACGACGATCCCGTCGGTTGCGTCGTAGACCGCTTTGATGGTGTCGAGCGCGAGCGGGGTTCCGGTCGGGTTGTTCGGCGAGCAGAGGAAGACGATGTCGGGCTTCGCCTCCGACACGGCCGCAGCGGCGGTGGCCGGCGACAACTCGTACTCGGCATCACGTTCGGCGGCGATCCAAGTCGTTCCGGTTCCCGAAGCGAGGAGGGAGTACATCGAATAGGTGGGGGCGAAGCCGAGGAGAGTGCGCCCGGGGCCGCCGAAAGCCTGCAGCACCTGCTGGAGAACCTCGTTCGAGCCGTTGGCCGCCCAGAGGTTGTCGCGGGTGAGCCCGTGCCCGAGGTAGCCGGCGAGACTGTCGCGGAGATCGCTGAACTCGCGGTCCGGGTAACGGTTGGCTCCGAGGACGGCGGAGGCAAGGGCGGTGACGATGTCACGAGCCACGACCTCGGGAATGGGGTGCGTGTTTTCGTTGACGTTGAGTGCCACGGGGACGCTCTTCTGGGGAGCCCCATAGGGCGTCTTGCCGCGAAGGTCGTCGCGGATGGGCAGGGACTCAAGGGAACTCACCCGCCAAGTTTACCGGCGGGCGACTCCCCCCGGTGCCGGGCGGTCGATGCCGGGCGGCGGTGCCGGGCGGCGGTGCCGGGCGGACGGTGCCGGGTGGGCGACGCGAAAGACGCGGCGCCGTCGGCTCAGTTGCTGGAGTACTGCTCCGGAATGGCGATTCGCTGCCCGGGTGAGACGGTCGAGCTGTCGAGTTGGTTCAGGCGCATGACGTCGGCGATGACATCACGGGGATCGGCCTCGGGCGCGATGCTCGACGCCAACTGCCAGAGCGACTGGCCGGACTCGATCGTCGCGTATTCGAACACGACAGAACTCGGGCTTGACGTCGCAACGGCGGGAAGGGCGTTCACCCCGAGCCAGGCGGCGACCGCGATCAGCGGAGCGGCGGCGAGCGACGTGAAAACGACGCGGCCACGGCGGGTGAGGCGGATGCGGCCGGTGCCCTCCGGGGCTTCTGCTGCGGCGCGCGACGCAACCACGGGCGACGGTCGCATCGCTGCCTGACGGGACGAGAGTGCCGGGCGGATCGGTGTGATGACTGCTGTGCTCATGGTGTGCCTCCTGCGTTGCTGACGGTGCTCAAGCGGTGGTTCGGAGTGTTCGTATCCGACTCCCGGCCGGGGGAGCCGGATACGAAGCTGTGTTCCGAATATATATTCGATTGTTCGAACATTCAAGTGCGTATTCGTACTTTCATGAATTCTTTTCTCGACACACTCGAACAGATGTTTGCTGCGCGGGGGTGCCGGGTCTAGAGTTCTGCTGATGGTTGATACCCAACCAGCGACCACTGACATTGGCCGGCAACGCCCGCCAGACGGGAGTGACATGACGCTCAATAAGAGAGATGCCGCTGGTACGGCTGGGTCTCCCGGCACAAAGGCCAAGCGGGTTCTCGCCGACAAGCCGACCACCCGGCGGCGCAAAAGTCTCAGCGAGAAGCAGCTGGCCATCCTCGACGTCATCCAGCGCTCCGTGAGCTCCCGCGGTTATCCGCCGAGCATGCGCGAGATCGGCGATGCCGTCGGCCTGGCATCCCTGTCGAGCGTCACCCACCAGCTCAACCAACTCGAACTGAGTGGCTACCTTCGCCGCGATCCCAACCGCCCGAGGGCCCTCGAGATCCTCATCGACCTGCCCTCGCCCTCCGCGGAGGTCGACTTCGAGAACACGACGCCGGTCGGTGACGCCGCGATGGTTCCGCTCGTCGGCCGGATCGCCGCCGGTGTGCCCATCACGGCAGACCAGCAGGTCGAGGAAGTCTTCCCTCTCCCCCGGCAGCTCGTCGGCAAGGGAGAGCTCTTCATGCTCAAGGTGTCAGGCGAGTCGATGATCGACGCCGCAATCTGCGACGGCGACTGGGTCGTCGTCCGCCAACAGCAGACGGCCGAGAACGGCGACATCGTCGCAGCGATGCTCGACGGCGAGGCCACCGTGAAGGTATTCCGCCAGCGCGACGGCCACACCTGGCTGCTCCCCCGCAACTCCAGCTTCGAGCCCATCCTCGGCGATGAAGCCGACGTGCTCGGCAAGATCGTGGCGGTCCTGCGCTCCGTCTGACGCCAGCATCAACACCGTGCTCCGGCGAAAACGGTCAAAGATCGACGCGATCCTTGACCGTTTTTGACCGAGCAACGCCGCATACAGCCGATCGCGACCGAACAGCAGCCCGGTCAGGACGTCCGGGCGAACTCCGAAACCTGGGCGGCGAGCTCCTCGGATGCCATCGCGCGCACGTGGGTGCCCTCCTCGAGGTAGTCGAGGTGGTCGACCCGTCCGCGCCGGTGCAGCATCGAGATCACATCGCCGCGGTCGTACGGCACGAGGAGGTCCAGTTCGACCGAAGGGCTCGGCAGAAGGTCGCTGAGTGCTGCCAGGATCTCCGGGATGCCCTCACCCGTGCGTGCAGAGGCGAAGATGGCGCTCGGCTCGAGGCCGCGCAGGAGCAGCCGGTCGTCTTCGTTCACGAGGTCGCTCTTGTTGAAGACGACGAGCTCGGGGATGTCGCGGGCGCCGACGTCACCGATGACGTCGCGGACGGTCATCAACTGGGCCGCGGGGTCGGGGTGCGATCCGTCGACGACGTGCACGATGACATCCGCTTCGGCGACCTCTTCGAGGGTTGACCGGAACGCTTCGACCAGCTGGTGCGGCAGGTTGCGGACGAAGCCGACCGTGTCGGAGATCGTGTACAGCCGGCCGTCGTCGGTCTGGGTGCGCCGGACCGTGGCGTCGAGCGTGGCGAACAGGGAGTTCTCGACGAGCACGCCGGCCTTGGTGATCCGGTTGAGGAGGCTCGACTTGCCGGCGTTGGTGTAGCCGGCGATGGCGACGGACGGGACCTCGAAGCGGTGGCGGTTCGCCCGTTTCGCTTCGCGTGCGGGACCGAAGCCCTTGATCTGCTTGCGGAGTTTCGACATCCGGGTGTGAATACGGCGGCGGTCGAGCTCGATCTTCGTCTCACCAGGTCCGCGCGAACCCATTCCGGCCCCGGCGCCACCGACCTGTCCACCGGCCTGGCGCGACATCGAATCACCCCAGCCGCGCAGACGCGGGAGGAGGTATTCGAGCTGCGCGAGTTCGACCTGCGCCTTGCCCTCACGGCTCTTGGCGTGCTGGCTGAAGATGTCGAGGATGACGGCGGTGCGGTCGATGACCTTCACCTTGACGACATCCTCGAGCGCGCGTCGCTGGCTTGGCGCGAGTTCGGTGTCGGCGATGACCGTGTCGGCGCCGAGCGCGGCGACGATGTCGCGGAGCTCATCGGCCTTGCCCTTGCCGAGGAACGTGCTCGGGTCTGGGTTCGGCCGCCGCTGCAGCATGCCATCGAGCACGACGGCTCCGGCCGTCTCTGCCAGGGCGGCGAGCTCGCGGATCGAGTTCTCGGCATCCTGCAGGGATCCCTGCGAGTAGATGCCGATGAGCACGACGTTCTCAATGCGCAGCTGCCGGTACTCGACCTCGGTGACGTCTTCGAGCTCGGTCGACAGGCCCGCGACGCGGCGGAGCGCCTGCCGGTCCTCGCGGTCGAGCTGCTCACCGTCGTGGCCGGCATCAGCGGTCGCGCCGAAGCCGGAATCGGTGTCGAGCGCTTCGGCCTTGCCTGAACCGAACAGGGAGTAGCCGGATGCGCGTGTCTCCGCGTTCCGAAGCACGCGCGTCACGGCGTCGTCGCCGTCGGGAAGATCTGTGGTGTCGCTTGGGGTGGTCATCAGAGTTAACCCTAACGCGTGCGGTCGAGTAACGTTCGGGTATGTCCAGCGATCACTATTTCACCGGGGTGCCCGCCACCGAACTCAAACTGCGGACCGTCACGGTGCATCTCGCCGGCGCCGACCGCGAACTGACGACGGCCAACGGCATTTTCAGCCCGGGCCGCATCGACCAGGGCACCCAGGTGCTCCTCAGCGAGACACCCCGCCCTCCCGCGACGGGGAACATCCTCGACCTCGGCTGCGGCTGGGGGCCGATCGCCTTCACGATCGCTTTCGCGTCGCCGGATGCCACGGTGTGGGCCGTCGACGTCAACGAACGGTCGCTGGAACTGGTGCGGATGAACGCTGAGAAGCTGGGGCTCACGAATGTGCGCGCTGTGCTGCCCGACCAGGTGCCAGCGGACCTCGTCTTCGATTCGATCTGGTCGAACCCGCCGATCCGGATCGGCAAGCAGGCCCTGCACGAGATGCTCGAGCACTGGCTCCCCCGGCTCTCGCCCGGCTCCGACGCCTGGCTCGTGGTGCAGAAGAACCTCGGCGCCGACAGCCTGCACCGCTGGCTGCAGGAGCAGCTCGCAGAGACCTTCGACGTGACGCGCGAGGCGATCAGCAAGGGCTACCGCGTGCTGCGCGCGAGCCGGCACAGCGACTGAGCTCAGCCCAGCTGGAGTGTTCCGGTGTAGACGAGTTCTGCGGCGCCGCTCAAGCCGACGTGCTCGCCGTCCTGGGTTGCGAACATCCGCACACCGAGGGTTCCGCCGGGCACATCGACGCGCCACTGGTTCGGCGCTGTCGGACCAGCCCAGTGCCGGGTCGCCAGCGCTGCCGCAGCGACCCCGGTTCCACAGGACAGCGTTTCCCCGCTGCCGCGTTCGTGCACCCGCATGGTGATCCGGCCGACGCCGTCGGTGACCAGCGGGTCGTGCGGCACCACGAACTCGACGTTCGCGCCGTCGATGGGCTCCGGTTCGATCCGCGGCACGTAGCTGAGGTCTGCTGATGCGAGTTCGGACTCGTCGGCGAGGGCGACGACAACGTGCGGATTGCCGACGTTGATGCCGAGCCCGGGCCGCGCCACCTTGAGTTCCTTGGCACGCACGAGAGGCTCGCCGCCGTCGAGCGCCCAGCGGCCGAGGTCGACCTGGAACCCGTTGGTGGACTTCTGCACGTCGCGCACCCCGGCGCGCGTGCCGATGGGGAGGGTATCCCCCGACTCCAGCGTCGCGAGGCCCTGGTCGAGCAGGTACCGCACGAACACCCGGATGCCGTTGCCGCACATCTCCGCGATCGATCCGTCGGCGTTGTGGTAATCCATGAACCACTCGGCGTTCTCGTCTTCAGCGAGTGACGCGGCGCCCGCGTCGAGGTTCGCTGAGCGAACAGCGCGGATGACGCCGTCTGCGCCGACTCCGAAGTGCCGATCGCAGATCGCGGTGATCTGCTCGGCGGTCAGCGGCTGGGCTCCCTCGGGGTCAGCGTAGAGGACGAAGTCGTTGCCGGTGCCTTGACCCTTGGTGAACGGGAGCGTGAATGCCATGGGCCAAGTCTACGGTTCGTCCCGGGGCACCCCCGGCACGGCGTTCGCCATCGGTGTCGGACATGCGCCACGCGGCGTAGCGCCCCAAACGCACCGAGATGCCGCACTTTGTCGCTCCGGAGCGACGTGGGCAGCACACCGTGGCGAATCGAGCCACCCGTCGAGGCCCCAGCGTCGGCGAATCGTCGATCGGGCCACCTGGGCCATGCAGCACGACGGTGAGCAACATCCCGGGCCAATCCCGTGAACGAGCATGTGGGCCCGGTCGATCGAGAAGAACGCCCGTGAACGCCCGACTCACCACACTCTGTCGTTCGCGGAGGACGTGAACGACATCCCACGGCGAATCGACACGCTGGGCCCGTTCGTCAGTTCGTGACGGATGCGACGGCAGCGTCGACGAGGTCGGGCGCGTCGTAGTCCAACCAGACGATGTCGGCGTAGCGGCGGAACCAGCTCACCTGCCTGCGCGCGTACCTCCGCGTCAACTGCTGCGTCTGCTCGATCGCCTGGGCCTCGGTCGCGGTGCCGGCGAGCTGCTGCAGTGCCTGGGCGTAACCGATCGCCCGCGATGCGGTGACTCCGTGTTCGAGCCCCTGCGGTATGAGTTCACGGACCTCGTCCAGCAGCCCGCCCCGCCACATCCCGCGGACGCGTTCGTCGAGCCGCGCGACGAGTTCCTCGCGTGGCGCTCGGAGGCCGACGATGCGGGTCCGCCGCCAGTAGACGGGTTCCTCCGGAAGCATGCCCGCGACCGGTGACCCGGTGAGCTCGGCCACCTCAAGCGCGCGCACGAGCCGGCGGGTGTTCTGCGACCCGATCCGCGACGCGATCGCGGAATCCAGGGCGGCAAGCCGGCGGTAGAGGGCACCGGCGCCCTCCGTCTCGAGTTCCGCCTCGAGCCGGGCCCGAATGGCCTTGTCGGATGCGGGGAACTGGAAGTCGTAGATCACGCTCGCGACGTAGAGGCCAGACCCTCCGACGAGGACCGGCGTGGCCCCGCGCGCGACGATGTCGTCGACGGCCGCGCGGGCATCCGCCTGATACTGGGCGACGGTGGATTCCGTCGTGACGTCGAGCACGTCGAGCAGGTGATGCGGGACGCCGCGCCGCTCGCCGGGCGGAAGTTTCGCTGTGCCGATGTCCATGCCGCGGTACAGCTGCATCGCGTCGGCGTTGATGATCTCGGCCGGGCGACCGGCTGCTGCGAGACGTTCGGCCAGATTGAGCGACAGCTCTGACTTACCGGTGCCGGTGGGGCCGATGATGCAGATCACGTCGGCCTCTGCAGGACTCAGCGCTGACCGTCCAACTGGTCGTAGATCGGAGTGGTGGCGCCCGCGACGGATGCCGGGGGGCCGACCCGCAGGGACGGAAGCCCCAGCGAGACCCGGCCGGGTGTCGCTGCAGCCGGCGCGGGGACCCCGCACGACTCAGCCTGGGCACGATCCCAGGCGTCTCCCGCGGCGGTGCGGCGGACCCGGAGCGGCTGCCCGTCGGCGGTGTCAGCGATCAGATAGAACGGCGCGGCCTGGCTGACCCGCACCGTGACGACATCGCCGGGCCGTGGGATCTCGGAGCCCTCGGGCACGTCGAAGTGCACGAGCCGTGAGTCCTCGGCGCGGCCGGACATCCGGTGTGTCGCTGCGTCTTTCTTGCCCTCGCCGACGGCGACGAGCAGCTGGACTTCGCGTCCGACGACGGCCTGGTTCTCTTCGAGGCTGATCCGGTCCTGAAGGGCGGTGAGCCGCTCATAGCGCTCCTGCACGATCGCCTTCGGGATCTGGTCGGGCATGGTCGCCGCGGGTGTGCCGGGCCGGATGGAGTACTGGAACGTGAACGCGGTCGCGAAGCGGGCGGCTTCGACGACACGCAGGGTCTCCTGGAAGTCTTCCTCGGTCTCGCCGGGGAACCCGACGATGATGTCCGTGGAGATCGCGGCGTGCGGCATCTGCGCACGCACCCGGTCGAGAATACCGAGGAACTTCTCGCTGCGGTACGACCGGCGCATGGCCTTGAGGATCCGGTCGGAACCGGACTGCAGCGGCATGTGCAGTTGCGGCATCACGTTGCCGGTCTCGGCCATGGCGTCGATCACGTCGTCGGTGAAAGCGGCCGGGTGCGGGCTGGTGAATCGGATGCGCTCGAGTCCCTGGATCTCGCCCGCGGCGCGGAGGAGTTTGCCGAAGGCCTGCCGGTCGCCGAACTCGACGCCGTAGGAGTTGACGTTCTGGCCCAGCAGGGTGACTTCGATCGCCCCGTCGTCGACGAGCGCCTGGATCTCGGCGAGGATCTCGCCTGGGCGGCGGTCCTTCTCCTTGCCGCGAAGAGCGGGGACGATGCAGAAGGTGCAGGTGTTGTTACAGCCGACCGAGATCGAGACCCAGCCACTGTAGGTGGACTCGCGCTTGGTGGGCAGGGTCGACGGGAAGGTCTCGAGCGAGTCGAGGATCTCAATCTGGGCTTCGTCGTTGTGACGGGCCCGTTCCAGCAGGCTCGGAAGCGACCCCATGTTGTGCGTGCCGAACACGACGTCGACCCAGGGCGCCTTCTCGAGGATGACGTTCTTGTCTTTCTGGGCAAGGCATCCGCCGACGGCGATCTGCATTCCCTTGTGACGCTTCTTCACGGATGCCAGATAGCCGAGGTTGCCGTAGAGCTTGTTGTCGGCGTTCTCGCGGACAGCGCAGGTGTTGATGACCACGACATCCGGCTCGACACCCACCGCTTTGACGTACCCGGCCGCGTCGAGGGACCCGCCCAGACGTTCGGAATCGTGCACGTTCATCTGGCAGCCGTAGGTGCGGACTTCGTAGGTTCGTGCTCGCCCGGACCCGTCGAGAGCCGCGGCTGACGGCGTGATGACGGTGGGCGTTTCCTGCAGCGTGCTCATGATCGTCCCAGTCTACGTTCGACCGCCCGATCCGGGCGACGGATGCTCCGGCGTGCGTCCTCCGGACGGCGGGTGCCGTCCGCTCCCAACCGACAGCAGCAGCATCCGTCGCCGGCCGCCCCCGCCACGAAGTCACCCGTTCCGGTCGAAGTCATCCGGCGCACCGGGTGCTCTTGACCGGAACGGATGACCACGCCCGTATCCAGCACACGCCGCCAGGCACACCGGACAGCACAGCATCCCGCCTGTCCCCGCAACGAAGTCACCCGTTCCGGCCGAAGTCATCCGGCGCACCGGGTGCTCTTGACCGGAACGGGTGACCACGCGCGTGTCCAAACGCGTACGCCGTCACGCACACCCGACGGCGCGGTGCGCAGCCGAAACAGAACCGGCTTGTGCCCACCACCAGAGGATGGCGGGCACAAGCCGGGTCGGGTCTCAGGTACGTTCGTGTCAGCGGAACCGCACGGTCGACGATGCCGAACTCGAACGCCCGGCAAGAAGAGGCGCGATCGCTTCGCGGACGATGTTGCCCGGGTAGCCGCGCCGGGCGAGGTAGCCGACAAGCCGACGCTCGAGCGTCTGCTTGTCGAGCCCAGTCAGCTGCGACGCACGTTTCGCCGCGATTTCGGTCGCTGCACTGAGCTCGTCACCGGAGTCGATGTCGTCGAGGACCTCGTCGATGATCTCGCGTTCGATCGACCGCCCAGACATCGCCCGGGCGACGACAGCCCTGCTCTGACCCTTGCGCTCGTACAACGCGTGTTTGAGCTGCTCGGCGAGAACGCGGTCGTCGACGTAGCCCAGATCGCGCAGGTGGTCGAGGACCGAGTTCGCCTGATGAGCGGTCAGCCCTTCGTCCATACCGAACGACAGGACCTCGGACTCGCTGAGCGCCCGCCGGGCGAGTTTCTTCACGAGTGCTGCCTCAACCGACTCGGGGTCGGGTTCAGCCACCGCCTCTACGACATCTTCCTGTGGTGTCGCCCCGGGAAGATAGGTGACCGTTGCGAGCTTGTCGCTCGGCTCGCCCTCGGGCTCGTTGGGATCGATGAATCGGACCATGCGCGACCCCTACGCTCCGCGCCGGGCGGCGAGGTCGTCGGCGGCTGCTTTGCTTGCCGCGTTCGGCTTGCCGGTCGGTGCTTTCACGTCTGCGGCTTTCTCGGGTGCGGCGACCGCTCCGCCGATGCCGAGTTTGGCCTTGATCTTGTTCTCGATCTCGTTCGCGATATCAGGGTTCGTCAGCAGGAAGTTACGGGAGTTCTCTTTGCCCTGGCCGAGCTGTTCACCGTCGTAGGTGTACCAGGAGCCCGACTTCTTCACGATGAGGTGCTCGACACCGAAGTCGATGAGGCTGCCTTCGCGGGAGATACCGATGCCGTAGAGGATGTCGAACTCGGCCTGCTTGAACGGAGGAGCCATCTTGTTCTTCACGACCTTGACGCGCGTGCGGTTTCCGACAGCATCCGTTCCGTCTTTCAGCGTCTCGATCCGGCGGATGTCGAGCCGGACCGACGCGTAGAACTTCAGCGCTTTTCCGCCGGCCGTGGTCTCGGGGCTGCCGAAGAACACACCGATCTTCTCGCGGAGCTGGTTGATGAAGATCATGGTGGTGTTGGTCTGGCTGAGCCCACCGGTGAGCTTGCGCAGCGCCTGCGACATGAGCCGCGCCTGGAGACCGACGTGGGAGTCACCCATCTCACCCTCGATCTCGGCGCGGGGCACGAGCGCGGCGACCGAGTCGATCACGATGAGGTCGATGGAACCGGAGCGGACGAGCATGTCAGCGATCTCGAGTGCCTGCTCACCGGTGTCGGGCTGGGAGACCAGCAGGGCATCGATGTCGACGCCGAGCTTCTGCGCGTAATCGGGGTCGAGGGCGTGTTCCGCGTCGATGAAGGCGGCAATACCGCCGGCCTTCTGCGCGTTGGCGATGGCGTGAAGGGTGAGCGTGGTCTTACCGGACGACTCAGGGCCATAGATCTCGACGATGCGGCCACGCGGAAGCCCTCCGACGCCGAGAGCGACGTCGAGCGCGATCGAGCCGGTGGGGATGACGGCGACAGGGGCACGCTCATCGCTGCCGAGGCGCATGACGGACCCTTTGCCGAACTGGCGATCGATCTGTGCGAGTGCGGTTTCAAGCGACTTCTCGCGGTCTGCTGGTGATGGCATGTCATGCCTCTTTCTCTGTCGATATCGGTGCGCCTGTAGGCTGTCACGCCCGGGAGTTTCCGCGCTGCGACAAGGCTGGGAGCGTCTTTCAGGAACGATGTCGACTGTATTGTGCACCCCTGACATTGGTGTCTGGGGGAGGAAATCAGTGGGCAGTTCGCACATGAAAGGCTCTTGTGAAGGAGCCTAACCCAGACCGAACAGGTGTTCGAGTAAATATCGGCGGCGTGTCGGAAACCTTCGTCCGACGCAGGAGGCCTGCTACAGCCGGGGAGGCGGCACGCCCGCCCCGTGACGCCGCTCGACGGGCACATCCGTCTCACGGCAGATGGCGAGCCAGACGGTCCGCGGGGACTCGCCGGCGGCCAGGGCCTCGTTGGGCGTGCGACCCCCCAGTTCGCGCAAGACGAGGTCGCTGGCGAGCACGCGGCCGTATGCGCCACCGAACTCGGTGGTCATGGCTGTCCTGAACTCGCTGAGTTTCACGGATCAAGCGTAACGGGCGCTGAGAACGAAAATACCCCGAAGCACTGGCGCGCTCCGGGGTATTTCGGATGGACCTTCTCGTCAGCGACTGACGAGGTTGGCGTCCAGTTCTGCGACGAATTCGTCGGGGACGGTGTCGGGGATCGGCTCGATACCTTCGAGAACCGCGAGACGGTCTCCGACTTCGCGCATGATCACGGAGATCGGCGTCTCCAACGCATCGGCGACCGAGGCGAGGATCTCACTCGATGCCTCTTTCTGCCCGCGCTCGACTTCGCTGAGGTAGCCGAGGGCCACACTCGCTTTGCTTGCAACCTGGCGAAGAGTCCGCCCTTTTTGCAGCCGGAAGTCACGAAGCACGTCGCCGATTTCTTGACGAACAAGTATCATTTGACCCCTCCTTCTCTGCCGGTCAGTCTCACCGCCGGTAAGCCTGTGGATGGCTACTTTACTACACCGATCCATGCACAAACCCTAGTGTTTCTGACTGATCTTTTCTTGTGAGTCTGTTCGGTGCAACGACGGACAGATTCCTCTTATTCCGGCGGGGTGGGAACACTTTCAACACTCAGTTCTCGCTCGTGTCAGTGCCCGTGATCGCGATGAGATAGTCGATCGCTGCCGTGACCGTGTCGCGCCGGATCGCATCCCGGCCGCCGGTCAGGTGGAGACCGAGAGAGCGGGTTCCCCCGGCGAGCGACAGCCCGAGAAAGACCGTGCCGGGCTGCGTGCCGTCCTGCGGGTCCGGGCCGGCGACGCCGGTGGTCGAGATGCCGATGTCGGCCTCCCGTCCGTCGGCCTCGAACACCCGGCGCACTCCCGCCGCCATCTGCTCCGCGACGAGCGGATGCACGGCGCCGTGTTCGGCGAGGAGACCGGCGTCGACACCGAGAACCGAGCCCTTCGCTGAGGTCGCGTAGGCGACGACTCCCCCACGGACGACAGCGGATGCCCCGGCCGGCCGGATGAGTTCGGCTGCCAGCAGTCCCCCGGTCAGCGACTCGGCCACGGCGACGGTCAGCCCACGCGCCGTGAGGTGGCGGATCAACGCGGCTGTCCGATCCGCCTCGCGCCCACCCCCGCCGCTCATGGCCGTCGAGCTGCCTTCAGTGCGGTGAGGACGTAGTCGATGCCGCTGGCGACGGTGAGGAGCACGGCGATGGTCATCAGGGCTCCGTTGACCCAGAAGATCCATTCGCCGACCAGGAGGTAGAGCGGCGCCAGGGCGAGAGAGATCGCGACGGCCTGGGCGACGGTTTTGAGTTTGCCCATCCAGGCCGCCGCAACGACGTGGTCCGTTGCGACGATCATCCGGTGCACGGTGATACCGATCTCCCGAACGAGGACGACGATCGTCACCCACCAGGGCAGTTCGCCGAGGATGGAGAGGGCGACGAGGGCGCCGCCGGTGAGGATCTTGTCGGCGATCGGGTCGAGCAGCTTGCCCAGTTCGGTGACAAGCCCGTGTTTGCGGGCGATGGCGCCGTCGATCCCGTCGGTCGCGATGGCGACGACGAACAGTCCGGCAGCCGCCCAGCGGAGCGCGCCGTCCGCGCCGTCGTCGGCCAGCAACATCCAGATGAAGACAGGAGCGAGAAGGATGCGGACGACGGTGATCGCGTTCGGCAGGTTCAGGTTCGTCGAGCGGGGAGCGGCGGCGCTGGGAAGGGCCATGATCTAATCCTTGCCGGTGAGGTGCCAGGCGTCCTCGTCGGATTCGCCCTCCACCTCATCGTATCCGGCGAACTGTTCTTCGACCTGGTCTCCTGCGTAGCGTTCATCGGATTCCGGGGCGGCCGCGAAGGCCGGGCCGTCTTCACCTTTGAGCTTCGCGAGGAGCCCGGGCAGCTGCTCCGCCGTGACGAGCACGTCGCGCGCCTTCGATCCTTCTGATGGGCCGACGATCTCACGTGACTCCATCAGGTCCATGAGGCGACCCGCCTTCGCGAAACCGACCCGGAGCTTGCGCTGCAGCATCGATGTCGAACCGAACTGGGTGCCGACGACGAGTTCTGTGGCCGCCAGCAGCAGCTCGAGGTCGTCTCCGATATCGGCATCGACCTCTTTCTTCTCCGTGATCGCGGCGACGTCCTTGCGGTATTCGGGTCGCGCCTGCTGGGTGACGTGCTTGACGACCTTTTCGATCTCGGCTTCGGAGACCCAGGCGCCCTGCACCCGGATCGCCTTGTTCGTGCCCATCGGCAGGAACAGTCCGTCACCCTGGCCGATGAGTTTGTCGGCGCCCGGCTGGTCGAGGATGACCCGGGAGTCGGTGACGCTCGTCACGGCGAACGCGAGCCGCGACGGCACGTTCGCCTTGATCAGGCCGGTGACGACATCGACCGACGGCCGCTGCGTCGCGAGGACGAGGTGGATGCCGGATGCGCGCGCGAGCTGCGTGATGCGCACGATCGAATCTTCGACGTCGCGGGGGGCGACCATCATCAGGTCGGCGAGCTCGTCGACGACGACGAGGAGGTACGGGTACGGCTTGAGCACGCGTTCGCTACCCGCCGGGAGCACGATCTCATTGGCGACGACGGCCTTGTTGAAGTCGTCGATGTGCCGGAAACCGAAGCTGGCGAGGTCGTCGTACCTCATGTCCATCTCCTTCACCACCCACTGCAGCGCTTCGGCCGCCTTCTTGGGGTTGGTGATGATGGGCGTGATGAGGTGCGGCACACCTGCGTACGAGGTCAATTCGACGCGCTTCGGGTCGATCAGGACCATTCGCACGTCGCTCGGCTTGGCACGCATGAGCAGGCTCGTGATCATCGAGTTGATGAAGCTCGATTTTCCGGAGCCGGTCGAACCGGCGACGAGGAGGTGGGGCATCTTCGCGAGGTTCGCGACGACGAACCCGCCGCCGACGTCCTTGCCGACACCGATGGTCATCGGGTGGACGCTCTTGGTGGCGTTCGCCGAGCGGAGGACGTCGCCGAGCGTGACGATCTCCCGGTCGGTATTCGGGATCTCGACGCCGATGGCGCTCTTGCCCGGGATCGGGGCGAGGATGCGAACCTCGTTGGATGCGACGGCGTAGGCGATGTTGTTGGTGAGCGCGGTGATCCGCTCGACCTTGACACCCGGGCCGACCTCGATCTCGTACTGGGTGACGGTCGGGCCGCGGGAGAACCCGGTGACCTTCGCGTCGACCTTGAACTGTTCGAGCACACTCGTGACTGCTGCGACCACGACATCGTTCGCCGCCGACCGGGTCTTCGCCGGGTCGCCCGCACCGAGCGTTGCGGCGGACGGCAGGCGGTACGGTGCGGCCGGAGCCGCGGGGCGCGCCATCCGCTGCGGGCTGGTGTCGTCCATCAGGCCGAGGCCTTCCAGCCCGGGCAGAGCTTCGGTCTGGCCGTCCGGGCCGTCGTCGTGCAGCCCTGAGGTGGGCACGCCTGATCCCTCGAAAGTACCGAGCGCAGCTTCCGCCGCGGACAGGTCGCCGATGATCTCGGTCATCGCCTCATCGTCGTCGTCGATCGGGTTGCCGAACATGTCGAGGTCCTGGCCTTCGAGCGCGGAGTCGAATTCGCCGTTCCCCCGGCTCGGACCGCCGAG
The DNA here is from genome assembly GCF_040548835.1 of Mycetocola sp. 2940. NCBI lineage: Bacteria > Bacillati > Actinomycetota > Actinomycetes > Micrococcales > Microbacteriaceae > Mycetocola > Mycetocola sp. 2940. The sequence continues at coordinate 48,927 of NZ_JBEPSK010000013.1, forward strand.
AAGTTCGGAGACGTCATCGGTTTCGAGCGGGGAATCGAATGCCGGGTCGATCTCACGCTGGCTCTTGTTCCGCCGCCACCAGGGCAGCGAATCGTCGGCTTCGTCGTCGTCGCCGTCGATCCCGTCCAACTCGACCTGCTTCGTCCGTTCGAGTTTCGCTGCCTCCCGTTCTTCCTCGGTGGGGAGCTCGGTGCCGAAGGTCCAGGCGTAGAGCTGGCGAAGGCGCGCGCCGATCTTGTTCGGCGGCGTCTTGGTGATGATGAAGAGGCTGAGCAGGAGCAGGAGGGAGAGCACGATCGCGGCGCCGACCTGGGTGGTCAGGGCCACCAGCGGTGCTCCGACGATCCAGCCCACGAGTCCGCCGGCGACGGCGAGAGCGGGCATGCCCTCGCTCGGGCTGGGCTGCCCGCCGAAAGCGTGGCACAGTCCGGCGGCCGGAACGAGCGCGAGGATGAGCCCGATGCCGATCCTGCCGTTGTCGTTGACGGAGCTGGGGTGCCGGAACAGCCAGACCGCCAGCAGCAGCATGACGACGGGGAGCGCGAAGGCGAGACGCCCGAAGATGCCGCCGAAGGTGAACGCGTTGAGGGTCTGGGCGACCGCGTTGTTGACACCGAACCACTGCACGACCATGCCGACGATGGCGAGCAGGAGGATGAGGAAGGGGATGCCGTCGCGGCGTTCTTCCTTCGCGAACCGTTCGGGTCCGAAGGCGCGGGCGGTGCCGCCGGCGAGGTGGGCGAGCCCCATCCACATCCGCACGAACACGTTCTCGGTCGATTCGGCCGGGTACGCCACCGTCTTCGCCGTCGGCAGCTTCGTCGTCTTCGCCGTCGTGTTCTTCGCCGGTGCGGCCTTCTCCGGCGTCTTGCGGGCGGTCGATGAACCTCCGCGCGCCGGCGTGCTCCGACCGCGGCTGGACGATTTGCTGGTCGTAGCCATGGTTCCACGGTACTTCGCACGGCGGACTTTGCCCGGCATTGACGCGGCCAGTTCGCCGTCCGGTCTGCGCTCAGCGGAGGATGCGCACCATGGTGTCCGAGCCCGTGCTCTTTTCGATCGTGTGGAAACCCTCGCTGACGTAGAGCCGTTGCGCGTAGTTGGCGCGATCGACGCTCAGGCTGATCCGGGTGTACCCGGCAGCCCTGGCTTGCACGACGACCGCCTCCAGAAGTGCACGGCCGATCCCCTGGGCCCGCCACACCGGGACCACACCGAGCGTCAGCTCGGGCACGCCCGGTGCGACGAAGCCGTGACCGGGGTCGTGGGCGGGCAGCAGCCGGTACCAGCAGGCGCCGATCGGCGTGCCCGCTGAGTCCATCGCGACCGAGCCGCCGTCGCCCGGTCGTTTCCAGCCCGCGATGTACTTCGCGGTCGTCGGCCCCGCAAGCACGTCGACCCGCGTGCGGGTCCGCGTCGGCATCCATTCGGATGCCTCGAAGAGCATGTCGCCGAGAAAGCGGGCGTCCGTTCCCGTCGCCTCACGCAGGGTGAACCGGTCCATGACACGGATGCTACGTCATGCGTGTTTCCGGCGGATGACGCCGGCGCTAGTAACGGATGGCGTCGATCACCTTCACCCGGACGGCGATGACCGCGGGGATGAGGCCGGCGAGGGCGCCGACGACCGTGGCCACGATCAGGCCGAAGACAGCCGCGGACGCGGGGAACGGCGGCATGTCGCTGACGAGTCCGCCGCTCACCAGATCGGAGACCATCGGACTGTTGACGATGAGGACGGCGAGGATGACCCCGACGACGCCCGCGACGACGGTGGCCACAACGCTCTCCATCATCACGGCGAAGAACACCCGGTTGCTCGTCGCGCCGAAGCTGCGGCGGATGCCGATCTCGCGGATGCGCTGACGCACGGTGACGAGCGCGATGTTCACCAGGCCCAATGCCCCGAGGAGCAGGATGATCCCCCCGATGACGAGGGTCACGATCCTGAGGATCGCGGTGGGGTCGTCCATGTATGCACCCCAGTCGGTGCGGTCGACGCTGACGAAACCGGAGTTGCCGAGGCCGGCCGTCATCTCGGCCTGGATCCGGACCGACAGCTCCCGCACCAGTGGTTCCGGCACCCACATCTCATACTGCGGCGCCGATGAGATGAGCCGCGTGGGGTCGACGATGCTCGCGAAGTTCGCGGTGAGCATGTACATGGACGGCCAGGTGTCCCAGGTGCTCGTGCGGTAGACGCCGATCACGACGGCTTCGATCCCGCCGAGGCCCGCGACCGTCACCTGCGGGTGGGTCGCCAGGTCCGGCGAGCCCAGCGAGTGCCACATCGCCGTGTTGACGACCACAGCGGGAGCCAGCCGGTCGCTGTCGTCAACCCCGAACCAGCTTCCGTGGTCGATCAGTGTCCGGTGCATCTCGCCGTACGGCTGGTCGACCACCTGGAGGGAGACATCCTGGATTCCCTCCGGGAACTGCACGCTGGTCTGGTCCCACCGCACCCGGGTGGCGTACGCGATCTGGTACCGGTCGAGGACGTCGAACCAGGCCTGGTCGGCCTGTTGCCAGCCGGCGGTGCTGGTGTCGGCGGGTGACATTCCCATGGTGAGGGTGGCCGCCCGGCCGCTCGAGCGTTCGGCCTGTTCGATGGTTCCCTGCTGCGCGATGTCCGACATCGCCACCGACCCGCTCAGGGCGCAGACGGCGACGGCCACTCCGACGAGCGAGAGCAGCACGCGGCCCTTGTGGATCCGTACCTCCTGCCAGGCCTCGGCGAGAGAGCCCACGAACGTGGCGAGTACACCCATCAGGCGACGACCTCGGAGGCGACAGCGAGGTGCCCGGCGTCGAGCCGGAAGTGGCGGTTGCTTCGCGCGGCGATGGCCGGGTCGTGGGTGATGGTGACCAGAGCGGCGTTCTCTTCGCGGACGATATCGTCGAGAAGCTCCATCACGCTCTGGCCGGTTTCGACGTCGAGTGCTCCTGTGGGTTCGTCGGCGAGGATGAGCCTCGGCCCGCGCACGAGGGCGCGCGCGATGGCGACGCGTTGCTGCTCACCGCCGGAGAGGCTGCCGGGAAGAGCGGCCAGCCGGTGGCTGAGCCCGACCCGGTCGAGCATCTCAGCGGCGATCCGCTCCCTGCCCCAGAAGGTCGGACCGGTGGCGTACAGGAGCGGCATCGTCACGTTCTCCAGGGCCGTCCGGCCGTCGAGCAGGTTGAACTGCTGGAACACGAAGCCGACATTCGAGCCCCGGATGCGGTCCCGGCGCCCTGACCGCATGGCCGGCACCGATTCGCCGTCGAAGGTCACGTCACCCGTCGTCGGCAGGTCGAGCAGCCCGAGGATGTTAAGAAGGGTCGACTTGCCGGAACCGGAGCGGCCGACGACGCTCAGCCTCTCCCCCGGGTCGACCGCCAGGCTGACACCGGACAGGATGGTGAGCGGGTCGGCGTCAGGGATCTGCACGGTGCGGCTCACGTCAGTGAGCTCGATGAGACTCAACCGACGTACCCTTCGTCGTTGCAGAACACGGTGCCGTCGGGCTGTTCGATACAGCCGTCTCCGCCCGCCGGGTCGGTGGAGTCGTCGACGGGCACGAACTGCAGCACATCATCGCCCTCCGCGACGCCGTCGACGATCTGCACGAGGGCGCCGTCGTTGAGGCCGAGCGTCACCGCCCGCTCCTCGGGAGCACCGTCTGCCGCCAGGACCCAGACGGTCCCGGCCGTGGAGTTGCCCTTCACCGCCGTGACCGGCAGGGTCAGGATGTTGTCGGCGCTGCCCCCGGCGATGGTGAGTTTCGCGGTGAGCCCGGCGAAGACCCGCACGTCGGCGGGTACCGCACAGCGCACGACGGCACCGGTCGCGGGAGCAGTGCCGTCGGGAGCGGATGCCTCGGCACCGGCCAGCGGACGGCTGATCGTCAGCGCGGAACAACTGAACGTGCCCGGCCCGCCCAGGGCTTCGACCTGCGCCTCGTTGGGTTGCTCGACGAGCCTGTACTGGTCTTCGGGTTTGATCGGCCCGGACACGCTGAAGGTCGTCGGCGCCACCTTTGCCACCGAGTCCCCGACGGCGACGACCTGCCCGACGAGCGAAGACACGGTACTGACGGTGCCCGTGATGGGCGCCTTCACCAAGGCCGTTTTCATGGTGGGCCTCGGCTGGGTGATGGTGACGTTGCCGGCGGCATCCGTCCGCGTCACCGGTTCCTGCACGACCTCCTGCCGGATCTTCGCCAGGGTGTCGCCTGCCGTGACGGCCTGGCCGGCCACCGCCGTGATCTCGTAGATCTCACCGGCGAGTGTCGCCCGGCCGTCGACGGCCGGGTCGGCTTCGACAGCGGCGTCGATGACCACGGCGGTCACGATCGAACCAACGGCGACCTGGGTGACCGGATCAGAGACGATTCCGGTCGGCTGGCTCGCGTTGACGCTCGTCGACAGGTCGGGGAAGAACGCCACCTTCACGAGGGCGATGGCGATCACCGAGAAGATCACCAGACGGAGGATCGGAAAGACCCATTTGCGCCAAACACCCATCCGTTTTCCCCCGTCATCAGGCCAATGGCCGTCAGGCCGATGGTCGTCAGTCTAGGGATGCGCCGAGTGCGCTGGCGTCCGTCGTGAGGATGATATTCAAACGTTACGCAGCGCTCTCACACGAACTGCCCGGCTGCCGAGCCCTGGCGAGGCAGGACCGGAAACCGGGCACGTCGGTGGAGGCACCGGAGGTGCGGCTCGGGCTTAGGCCTCGATGACGAGCGGAACGATCATCGGCCGGCGACGGTACGAGGTGTTGACCCAGCGGCCGACGGTGCGCCGCACGATCTGCGACAGGGCGTGCGGGTCGCGCACACCGTTCCGCGCGGCTTCGGCGAGGGCCTGCTCGATCTTCGGCTTGACGCCGTCGAACACCCGATCGTCTTCGGCGAATCCCTTGGCGTGGATCTCCGGGCCGACGATGACCTTGCCGGTCTGCGCCTCGACCACGACGATGATCGAGATGAAGCCCTCTTCGCCGAGGATGCGGCGGTCCTTGAGATCGGCGTCGGTGATCTCTCCGACGCTGGAACCGTCGACGTAGACGAAGCCGATGTCGAGCTGGCCGACGATGCGGGCCACCCCGTCTTTGAGGTCGATGACGGTGCCGTCTTCGGCGAGGATCGTGTTCTCCTCCGGGACGCCGGTGTCGATGGCGAGTTTCGCGTTGGCGACCAGGTGGCGGTATTCGCCGTGCACAGGCAGCACGTTCTTCGGCTTGATGATGTTGTAGCAGTAGAGCAGTTCGCCCGCCGCGGCGTGACCGGAGACGTGGACCTTTGCGTTGCCCTTGTGCACGACGTTCGCGCCGAGCTTGGTGAGGCCGTCGATCACGCGGTAGATGGCGTTCTCGTTGCCGGGGATCTGGCTGGAGGCCAGGATGACGGTGTCGCCGTCACCGACCTCGATGGCGTGGTCCATGTTCGCCATGCGGCTGAGGACGGCCATCGGCTCGCCCTGCGACCCGGTGGACATGTAGACGATCTTGTCGTCAGGGATGTCCTTGGCCTTCTTGTAGTCGATGAGCACGTTCTCGGGCACCTTGAGGTAGCCGAGGTCGGCGGCGATGGTCATGTTGCGCACCATGGAACGGCCGAGGAGTGCGACCCGCCTGCCGTTGGCGTGGGCGGCGTCGAGGACCTGCTGCACGCGGTGGACGTGGCTGGAGAAGCTGGCGACGATCACCCGGCGTGGGGCGCGGGCGATGACCTGGTCGAGGACGGGTCCGATGGACCGCTCGAGCGGGGTGAAGCCCGGGACGTCGGCGTTGGTGGAGTCGACGAGGAACAGGTCGACGCCCTCCTTGCCGAGGCGGGCGAACTCACGGAGGTCGGTGAGGCGGCCGTCGAGCGGCAGCTGGTCCATCTTGAAGTCACCGGTGGCGAGGACCGTGCCGGCCGTCGTCTTGATCGCGACGGCGAGCGCATCCGGGATCGAGTGGTTGACGGCGACGAACTCGAGAGCGAACGGGCCGAGCTGTTCCTTCTGCCCTTCGGCGACGGTGAGGCTGTACGGCTTGATCCTGTGCTCTTTGAGCTTCGCCTCGACGAGCGCGAGGGTGAGGCCCGAGCCGATCAGCGGGATGTCGTTCCGCAGTCGCAGCAGATACGGGACAGCGCCGATGTGGTCTTCGTGCCCATGGGTGAGGACCACGCCAACGACGTCGTCGAGACGGTCCTTGATCGGAGTGAAGTCGGGCAGGATGAGGTCGACGCCGGGCTGGTGCTCTTCAGGGAACAGCACGCCGCAGTCGACGATGAGGATCTTGCCGTCGATCTCGAAACTTGTCATGTTCCGGCCGACTTCGCCGAGACCACCGATCGGGATGACGCGGAGCGTCCCGTTCTTCAGGGCAGGCGGGTTGTAAACGGATGTGGGCATATGCCCTCCTTGGATGTGTGCGTCAGCGAGTGGTGCCGTGCACCTTGGGCAGTGCACCGCCCGCTGCCGCGTTGCGGTCGGGACGGAAGTTGGAGAAATCCACTCCCGGGATGTCCTTGACGAGGGCGATCTCGTCTTCGATCTGGGCCGCTTCCGATTCCTCGGGTCCGACGAGGGGAAGGCGGACGCGCGGGCTGCCGATACGGCCGAGCCCGTGCAGGATGTACTTCGCGGCGACGGTTCCAGGCACGTGCGTCATCACGGCGCGGACGAGCGGTTCGAGCTGCTTGTGCGCGGCGGTCGCGGCGGTGAGGTCACCGGCGTTGACCGCGTCGACGATCTGGCGGTACGGCGTCGCCGCGATGTTCGCGGTCACGCCGATCAGTCCGGCGGCGCCGATGGACAGGTGCGGAAGCGCGTTGGCGTCGTCGCCGGAGAAGTAGAGCAGGTCGGTCTGGTTGAGCACGCGGCTGACCTCGGAGAAGTCGCCCTTGGCGTCCTTCACCGCGAGAATGTTCGGGTGCTTGGCGGCGCGCAGGATGGTCTCGTACTTGATCTCGACGCCGGTGCGGCCGGGGATGTCGTAGAGGATGACGGGAAGGTCCGTGGCATCCGCGATCATCCGGAAGTGGGTGAGGATGCCGGCCTGGGTGGGCTTGTTGTAGTACGGCGTGACGATCATGACGCCGTCGGCGCCGGCTTTCTCGCTCTGCCGGTAGAGGTCGATGGCGTGCGCGGTCTCGTTCGATCCGCCGCCGGTGATGATCTTCGCCCGGCCGGCCGACACGGACTTGCCGACCTCGACGAGGCGCAGTTTCTCGGGGTCGGTGAGGGTGGACGTCTCACCCGTCGTGCCGGTGACGACGATGCCGTCTGCTCCGGCGTTGATGACGTCGTCGATGTGCTTCTCGACGCCGGGCCAGTCGACTTCACCGTCGGGGGTGAAAGGCGTGACGAGAGCTACGAGAACCTGACCGAAGGGATTTGCGACGTTAGACACAGGTATCAGGGTACCGGGTGCCGAGCCGGTCCCGCCCCACCTGGTGGAGGATCGCGCGCGGCTCAGCGAGTTTCGTAGCGCAGGAAGCGGTAGTCGATCCCGGCATCCGAGGTGTGCCAGCCCTCCTCGGGGTCCGACGCGACGAGGCGCCAGCGTTCCGTGATGGCGGGGGCGACGGCATCCCCGTCGATGTTCACCCGCAGGGCGGTGACCTCGAGCCGGTCGGCGACGTCGATCACGGCGGAGAACACTTCTGCTCCCCCGATCACCCAGACGACGTCGTCCGGCGCGAGATCGGCGGCGGCGAGTTCGAGCGCCGCGGCGAGGGAGTCACGGACGTCGGCTCCCGGTGCCTCCCAGTCCGGCTGGCGGGTGATGACGATGTTGTGGCGCCCGGGCAGCGGGCGGAAGCGCTCCGGGAGCGACTCCCAGGTCTTGCGTCCCATCACGACCGGGCTGCCGAGGGTGACGGCCTTGAAGTGCGCGAGGTCTTCGGGCAGGTGCCACGGCAGCACACCTCCCTTGCCGATGGTGCCGTTGGCCGCCTCGGCCCAGACGAGGCCGACGCGCGGGAGGGTCATACCGCCACCGGGGCCTTGATGGCGGGGTGGTGCTGGTATCCCTCGACGACGAAATCGTCGAACGCGTAACCGAAAACGCTCTCGGGGTGGGTCGTGATCCGCAACGCCGGCGCCGGGTAGGGTACGCGGGTCAACTGCTCGGTGACCTGGTCGAGGTGGTTGTCGTAGATGTGGCAGTCGCCGCCGGTCCAGACGAAATCGCCGACCTCGAGCCCGGTCTGCTCGGCCACGAGGTGGGTGAGCAGGGCGTAACTGGCGATGTTGAACGGCACGCCGAGGAACAGGTCGGCGCTGCGCTGGTAGAGCTGGCACGACAGCTTTCCGTCGGCGACGTAGAACTGGAACAGGGCGTGGCACGGCGCGAGGGCCATGGCGGGGATGTCGGCGGGGTTCCAGGCCGACACGATCAGGCGACGTGAGTCCGGGGTCGCCTTGATGGCCTCGATCACCTCGGTGATCTGGTCGATCGTCTCCCCACCGGGGGTCGGCCAGCTCCGCCACTGCACACCATAGACGGGACCGAGCTCGCCGTCGGCATCCGCCCACTCGTCCCAGATGCTGACGCCGTTCTCACGCAGCCAGCCGACGTTGCTTTCGCCGCGGAGGAACCACAGCAGCTCGTAGGCGATGGACTTGAAGTGCACCCGCTTGGTGGTGATGAGCGGGAACCCGTCAGCGAGGTCGAACCGGAGTTGCCGGCCGAAGACACTCGTCGTGCCCGTCCCGGTGCGATCGGTCTTACGTGTGCCGTTCTCGAGTGTGTCGCGCAGGAGGTCCTCGTACGGGGTGGGGATCGTCGCAGCCATGCGTTCAAGGGTACCGACCCCACGGCGTTTCGGAAGCCGCCCGGTGCCGTATTCGCTGTGACCGATGCCGCGGCATCCGTTTGTGTCGTAGCATCCGCTGGGGATACGCCGCGAGCGGGTGACCTCGCCGGGGGCTTTTGGCTAGGCTCGGGAGATCGGCGACTCTGCCGCCCACAATCTCCAGGAGGATGCAATGGCTGCGACCAGCGAAGCAACAACCGTATGGAATGGAACGCTTTTCGAGGGGTCGGGAACCGTCTCGCTCGATTCGTCGAAGGCGGCGACCAAGCTTCCGGTGAACTGGCAGGCGCGCGCTGAGGGTTCCGACACCGTCACCACCCCTGAGGAACTGCTCGGTGCGGCACACGCCGCCTGCTTCAGCATGCAGTTCTCGAACATGCTCACCGAGGCGGGCAGCCCGCCCGAGAGCATCCAGACCACCGCGGCCGTGACGTTCCAGCCCGGTACCGGCATCACCGGCAGCCACCTGCTCGTCAGCGCGACCGTGCCCGGTATCAGCGAAGAGGACTTCGAGCGCATCGCGAACGAAGCGAAGGCGAGCTGCCCGGTCTCGAAGGCCCTCACCGGCACCGCGATCACCATCGAAGCGAGCCTGGCCTAGGTCGACGGCGGTCCGGGAGCGGATGCCGTGAAGCGCGTCGTTCTCGCCGGTGCGTCCGGTCTCATCGGAACGGCACTGGCGGCCGCGTTGCATGCGCGGGGCGACGAGGTCGTGCGTCTCGTGCGGCGGCATTCCGGTCCCGGGACGGTGCTCTGGGATCCTGCGTCGCGCCGCCTCGACCCCGGCGTTCTCGATGGCGCGACGGCAGTCGTGAACCTGTCGGGGGCATCCATCGGTCGGCTGCCCTGGACCCCGCGGTACAAACGCGAGATCCTCGCGTCGCGGGTCGATGCGACGAGCACCCTGGTAACGGCCCTCACCGCCGCCCGGGTCGCGCCCGAGGTTTTCGTCAGCGCGTCTGCGACCGGTTTCTACGGGACACGGCCGCGCGAGGTGCTCACCGAGGACAGCCCGCGCGGGACGGGGTTTCTCAGCGATGTGACCGCCGAGTGGGAGCGAACGGCGCTCCGTGCCGGCGACGTCACCCGGGTGGCGGTTGTCCGCAGCGGAATCGTCGCCGCGACCGAGGGTGTGCTGAAGCCGTTGCTGCTGCTCACCCGGGCGGGCATCGCCGGGCCGATCGCCGGCGGGCACCAGCTGTGGCCGTGGGTGAGCCTCGCCGACGAGGTGGCTGCGATCCTGCACATCCTCGACGGAACGTTGTCTGGCCCGGTGAACATCACCGGGCCGACCGCGGCTAGCGCGAACCACCTCATGCGTCACCTGGCGGGGCGGATGCGCCGGCCCTTCTTCCTGCCGGTGCCGGGTTTTGCGCTGACGGCGGCGCTCGGTGACGCGGCCCGCGACCTGCTGCTGGTCGACCAGCATCCGAGGCCTACGCGCCTCCTCGACGACGGCTACGTGTTTCGGCACACGACCGTGGAGTCGGCAATCGATGCGGCGCTGAGGCGCGGGCGCTGAAGCTCCCGAGTTGCGGTCGAATCTCCACGAACTGTGGTCCGCCGCGACTCTGGACAACACAGTGCGGCAACTCGACACCCGCAACGACACATCGTGGCAACTCGACCTGAGTCGCCGACGCCTCAGGAGCGGGAGCTGAACCGAATCGCCTCACGGATGGCGTGGCGCGCACGGCGGCGGTCACCGGCACCGTCGTAGGCCAGCCCGAGGCGGTACCAGGCGCGCCAGTCCTCGGGAGAAGCCTCGACCGCCGCACGGTACTCGGGAAAGACCGCGTCGACGGCATCCCGCTCGGGCCGTCCGCTCGGGCGCACCGGCAGTTCGTCGGCGGGCAGCGCGTTCTCGGATTCGAGGATGCGTCCGAGCCGCTCCGCACGCACCCCGAACAGCAGTTCGCGGACGAGGGCCCACACCCCGATGATCGGCAGCACCAGCAGCGCGACGCCGATCGCGACGGCGATCGGCTGGCCCGTGGCGATGAACTTGATCGCGCGGTCCCCGACGAGCACGAGGTACAGCACGAGGAGCGCGGCCATCACGACCACACCGATGCGAGTGGTCATGCGCGGGTGATTCCCAGGTCCATCAGGTTCTCGAGCCCGACCGTGAGGCCCGTCGCGGTGCGCGCCGCGTCCAGCGCGAGCAGGATGCCCTGCTCGTAGGAACTCGAGTCGATCGTGTTGTGGGTGATCGACAGGGTTTCGCCCGTTCCACCGAAGGTGACCTCCTGGCGGGCGACGACGCCGGTGAGCCGGAGACTGTGGATCGGGATGCTCGACACCTGCTGCCCGCGGGCACGCTGGTCGGTGTGGGGCGCTTCGACGGGTCCGAGGCCGGTCCGGGCCTCCCCGATCAGCTCGGCGGTGCGCACGGCCGTGCCGCTGGGCGAGTCGACCTTGGTCGCCCGGTGCGCCTCGACGATTTCGATCGAGTCGAAGAACCGGCCGGCGATCGTGGCGAGGGTCGTGCCGAGCACGGACCCGAGCGAGAAGTTGGGGATGACGATCACACCGTTGTCGGAGTCGGCAAGGTCCGTGCGCAGCGCCGCGAGCCGGTCGCGCGACCAGCCGGAGGTTCCGACGAGGACGTTCGACCCGGAGCGGAGCGCATGTGCGACGACCTTGGGCGACACGGCGGGGGCGGTGACGTCGACGACGATGTCGGCGCCGTCCATCTCGCTGAGTTCGCTGGTCGAGCCGAGCCGGGCCGACACCTCGAACCCGGGCGCCTCGTCGATCAGCCGGGTGAACAATCGCCCCATCGTGCCACTTGCACCCACCACTGCCACGCTCGTAACCATGGGTCCAATCTACAGGCCGCGGCCCGACTCCCCGGCTGGGCACGAATAGGCTGAGCGGGTGCCAGAATTCACGCCCGCCCCCGTCACCGACCCGACCGCCCACGACCTGTTGTCGGAGTACTTCCACAGCAGGGAGCTCAGCTTCGTCGGCGGGACGTATGCGATCTCCTTCCCCAGCCCGGAGCAGTTCGTACCGCCCGCCGGCATCTTCGTCGTCGTGCGTGACGGGGACCACGCTGTCGGATGCGGCGGCATCCGTCGTCTCGCACCGCACCAGTACGAGGTGAAGCACCTCTACCTGCGCCCCGAGACCCGGGGCAAGGGCTGGGGCCGGCAGCTTCTCGCGGACCTGGAGCGCCGCGCCGCCGAGTTCGGCGCCACCGAGGTGGTGCTCGACACGAACGCGACCCTCACCGCCGCCGGCGGGCTCTACCAGTCGATGGGGTACGAGAGCGTCGAGCCGTACAACGACAACCCGAACGCCAACGCCTGGTACCGCAAGGAGCTCGCAGGCTGACCGCGCACATCGAATCGCGGATGCCGCCGGCTCAGACCAGGGGGACGTCCGGCAATCCGGTCCGCAGCTCCATCGGCAGGTGGCCGAGGTCGTTGTGGCTGAGCAGCGTCCACGGCCGGCCGGGCTTGCGTTGGATCACGGTGAGCCCGCAGTGCGCCTGGTCGAGTGTCATCCAGCGCCAGTCGGGCGCACCCAGCACTTCGCGGACGAACCAGGCGATGACGAAGTTGTGGGTGATGAGCAGGTCATGCCGGTCGCCCTTGCGTGGCGCGAGGAACTCGGCGACGGCGTCGGCCATCTGCGCGGTTCCCGCCTCGATCTCCGCAGTGGTCACCGAACCGAAGAACGGCAGGTACGCCGACGGCATCTCGACGGTGCGCCCGGTCGGGACGCAGTCCATGAGCAGTGCCGACGGTTCCGACTCGATCGACGGCATCCGCTCCCCGACGATGCGCGCGGTCTCCGACGCCCGCTGCAACGGCGAATGGTGGGCCGCGGTCAGAGGAAGACCACCGATGCGTTCGGCAAGCAACTGCGCCTGCCTGCGGCCCCGCGCCGACAGCGGGCCGTCGCCGAGCCCGTGCTGGGCATCCTGCTGCTCGCCATGGCGGACAAGGTAAATGTTCTGAGACACGACAGTCACTCCTGGTGGTCCTCGCCGAAGCCGGTGAACACGTCTTCGTCGACGGCTCCCACGACGGCAAGCGAAAGAGGGCGGGAGACGAGGTCGGCGGCAAGCGCCTGCACCTCATCGGCGGTGACGAGCGCGAGCCTGCGAAGGCTCTCGTCGAGGTCGAGGAATTCACCGAGGGTGATCTCGGCGCGGCCGAGCCGGGACATGCGCGTGTCCGAGTCTTCGAGGGCGAGGGCGGATGCCCCGGACAGCTGGCCGTTCGCACGGACCAGTTCTTCGGACGTGACGCCGCCCGACGCGAGGCGGCGCAGCTCCTCGAGCATGAGGTCGGCGACCTGGCGGGCCTTCGCCGGCGAGCAGGCGCCGTAAAGCCCGAACACTCCGGCGTCGGAGTACGAGGCGGCGAACGAGTACACCGAATAGGCGAGCCCACGTTTCTCGCGGACCTCCTGAAACAGCCGCGCTGACATGCCGCCGCCGAGAATCGAGTTGAGGACCCCCATGGTCAGTCGGCGATCATCGGATGCCGCCAGGCCCGGGAACCCGACCAGGAGGTGCACTTGCTCGATCGGCCGGGTTTCGACCGAAAGGGCGGAACCTCGCGTGACCGGCGACTCGACCTGGCCACGGCGCTCGACCGGGCGGGCGGTCGCCGAGAGATCCCAGCCGGCCGCGCTCAGGGCGGCGGTGACGTCGGCGACGAGCGCGTCGTGGTCGACGGCCCCGGCGGCGGTGATGACGAGGTCCTGCGGCCGGTAGTTCTCGCGGTAGTGGATGTGGACGGCGTCGCGAGAGACTTGGCGGATGGCATCCGGTGTGCCGCCGATCGGACGGCCGAGGGCGTGTTCGCCGAGGACCGCCTCGAACAGTTTCTGGCTGGCGACGTCGGCCGGGTCGTCTTCTGCCATGGCGAGTTCCTCGAGGATCACCCCGCGTTCGTTCTCGAACTCCACCGGGTCGAGGAGGCTGCTGGTGAGCATGTCGGCGATGACGTCGACGGCCATCGCGAGGTCATGGTCACGCACGCGGGCGTAGTAGCAGGTGTGCTCCTTGGCGGTGAGCGCGTTGTGCTCGCCGCCGACCGAGTCGAAGGCGATGGCGATGTCCAGCGCGGTGCGGGTGGGCGTGCCCTTGAACAGGAGGTGCTCGAGGAAGTGGGTGGAGCCGTAACCGGATTCCCTCGCCGGGCTGGACGGGGAGGCGGGGGCGGCATCGAGTTCGTCGCGCGACCCGACTGCGACCCAGTAGCCGAGTGTCGCGCTGCGGCTGCCTGGCACGTGTTCGCTGAGGATCCGAACGCCGCTCGGCAGCACGCTGCGGCGAACGAGCGCATCGCCGGATGCGACAAAGGACAGCTCGGCAACATCGAGCGGAAGGTCAACGGCGCCGTTCATCACTTCCACCCTACGGCAGCGAAGGCACGCTGTCGCACGTCCGCCCGATGGCGCGCACGGCCCTCAGACCCGGGCAGCGCGTTCCAGTTCGAGCAGCTGGCCCCGTGTCAGCTGGATCACCGTCGACCGCACCAGGGCGTCGACCTGCTCCGGCCTGGAGGCACTGGCAACGGGGGCGACGACCCCGGTCTTCGTCAGCAGCCACGCCAGGGCGATCGATGCGACCGGAGCGTTCTGCTCCGCAGCCACGGCGTCGAGGGCGTGCAGCACACGCAGGCCGTTCCGGTTGAGGTGTCGCGCCACCCGCGCGCCGCGCGCGGAGCCGTCGAGGTCGGACCTGGACCGGTACTTGCCGGTGAGGAAGCCGTTCTCGAGCGCGAAATACGGCATCACCCCGAGCCCCTGGCCCCGGCTGACAAGCCCGAGGTCGCCTTCGAACGGCTGGCGGTGCAGCAGGCTGTAGTGCGTTTCGAGGGCTTCGATCCGTGGATAGCCGGCCGCGCTGAGGATGCGTGCTTCGACCAGGCGCTCCGCCGAGAAGTTGGACGCGCCGAGGTAACGCACCTTGCCCGACTCGATCAGCCACTGGGCGGTGCCGAGGCTGTCTTCGAGCGGAACGGTGCGGTCGTCGATGTGAAAGTAGAGCAGGTCGATGTGGTCGGTCTGGAGCCTCTCGAGGCTGGCTTCGACGGCACGCACCATGGCCACCGGGCCGAGGCCCGGGTTGTCTGGATGGTTTCCGATCTTCGTCGCGACGACGACGTCGTCGCGGTTGCGCCGGCGGGCCATCCACTGGCCGATGATATGTTCGCTCCGGCCGGCTGAATAGCTGTCGGCGGTGTCGAGGAAGTTGCCGCCGAAGTCGAAGTAACGGTTGAGGATCGAGGCACTCGCGTCGACCTGGGCGGTCCAGCCGAAAACACTCGTGCCGAGGGCCAGCGGGAACACGTTCAGAGCCGTCTCGCCGAGGGGTCTGCGGATGGATGTTCCGAGCCCCGCGCCGTCGCCCATGACGGGGATGGGCGAGGAGGGGTGAAGCGTCGAGTCGGACTGCGCCCGGCGCGGACCGGACGACCCTGAATCGGGCTGTTCCGATGCGAACAGGCGGGGCACCATCCTGGTCATCCGATTCACCCACTTCGCCCGTTATTCCGCGGGATGCGAGGGGCCTCGTGCCCCCGCACCTGTGGCCAGAATATGCCAGTCCACCGACACCGATGAACCGCCCCGGCGTCAGCACACCAAAACTTTCATAACGATTTGGTATCAGCGTCTCCGGGTCGGGGAGCTCGGCTTTTGCGGAGGATCGCCCGGGCCTGCCGAAGCACGGGTTCGTCGACCATTCTGCCCTCGAACCGGAACGCGCCGGGGGCGTTCCCGGCTGCCGCGAGGAGAGCCTCCGCGGCTGCGATTTGGCCGGCGCTCGGCTCATATCCCGACCGGATCGTGGCGACCTGAGCGGGGTGGATGCACGCCGTTGCGGCGAACCCCGAGACGGCCGCATCGTTCACTTCGGCAGCCAGGCCGTCGAGGTCGGCGATGTCGAGGTACACCGAATCGATCGCCGCCCGCCCGTGCGCGCCGGCGGCGAGGAGCACCCGGGAACGCGCGTGCAGAGCCAGCGGTCGGTACCGCCCGTCGCGGTCGCGGCTCGCCGTTCCGCCGAGGGACGCGACGAGGTCCTCGGCCCCCCACATCAGGGCGACGACCGCGGGGTGGGCGGCGATGTCGGGCGCGGCGAGGACGCCGCGGGCGGTTTCGCAGAGCGCGATCACGCGGATGCCGTCGCCGACGTCCTCGACCTCGGCCGCGGATTCTGCTTTGGCGAGCATCACCGTCCGGTACCGGGTCGCGGCGAGCGCGGCGAGGTCGGCGGCGAAGTCCTCGGTTGAGGCCGGGTTGAGCCGCACGATCGTCGTCCGGGGGTCGAGCGGATGCTCCGCGAGGGCCCGCCTGGCCGCCGGCTTGTCTGCCTGCGTGACGCCGTCCTCGAGGTCGAGGATGACGGCATCCGCCCGCGCCGCAGCCTTGTCGAAACGATCGGGGCGGTCGGCGGGGCAGAACAGGAGCGCGGGCCCCAGGTCGAAGTCGCTCACGGTGCCGCGTCCCGGCACCAGACCAGGGTGTTGCGCACCGCGGTGACGACGACGTCGCCGTGCTGGTTGCGTCCGGTGTGCTCGAGCGTGACGATGCCCTGGCCGGGACGGGATGCCGACAGTCGCGTCGCGAGGACCACGGTTTCGGAGTAGAGGGTGTCGCCGTGGAACAGCGGGGCGGGGAACCGCACCGAGTCGAACCCGAGGTTCGCCACGATGGTGCCCTGGGTCAGCTGGGCGACTGAGGCGCCGACGACGGTGGAGAGGGTGAACATGGAGTTGACCAGGCGCTGCCCGAACGGCTGCCCGGCGCTCCACGCCGCGTCGAGGTGCAGTGACTGTGTGTTCATGGTCATCGTGGTGAAGATCACGTTGTCGGCTTCGGTCACCGTGCGGCCGGGACGGTGCAGGTACCTGGCGTCGGGATCGAACTCCTCGAAGTACAGCCCGCGTTGTTCGATGTCGCGCCGTTCGTCTGTCACTCTGCCTCTCCCCTCGGGCTCTCCTCCGCCACAGCCTAGGCCTCGAAGCCCAGCTCCCGGGCGATGATCATCAGCTGTACTTCGCTGGTTCCTTCGCCGATTTCGAGGATCTTCGAGTCGCGGTAGTGCCGGGCGACGGCGTTCTCGTTGAGGTAGCCGTACCCGCCCCAGATCTGCGTGGCATCCCGCGCGTTGTCCATGGCGGCTTCGCTGCCGACCAGCTTCGCGATCGACGCCTGCTTCTTGAACGGCTTGCCCGCGAGCAACAGGGATGCCGCGTGGTAGTAGGCCATTCGCGCGGCGGTCGCGCGGGCTTCCATCCGGGCGATCTTGAACGCCACGTACTGGTGCGATCCGATGTTCTTGCCGAACACGTTGCGGCTCGACGCGTACCGGACGGCTTCGTCGACGCAGCCCTGGGCGGCGCCGGTGCAGAGCGCCGCGAAGGCGATGCGTCCTTCATCGAGGATCTTAAGGAAGTTCGCGTAGCCCCGGCCGCGCTCCCCCAGCAGGTTCGCCTCGGGAACGCGCACGTTCTCGAGGGTGAGCGGGTGGGTGTCCGACGTGTGCCAGCCGACCTTGTCGTAGGCGGGTTCGACGGTGAACCCGTCGATCGGGGTCGGAACGAGGATCGTGGACAGCTCCTTCTTCACGGAGCCGTCCGGTCGGTCGCTCTCGCCGGTGACCGCGGTGATGGTCACGAGCCGGGTGATCGGGGTGCCCGAGTTGGTGATGAACTGCTTGGTCCCGTTGATCACCCATTCGCCGTTGTCAAGGTGGGCGTGGGTCTTCGTGGCGGAGGCGTCCGACCCGGCTTCGGCCTCGGTCAGCCCGAATCCGGCCAGTGCCTCGCCCTTCGCCAGCATCGGCAGGAATTGTTCCCGCTGCGCGTCGGTGCCGAAGCGGTACACGGGCATGGCACCGAGGCCGACGCCGGCTTCGAGGGTCACCCCGATGGACTGGTCGACCTTGCCGAGCTCTTCGACGGCGAGGCAGAGCGCGAAGTAGTCCTGCCCCTGGCCACCGAGTTCGACGGGGAACGGCAGCCCGAACAGGCCCATCTCGCCCATCTGCGCGATGATCTCCATCGGCAGCCGGCGTTCGGTGTCGTACGAGTACGCGGCGGGGGCGACGACCGAGGTGGCGAAGTCGCGGACCTCGTCCACGATTTTCTGGTGCGCTTCGCTGAGTTCGGTGTTCATTCGGTGTCTCCTTCGACAGTCGAGGGCCCGGGCTGGGCTGAGGGGGTGAGCGTTGCGACGAGCTGGTCGAGTTTGACCAGGTCACCCGCGGCCACGTGGACCGCCGCGACACCGGCGACGGTGGCGGCGAGTTTGTGCTCCATCTTCATGGCTTCGACGACGACGAGGGTGTCGCCGACGTCGACGGTCGACCCGGTCGGCACCTCCACGCTGATGACCGTTCCGGGCATCGGCGAGCGTACTTCCGGGCTCGACGGCTTGTCCTTGCGCGAGATGAGCGCAAGCCGGGCGGCCAGCCGCTGCTCCCGGGTCAGCACGGGCAGTTCGGCGCTGAAACCGGCGTCGGCGACCCAGACGGAGGTTCCCGCGTGGCTGAGGCGGAGCATCCGGGTGCCGTCGCGCCAGCTGAGGGCGAAGCCCAGGCCGTCGACCGGGCGGAGGGAAGCCGGTGCTGCGGCGCCGTCGCCGATCCGAACGGATGCCGTCGGCTCGCCGCTGAGGACGGTGACGGTTGCGGTGTCGGCGCCTCCGAGTGCGAAAACGTAGGCGGTGGGTCGGGGGTCGCCGAGGCGCCAGCCGCTCGGATGCGACCACGGTGACCCGGTCGACACCTGCTCGCGTTCGGCGTGGAGCAGAAGGGCCGCCGCGACGAGGTGCTCATCGGCCGGGTGCCGGAACTCAAGCTCGGGCAGGCGCCGATCGATGAGCGCCGTGTCGAGGTTTCCGGCCCGCACGTCGGCGTCCGCGAGGAGCAGCCGCAAGTACTCGAGATTGGTGCGGACACCGAGGATGGTGGTGTCGGCGAGCGCCCGGTCCAGCCGCGAGAGAGCCTCAGCGCGGTCCGAGCCATGCGCGATGACCTTCGCGAGCAGGGGGTCGTAGTCGCTGCCGACGACGAGGCCGCGACGCAGCGAACTGTCGACGCGGATGCCGTCGCCGCTCGGCTCCTCCAGTTCGAGGACCGTACCGGCCGCGGGGAGGAACCCGCGCTCCGGGTCTTCGGCGTACACGCGGGCTTCGATCGCGTGCCCGGTCAGGACCACGTCTGCCTGGCGAACCCGGAGCGGCTCGCCGGCGGCGATGCGGATCTGTTCTGCGACGAGGTCGAACCCGGTCACTTCCTCGGTCACCGGGTGCTCGACCTGGAGTCGGGTGTTCATCTCCATGAAGAAGAACTCGTCGGGTCTCTCCGCTGAGACCAGGAATTCGACGGTGCCGGCGCCGACGTAACCGACGCTGTCGGCGACCCGGCACGCGGCCGCGCCGATCCGGGCGCGCGTGTCGGCGTCGAGCAGCGCCGACGGCGCCTCCTCGATGACCTTCTGGTGGCGGCGCTGCAGCGAGCACTCGCGCTCCCCCAGGTGGATGACGTTGCCGTGGGTGTCGGCGAGCAGCTGCACCTCGATGTGGCGCGGGCTCGGCACGAGCCGTTCCAGGAAGAGCGTGTCGTCGCCGAACGCCGCGGCGGCGACCCGGCGGGCGGTGACGAGGGCCGCCTCGAGATCGGACGGGTCGGTGACGGCGTGCATTCCTTTGCCCCCTCCCCCGGCGGATGGCTTGATCAGGAGCGGGTAGCCGACCTGGGTGGCGGCCTCGGCGAGGTCGGCGTTGCTGAGGCCCGGGCGGGAGTCCCCGGGGATGACGGGCACGCCGCTGGCCGCCACATGGTTCTTGGAGCGGATCTTGTCGCCCATCACCTCGAGGGCGTCGATGCCCGGCCCGATGAAGACGATGCCGGCGTCGGCACAGGCCCGCGCGAAGGCGGCGTTCTCCGACAGGAACCCGTACCCCGGGTGGACCGCGTCTGCACCACTCGCCACGGCCGCGCCGATCACCGCCGCGATGTCGAGGTAGCTCTGCGCGGCAGGCGCCGGCCCGATCCGCACGGCGGTGTCGGCATCCGTCACGTGCTTCGCGTCGCGGTCGGCGTCGCTGTAGACGGCGACCGAACGGATGCCGAGGGCACGGAGGGTGCGGAGGACGCGGCAGGCGATCTCGCCGCGGTTCGCGACGAGGACGGTGCCGAACAGCGGCTGGGTGTCGGTCATCGCGTCACATCCGGAACAGGCCGAAGGCCGGCTCGGGGAGCGGGGCGTTGGCGCAGACGTCGAGGGCGAGGCCGAGCAGCGTGCGGGTGTCTGCCGGGTCGATGACGCCGTCGTCCCAGAGCCTCGCGGTGGAGTAGTAGGGGCTCCCCTGGTTCTCGAACTGGTCGCGGATCGGGGCCTTGAACGCTTCTTCGTCGGCGGCCGCCCATTCGGTGCCGGCGCGTTCGTGCTGGTCGCGTTTGACGGTGGCGAGCACGCCGGCCGCCTGCGGGCCCCCCATCACCGAGATGCGGCTGGCCGGCCACATCCAGAGGAACCGCGGCGAGTAGGCGCGGCCGCACATCGAGTAGTTGCCCGCGCCGAACGACCCGCCGATGACGACAGTGAGCTTCGGCACGCGAGTGGTCGCCACGGCGGTCACCATCTTGGCGCCGTGCTTGGCGATGCCGCCCGCTTCGTAGTCGCGGCCGACCATGAAGCCTGAGATGTTCTGGAGGAAGATCAGCGGGATGCCGCGCTGGTCGCACAGCTCGATGAAGTGGGCGCCCTTCTGCGCCGACTCGGAAAACAGGACGCCGTTGTTGGCGACGATCCCGACGGAGTGCCCGTGGAGTCGGGCGAACCCGGTGACGAGGGTGGTTCCGTACTCTTTCTTGAACTCGTGGAACTCGCTCGCGTCGACGAGGCGGGCGATCACTTCGTGGACGTCGTACGGCGCCTGCACGTCGACCGGGACGGCGCCGTAGAGCTCGTCGACCGGCGCGACCGGTTCACGGCTCTCGACGACCGACCGCTCTGGGGCGGATGCCGGCGGGAGGGTGGCGACGATGTCCCGGACGATTGAGAGGGCGTGGGAGTCGTCCTCGGCGAGGTGGTCGACCACCCCGGACACACTCGCGTGCAGCTCTCCTCCGCCGAGTTCCTCGGCCGTGACGATCTCGCCGATCGCGGCTTTGACCAGAGGGGGCCCACCGAGGAAGATGGTGCCCTGGTTCCGCACGATGACCGTTTCGTCGCTCATGGCGGGCACGTAGGCACCTCCCGCCGTGCACGAGCCCATCACCGCTGAGATCTGGGGGATCCGGCGGGCCGACAGCTGCGCCTGGTTGTAGAAGATCCGGCCGAAATGGTCACGGTCGGGAAACACCTCGTCCTGCATCGGCAGGAACGCGCCGCCGGAGTCCACGAGGTAGATGCAGGGAAGCCGGTTCTCGAGGGCGATCTCCTGCGCCCGGAGGTGCTTCTTCACGGTGACCGGGTAGTAGGTGCCGCCCTTGACCGTGGCGTCGTTCGAGATGACGAGCACATGGCGCCCGTGGACGAGTCCGATCCCGGCGATCACCCCGGCGCCGGGGCTGTCGTCGTCGTAGAGCCCCGTGGCGGCGAGCGGCGCGATCTCGAGGAACGGGCTTCCCTCGTCGAGGAGTTCATCGATGCGTTCCCTCGGAAGCAGTTTGCCCCGCGACACATGGCGTTTGCGTGAGGCCTCAGGACCGCCGAGCGCGGCGACGGCGAGCCGCTGCCGCAGGTCGGCGACGAGGGCGCGTTGCTCGTCCGCATTGCGTGCGAACGATTCGCTCGACGGGGAAACCGACGAAATCAGTGTCTGCATTGACAACCCTTTGTGCATTCGACATCGCCCGGACAGCTCGGTTAGGCGTTACTAACTGATATCGAGGTTAGAGCTAATTAACTGAAAAGTCCAGCGTCTTCCCGCCCGTCGGCGCCCTATCCGTTGGGCTGCCCCAGAGGGCCCGTTCCCGTTCCGTCCGGCACCTGGCGAACCGACAGAAGCTCCTCCCGTGCTGACCCTCCCGAGATGCCCAGAACCAGGACAGGCCCGACGCCCGGAGCGTAGAGCTTGTACTCCAGAACATCCGGCTCGATGGTGATGGTGTCCTTCGTCAGCAGCACGTTCTCGGCGTGACCGTATGGCACATCGACCTGCTCGTTCACGCTGAGGACTTCGCCGTTGTCTTCCGCCTCGCCCTTGAGGTACTCCTGCCGGTACGCCAGGCCGGGCGTCGGCTGGGCGGGGATGACGATTCCGGGCAGGGCGCCGTCGACGCCGGCCTCGAAGGACCCCTCGGTCGACACCACGTCCCCGTTCTCGAACTCCGCGGTCTCTTCGCCGAGGTACCAGATGTTGCCAACGGCATCCTGCGCGTACCAGTCGACGGTGTCCTCGAGGATCTCTCGGCCGTTCGCGACCGTGTCGCGCACGACCCGAGCCGTGATTCCGTTGGCGATCTGTTTCGTTGCGGTCGTCACGGTGACGGTCACCGTGAGCGCGTCGCCTTCACCCTCCGTCTCGCGGTACGTCCACTGTGTTCCCGGTTCCATCGGCCAGTACTCGTTGTCGATGTCGGTGGTGAAGTCCTTCGGGTCGAGGTCGACCGGGTCGTCGCCCTGCGGCAGTGCGTCGGGTGCCGACGGAGCGGCGCTCGTGCAGCCCGTTGCCCCCAGAGTTGCGCAGACCAGCGTTCCGACCCACCAGCCCTGTCGCCGGTTCATGTCCCTCTCCCTTCACGATGCCCCGCCGACTGGCAGGCTTTCACCCATCGTCCGCCTCGGATGCTGACGCCAGGCTGAACAGGCAGCCATCCGCGGGACGCGTTAATCGCTCGACCGGAACCGGCCTTCAAGGGTTAGTATGAATTAACTCAAACTTCCCGCTTCGCTTCCAACGGAGGATGGCATGGCCGAGAAATCGCGGCTCGAGGTGCGCCTGGAAGACCCGGATGCCACGTCGCTCCGCGTCGGCCGGACGGAGGCCAAAGCCCAGCGTCGAGAGGCGCTCCTCGGCGCCGCCGCACGGCACTTCGCCGAGCGCGGTTTCAACGGCGTGTCCATCGAAGACCTCGGGACGGCGGTCGGCATGAGCGGACCCGCCGTTTACCGCCACTTCGAGAGCAAGCAGGCCCTGCTGGCCGCCATCCTCATCGATGTCAGCCGCGAGCTGTTGCATGGGGGTGCCGAGGTCGTGAAGCGGGCGCCGGACGGCGAGCTTGCCCTGCGCGCCCTTGTCGAGTTCCACGTCCGCTTCGCCTTAACCAACCCGGACGTCATCCGGGTCCAGGACCGGGACCTGGACAGCCTCTCCGAAGAGGACCAACACACCGTCCGCGCGCTGCAGCGCCGCTACGTGGAACTGTGGGTCGGCATCCTCCAGCGAATGCAGCCGCAGACCAGCGTTGCGGTTCTCCGGATCCGGGCGCACGCGACATTCGGGCTGATGAACTCGACCCCGTACAGCGGACACGAACTCCCCTACAACGAACTGCGTGACGTGCTCGAGCGGATGGCGTTCGCCGCGTTGAGGTAGGCCGTCGCCGTCCACGGCACGGTTCGTCTGACCCGGATGCCGGTTCGCGCGGCGGAAACACGACATCCGCGTCAGATAAGCCGACGGACGCTCCCGGCGGCGCGGCATCCGCGTAAGAGATGCCGACGGTCGCGGCAAAGCTTCAGGCTCATGTGACGCGGATGAGGATTCTCACGGCGGAAAACCGGCATCCGCGTCAGATGAACGATGGTCGCGGTCGCACACCGGCGGTGAGGGCGCCGTCGGCACCCAGCTCCCAGAGTGCATCGAGATCCAGCCGCGCCAGGAACGCGGCGTCGTGGCTCACGAGCAGCACGGCGCCCCGATAGCCGCGCAGGGCCGCAACGAGCTGGTCGATGCTGTCCAGGTCGAGGTTGTTCGTCGGCTCGTCGAGCACCAGCAGCTGGGCAGGCGGATCGGCGAACAGCAGCCGGGCGAGTGACACTCGGAACCGCTCACCTCCAGATAATGTGCCGACCGGACGGTGAACGCTGTCGCCGCGGAGCAGGAAGCGCGCGAGACGGTTGCGCAGGATGCCCGGAGGCACCGTCGGCGCCGCCGCCCGAAGGTTCTCGAGCATGCTCGCGTTCTCGTCCAGGTCGTCGAGGCGCTGGGGAAGGTAAGCCACACGATCGGTGAGGAGGAGCGCGCGGACCGACCCAACCGGAGGCATGCGCCGGAGAACGAGGTCTTCGAGCAGTGTCGTCTTTCCGATTCCGTTCGGACCGACGATCGCGACGCGCTCAGGACCCTGCAGCACGACCGTGCCGTTGGTCGCGTCAAGCTCGGCGATCCGGCGGCCGGGAGGCACACCCGGGTTCGGGAGATCGAGCAGGATGTGGTTGTCCCGGCGGACCCGCGACTCGGCCCGGTCCAGCTCGGCCTGGGCTGACCTCACGTCGGCGTCCATGCCTGCCCGGAGCTTCGCGGCGGAGACCTGCGCCTGGGATCTGCGGTTGTTCATGACGATCCTCGGTGCCCGCTTGTTCTCGTAAGCCTTCTGACCGGCGCGAGCGCGGGTCGCGAGTTTGACCTCCGCGTCGATCCGCTGGCGTGTTTCGACCTTCACCGCCTGCTCGGCCGCGCGGGCCGCCCGCGCCGCCGCCGTCTGCTCGTGCTCCAGATGCGCGCGCCAGGCACTGTACGGGCCGCCGAACACCGAGAGCGTTCCCCCATACAGTTCGGCCGTGTCGTCCATCAGCTCGAGCAGGGACAGGTCGTGGCTGACGACGATGAGCGTTCCCGGCCAGGTCGTGACCAGTCCGGCGAGACGATTCCGGGCATCCCGGTCGAGGTTGTTCGTGGGCTCGTCGAGCAGGGTGATCGCCGGGCCACGCAGCCGGAGGCCGGTGGTTGCGACGAGCATCGCCTCGCCACCCGAGAGCCGGCTGACGCTCCGGTCGAGGTCGGCCGCGCCCAGCCCGATGCCGTCGAGGGCCTCACCAGCGCGGGACTCGATGTCCCAGTCGTCTCCGAGCGCATCGAACAGAGACTCGGCGACGTTCCCGGACTCGATCGATCGGAACGCGGCGAGCTTCTCACTGACGCCGAGGAGGTCGGCGACGGTGGCGTCGACTCCGAGGGTGAGCGTTTGCGGCAGGTAGCCGACATCACCACCGAGGGTGATACGCCCGGACGTCGGTTCCAACTGACCGGCGAGAAGGCGCAGCAACGTGGATTTGCCCGATCCGTTGGCGCCGACCAGGCCGGTGCGGCCGGACCCGAAGCTGCCGGAGACGCCAGACAGGGCGACGCTCCCGTCAGGCCAGGAAAAGCCGAGGTCGGTCAGCGTGACGGATGGGCGGGTGTGGGTAGACATGAGACTCCGAGGTGTTCAGCGGATGCGCTGAAGAACCGGAGCCGGAAAGGCGAATCGACGGTCGTCAGCGCGGGGAAAGCGGCGCGGAACGGTCGAACTTCACTGTCTTGCCTTACGTCGGGAACAGAAGGACCCATTCTTACAGGCGACGCATCGCTGCGCAAGCAACGGCAATCACTCGGGACCGGTGTCGCTCCTGGACCGTTCGCCGCTCTCGCTGCCCACGGCATCCGTCTCTCCCGCTGTTGCGTCCGCCGTGTCGAGCGGATGGCGGATCTCGTCTTGCGGCAGCCGGAAGATCAGGATGGTCGCGACCGCCAGCAGCACGGGGATGACGCCAGCGGCGAGGAACGCGGGTGCGAGGCCGATCGCCTCACCGACGGGACCGGCGACCGCCATGGAGATCGGCATGAGCGCCAGCGAGACGAAGAAGTCGAGGCTCGACACCCGGCCGAGGAGCGCGGGCGGCACGCGGCGCTGCAGCAGGGTGCCCCAGATGACCGTCGCCGCCGAGAACGTGAAGCCGACGATGAACACGGCGGCGACCATCAGCCAGAGTTGTGAGGTGTAGCCGAGAACGACCAGCGGGATGCAGCCTGCGCCCCACAGCAGGTTCATGATGGTGAGGTAACGCCGGGGAAGTTTCATCGACGCGACGACGAGGGAGCCGATCGCGCCGCCGACACCGAATGCGGCGAGAACCAGCGCGAACGCTCCGGCACCTCCGCCGGTCTGGTCCCGGACGGCGAACGGCATCAGCACCTCGATCGGTCCCATGATCACGAAGACGAGGAGGCACGCGTACAGCAGGGTGCCGAGCAGCCACGGCGTCTTCCACATGTAGACGAAGCCTTCGCGCAGGTCGCTCGTCAGCGCTCGAATCGGATGCTGCGGCTCGCCCATGTCGCGGCGGACGGGCGTGACGTGGATGAGCAGAAGTCCGCCCACCGCGAGCAGCTGTGCCCCGGCCACGAGTGCGAACGCCAGCCCGGGCGAGAACGCGGCGATGGCGGCGCTCGCCAGTGCGGGACCGGCCGCCTGCATGATCGTGGGCCGCAGCATCCCTTCGACGCCGTTGGCCGCGAGCAGGTCCTCCGCCGGAAGAATGGCAGGGAGCAGCGCCGAGTACGCCGGGTAGAAGAAGCCGTCTGCAACTCCCAGGATCGTCGTCACGATCACGAGGTGCCACAGTTCGAGGGCGCCGCTCAGCGCCACGACGGCGGCCGTGGCGATGGACAGCGTCTTCGTCGCCTCGACCGCCACGAGGATGTTGCGCTGGGGAACGCGGTCGGCGAGGACTCCACCGAACAGCACCGCGACGAGCATCCCGGCGGCGTTGCCTGTGGCGACGAGCGACAGGTCGGCCGGCCCGCCGCCGAGCTCGATCACCTGCCAGACCACAGCGACAATCCACATGCCTGCGCCGAGCAGCGACAGGGTGAGCGCGCCGGCGAGCACACGGTACTGGCCCAGACGGAACGGCTTCAGCGCCCGCGGCAGTCGCGCCCAGGAGATGGGCTGGTTGGGTGTTGCGTCCGAATCGATCTCCGGCATGCACCGATGATATTCGACGGGTCCGACATCGTCAGCGGGTCGAGGCGACCACCCCGGAAACGAAATCCGACATCCGGGTGGGAGCAACGCCGTACCGCTCGGCGATGGCCGTCATGTCGATCGGTGAATCGTAAGTCTCGAGGGAGGCCAGCAGACTGACGATCGGATCGGTCGCGCCTTCTGACGGGAGGGGGATCGGAAGAGTGCGAACGGTCACCTCCCGGCCGAGGTCCGTCTCGAACGCGACGATGACGTCGCGCAAGGAGACCGGCTCCGGGCCTCCGATGACGAGGGTCTGGCCGGCAGCGTCTTCACGCTCAAGCACGGCGACGGCGTATGCCGCGACATCGGCCATCGACACCAGGGAGTGCCTCCTGCGGCCTTCGCCGATCAGCGTGACCGTCTCGCCGGCGAGCGCCGGTGCACCCACCGCGATCATCATGAGCAGCTCCATATAGAAATCGGGTTGCAGGATCGTCCAGGCCAGGTCGCTGTCGCGGAGGCGCGACTCCGTCTCGCCCTTCGCGCGGAGAAGAGGCATGGGGTGGTGCGGATCAGCGCCAAGAGCCGAGACGAAGACGAACCTGTCGACCCCCTGGAGGGTGGCCGCCTGAATGAGGTTCGTGTTCCCGGCCCGGTCCACCGACTCGATTGTGTCGTCGCCCCCGCGCGACATCGAGTTGGCAGTCGTGACCACGGCCCTGACGCCATCGCACGCTCGGAGGAGAGAGTCGGGGTGCGTCAGGTCACCCACCGCGATGTCGGCCCCCTGGGCGGCAAGGTCGGCCGCGCCTGCGCGGTCGCGCACGAGAGCGCGCACCCGATGACCCCGGCTGAGGAGTTTGTGAACGATGAGCCCACCGAGTTGACCGGTTGCTCCGACGACGAGAATCATGATCTGTCCTTTCGATGTGGAACTGGTCGATACGCGACGGGCGAAGTGCCTGCGGCCCGTGAGATTGCCTCATCGATGTCGCCGTCGGCGCTCTCAACCGGTTCCATGTAGAACCGCACCGAGGTGAGGACCCCGTCTGCCGCAGTGAAAATCATGACCCCGCGCATGTGGTGGTCGGTGCCGTCACGGCGCGTCCCGCTCAGCTCCCATTCCGTCCAGGCAACGCTGCCGTCGACAACGGACTGGCTGACCTCGGCGCGTAGGTCAGGAATCGCGTCGAATAGCCGTGCCCAGTTGCGCCGCACCTGCGCGGACCCCGTGAAGCTCCGCGACGGATGCGCCGGAGTCTCGTTCACGTAGTCGGGCGCGAAGCACGCCATCAGGGCGTCGAGGTCGTGAGCGTTGGTGGCGGCGACAAGTTCGGAGAGGATCTTTTCCGTTCTCTGGCTGAGTGAACTTGTCATCAGGAGTCCTTCTGATACAGTTAACTTTACTTAATACACAAGTATGGAACGATTTATGCATCAGGTCAATGGTCGGCGCAAATACAACTCCGCGGCACGCCAGGCTGCCGCCCAGCGCAACCGCGACACCATTCTCGACGCAGCGGAGATGAAGTTTCTTCGCCAGGGGTACTTCCCAACCACCGTCGCCGAGATAGCCTCCGACGCCGGGGTCTCACCGGAGACGATCTACAAGGCGTTCGGTGGCAAGCCAGGCATCGTCCATGCCATCTACACGCGCGGACTCGCCGGGACCGGGCAGGTCGCCGCGTACGAGCGGTCAGACGAGATGCGGTTGAACGAGACGAATCCGGTTTCACTGATGCAGAAGTGGGGGGCCCTGACCGCCGAAGTGGCCTCTGCACTCACCCCGATCCTCCTGCTGGTACGCTCCTCAGCCGCCACCGACGAGAACATGGCAGCCCTCCAGGCGGAGAGTGATACGCAACGGCTGGAACGGATGCGGCATAACGCGCTCTTTCTCCAGTCACGTGGTTTCCTCCGGCACGACGTCAGCGTCGACGAGGCCGTCGACGTCATGTGGACGTGCAGCTCCCCCGAACTCTATGATCTTCTGGTGCTGCAGCGGGGCTGGAGCCTCAACCGTTTCGGTCGCTTCGTCGCGTCGACCATGATCTCCGCCCTGCTGCCCGCAGACGACGGGACGTAAGATCTCAGACGGTTCGCTCACACCATCGTCAGGACCATGCCAGGATCGCTCAGAATGATGCCGATGTCGACGAGGAATCGGGACCCCTGTTCTCCATCGACGAGCCGGTGATCGAACGACAGACTCAGCGTCATCACCTCACGCAGCGCGATCTCGCCGCGGTACTCCCATGGCATCCGTCGGACGGCACCCATCGCGAGGATGACCGCCTCCCCCGGGTTCAGGATCGGGGTTCCCGCGTCGACGCCGAAGACGCCGACGTTGGTGATCGTCATCGTTCCGCCGGTGAGGCTGGCCGGCGTCGTCGAGCCCGACCGTGCCGCCTCGATGAGCGTGTCGAGTTCGTTCCTCAACTCTGCGAGGTTCAGCGTGTCGGCGTTCTTGATGTTCGGCACGATCAGCCCACGACCGGTCGCGGCGGCTATTCCGAGGTGAACATGGCCGTACTGCACGATCTCCTGGGCCCCCTCGTCCCATGTCGAGTTCACCTCTGGAGTGCGCTTCGCCGCCAGAATCACGGCTTTGGCCACGAGGGTGAGGATCGAGAGCCGCTTGCCGCGGAACTCCGGGGTATTCCCCAGTGAGCGGACCAGGTCCATTCCCGCGGTCACGTCGATGGTCAGGAATTCGGTGACATGCGGCGCGGTGAAGGCCGACCGCACCATCGCCTGGGCGGTCGCCTTGCGGACTCCGCGAATCGGCGTCCGGGTCTCGGCGCCGGTTGCCGTGCCGCGAACCGGAGGCTGTGTTTCGTCGGTGCCTGCGGATGCCGCGACTCTCGTCGCTGACACACGCTCGACGTCGTCGCGCGTGATGAGCCCGTCTTCGCCGGTGCCCTGGACCTCGGCCAGGTCGATGCCGAGGTCGCGCGCCAGCTTGCGGACGGGAGGGGTCGACCTCGGCCGCTCTGACTGTTCGGTTTCCGGGGCCTGTTCGGTGGTCGGGGTCTGTTGGGTAGTCGGGGCCGGTGCTTTCGGGGTGTCGCCATTCGTCGCGACCGGTGCGGGAGCATCCGGTGTCGGGGTTTCGGTCGTGGCGGCGGTCGGGGCCGCCTCGCTGGCCCACGCGCGGGTTCGCCGGGCAGGGCGAGGGCCGCCTTCCACCTTCGGACCGTAGCCGACGAGCACGGCCTGCCGTTCGGCGGGGGCCGGTGTCGCCGGGGTGAGGGTGGCGTCGAGTTCGGCGGGCACGCCGTCGGCGGCCGCATCCGCCGCCGCTTCGGACACCGGTGTGCTCGGGGGGTTCTCGACATCACCGCCATCGACGTCGAATTCGACGATCGGATCGCCCACCTGCACCGTGGCGCCTTCGTCGGCGAACAACTGCGACACCACGCCGGCGAACGGTGACGGCAGCTCGACGAGCGCCTTGGCCGTCTCAACCTCCGCGATGATCTGGTTGAGGGTCACGGTGTCGCCGACAGCGACCTTCCACTCGACGATCTCCGACTCGGTCAGACCCTCGCCGAGGTCCGGCAGGGCGAAGCGTTTCGCGCTCATGCGGTGGCCTTCCACCCGGTGAGGGAGTTGCGGCGGCCCATCACGCGGTCGACCGCGTCGAGCAGCCGGTCGAGGTCGGGGAGGAACGCTTCCTCGAGCGCCGCAGGCGGGTAGGGGGTGTCGAACCCGGTCACCCGGGCAGGCGCGGCTTCGAGCCAGTCGAAGCAACGCTCGGTCACGGCGGCGGCCACCTCCGCCCCGATGCCTCCGGACTGTGCGGCTTCGTGGGTGACGATCAGGCGGCCCGTCTTGCGTACAGATTTCTCCACGGTGCTGAAATCGATCGGTGACAGCGACCGGAGGTCGATCACCTCCACGGAGATGCCGTCGTCGGCGGCCGCCGCCGCGGCATCCATCGCGGTGGGAACGAGCGGACCGTACGCCGCGAGGGTCACGTCGGTGCCCTCGGTCACGACGCGGGCGCTTCCCATCGGCAGGGTGTCTGCGCCGAGGTCCTCGGAGACCTCGCCCTTGAGCCAGTAACGCCGCTTCGGTTCGAAGAACAGCACAGGGTCGTCGCAGGCGATGGCCTGCCGGATCATCGTGTGGGCGTCTTGCGGGTTTGAGCAGGAGACCACACGGAGACCGGCGGTGTGGGCGAAGTACGCTTCCGGCGATTCCGAGTGGTGTTCGACGGCGCCGATTCCGCCGCCGAACGGAACCCGGATCGTGATCGGCATCTTCACCTTGCCGCGGGTGCGGTAATGCAGTTTCGCCACCTGAGCGACGATCTGGTCGAAGCCAGGGTAGATGAAGCCGTCGAACTGGATCTCGCAGACCGGGCGGTAGCCGCGGAAGGCGAGGCCGACCGCTGTGCCGATGATGCCCGCCTCCGCGAGCGGGGAGTCCATTACCCGGCGCGGTCCGAACTCCTCCTGCAGTTTGTCGGTGACGCGGAACACACCGCCGAGCTTTCCGATGTCCTCACCGAGGAGGACCACCTTGTCGTCGTCGGCGAGAGCGCGCCGGAGTCCCGAATTGATCGCTCCGCCGAGGGTCATCTGGGTCATGCCGTACCGCCCTCAAACGACGCGAGGTAGGCCGCGTACTGGCTCTTCTGGCGTTCGAGACCGGAGTGGGGCTCCTCGTACACGCCGTCGAACAGCATCATCGGGTCGAGCTCCTTGTCGAGCGCGATGCAGGCCGCGCGCATCTCGCGAGCGACGGCATCCGCTTTCTCCTGTACCCGCTTCGCCACCTCATCGGAGAGCGCTCCGCGGCTTTCGAGCAGGCGGCCGAGCCGCGAGATCGGGTCTTTGCGGCCCCATTCCTCGAGGTCGCCGGCCGGGCGGTACCGCTTGGGGTCGTCGGAGGTCGTGTGCGGGCCCATCCGGTAGGTGACCGCCTCGATGAACGTCGGTCCTCCCCCGCGCCGGGCGCGGTCGAGGGCGATCCGGGTGGCGGCCATCACGGCGAGCACGTCGTTACCGTCGACGCGGATGCTCGGGATGCCGAACCCGGGGGCCCGGTCGGAGATGTGGCGGTGAGCCTGCAGCCGGACCGGTTCGGAGATGGCCCACTGATTGTTCTGGCAGAAGAAGATCACCGGCGCCTGGAAGCTCGAGGCGAAGACCATGGCCTCGTTGACGTCGCCCTGGCTGGTGGCGCCGTCGCCGAAGTACGAGATCGCGACGGAGTCGACACCGTCGTACGTGCAGCCGAGGGCGTAGCCGGTGGCGTGGAGCGTCTGTGCGCCGATGATGACGGCGGGCGTGGCCATGTTGATGGCGTACGGGTCCCAGCCGGCCGAGGCGATGCCGCGCCAGACCTTGAGCATGTCGCCGAAGTCGACGCCCCGTGTGTAGGCGACGCCGTTGTCTCGGTAGCTGGAGAAGACGAAGTCGTCCTTGCGGAGGGCGCGGCCTGACCCGATCTGTGCGGCCTCCTGGCCGAGCAACGGGGCCCAGAGCGCGAGTTCTCCCTGGCGCTGCAGCGCGATGGCCTCGGTGTCGATCCGGCGGATGACGACCATGTCCTGATAGAGGTCGACGAGCTGGTCGTCGGTGACATCGGCGACCCACGGGTCGAACCCGGGGCTCTCGGTGCGGACGCCCTCGGGGCTGATGAGCTGCACTATGTCTTCGAGCTGGCTGGGATGCAGATCCGTTTCGGGTCCGTCGGCCAGCGTCTCGGTTTTGGTGTGTTCGTGAATTGTGGACACTGTGACACGCAACTTTCTCTCGTGCTCTGCGGGCGTCTGGATCGCAGCAGCCCACAGCATCTGGCGCCGTTGCCAGAAGTCCTTCAGACGGTACCGCCGATACCCAATGCGCACAACCACCCCTGCGAGAACTGCACATTCTGCTCTATCCGGCACGAAAAACGCCTGCTAAGGTCGGGCACTATGCACAAGCTGGATCGCACGGACACACGCCTTCTCATCGCCCTGACTGAGGACCCACGATCGACCATCGTGGCCCTCGCCGAAAAGCTCGGGCTGAGCCGCAACACGGTGCAGGCGCGCATGAGCGCGCTCGACGCCTCGAGCGTGCTGCACCCGTTCGACCGGCGCATCAACCCGGTCGCCCTCGGCTATCCCCTGACCGCCTTCATCTCGGTACACCTGCAGCAGCAATTGCTCAGCACGATCGTCGAGAAGCTCAGCGAGATCCCCGAGATCGTGCAGGCGCACGGGCTCAGCGGCACGAGCGACCTGCTTGTGCGTGTGGTGTGTACGGACGCTGACGACCTGTTCCGCATCACCGGGCTGATCCTCGAGTGCGAAGGAGTCGAGCGAGCCGAGACGTCGCTCGCGATGGGAGAGCTGATCCCGTTCCGGGCCCGCCCGCTGCTCGAGCGGGCGCAGGAGTCCTGACGCCCCGCGCCGGTCGTGAAGTGCTCTTGAGGGGCGCGCTGAGGCGCTGAGGGGTCCCGAAGAGCGCGAACAGCGCTTTGTGGCGACTCGACACCCGAACAGCGTTTCGTGGGAACTCGAAATACCATCAACTCGAGTTGCCGCACTTCGTCGCTCGCGGACGCCTCGAGCGACATGTCCCGGCAACTCGACGACGCCAACAGCGCTTTGTGGCGACTCGACACCCGAACAGCGTTTCGTGGCGACTCGAACTGCCGCTCGGCACGTACCCCGGAACGACGGATGCCCCGCCTCGATTTCTCGAGGCGGGGCATCCGGGTTCAGCGTGGGTGAGGCTTAGCCCTCGGCGGGAGCATCGGCGTGGACACGCTCTGCTTCGCGACCGTTGGTGTCAGAGGTCTCAGCGATGACCGGCTCCAGCGACAGCTTGCCGCGGTCGTCGATCTTCGTGATCTGAACGAGGATCTTCTGGCCGACGCCGAGCACGTCTTCGACGTTCTCGACACGCTTGCCACCGGCGAGCTTGCGCACCTCGGAGATGTGCAGCAGGCCGTCCTTGCCCGGGAGCAGCGAGACGAAGGCGCCGAACGTGGCGATCTTCACGACAGTTCCGAGGAACTGCTCGCCGACCTCAGGGTTGGTCGGGTTGGCGATGGCGTTGACCTGGGCACGGGCGGCCTCAGCCGACGGTCCGTCGACAGCGCCGATGTACACGGTGCCGTCTTCTTCGATCGAGATGTCTGCGCCGGTC
Source organism: Mycetocola sp. 2940 (assembly GCF_040548835.1). Classification (NCBI taxonomy): domain Bacteria; kingdom Bacillati; phylum Actinomycetota; class Actinomycetes; order Micrococcales; family Microbacteriaceae; genus Mycetocola; species Mycetocola sp. 2940. Next base: position 82,745 of record NZ_JBEPSK010000013.1, read on the forward strand.
TCGTCCTGGATGGCGTTGATCGTCTTGCCCTTGGGGCCGATCAGCTCGCCGATCTTGTCGACGGGGATGTTGACGCTGATCACGCGGGGCGCGGTCGGGGCCATCTCATCCGGAGCGTCGATCGCGGCGGTCAGGACGGAGAGGATCGTGGTGCGAGCCTCCTTGGCCTGGGTCAGCGCGGCCTTCAGCACGGAGGCGGGGAGCCCTGAGAGCTTCGTGTCGAGCTGGATCGCCGTGACGAACTCGCTGGTACCGGCGACCTTGAAGTCCATGTCGCCGAGTGCGTCTTCAGCACCGAGGATGTCGGTGAGAGCCGCGTAGCGGGTCTGGCCGTCGACCTCGTCGGAGACGAGGCCCATGGCGATGCCGGCAACCGGGGCGCGCAGCGGCACACCGGCGTTGAGCAGCGACAGGGTCGACGCGCAGACAGAGCCCATCGACGTCGATCCGTTGGAGCCGAGAGCCTCGGAGACCTGGCGGATGGCGTACGGGAACTCCTCGCGGCTCGGCAGAACCGGGACGAGGGCGCGCTCGGCGAGGAAGCCGTGCCCGATCTCGCGACGCTTCGGCGAACCGACCCGGCCGGTTTCACCGGTCGAGTACGGCGGGAAGTTGTAGTGGTGCAGGTAGCGCTTCTTCGTGATCGGGCTCAGCGAGTCGATCTGCTGCTCCATCTTGAGCATGTTCAGCGTGGTGACGCCCAGGATCTGGGTCTCTCCGCGCTGGAAGATGGCCGAACCGTGGACGCGCGGGATGACCTGCACCTCGGCGTCGAGCGGACGGATGTCAGCAAGGCCGCGGCCGTCCATGCGGACGCCCTCGGTGAGGATGCGGTCGCGCACGATCTTCTTCGTGACGGACTTGTACGCAGCGGACACCTGGTTGTTGGCGTCTGCCGGCAGCTCTCCTGCTTCGACCTTGGTCGCGATCGCGCCCTTGACGCGGTCCTTGAGCTCGTCGTCGGCGTTCTGGCGCTCGGTCTTGTCGGCGATCTGGTAGATCGAGGCGAGCTCGGCCTTGGCCAGGTCGGAGACAACGGCGAAGGTCTCGTCGGTGTACGGGAGGAAGACCGGGTAGTCGCGAACTTCCTTGGCCGACTGGGCAGCGAGCTCGGACTGAGCCTTGACCAGCTGGAGCAGGAACGGCTTCGCGGCGTCGAGGCCCTCGGCGACGACGTCCTCGTTCGGCTTGATGGCGCCGCCCTGGATCAGGTTCCAGGCGCCTTCGGTTGCTTCGGCCTCGACCATCATGATGGCGATGTCTTCGTTGCCGTTCTCGTCGGTGACGAGGCGGCCCGCGACCGTGAGGTCGAAGACGGCGTCAGCGAGCTGTGAGGCCTTCGGGAAGGCAACCCACTGGCCGTTGATGAGGGCGAGGCGGATGCCGGCGATCGGGCCCGAGAACGGAAGTCCCGAGATCTGGGTCGACATGGATGCCGCGTTGATGGCGAGAGCGTCGTAGAACTCGTCGGGAGCGATGCTCAGGACGGTGATGACGATCTGGACCTCATTGCGGAGACCGTTGACGAACGACGGGCGCAGCGGGCGGTCGATCAGGCGGCAGACGAGGATGGCCTCGGTCGACGGACGGCCTTCACGACGGAAGAACGAACCGGGGATCTTGCCGGCAGCGTAGCTGCGCTCTTCGACGTCCACCGTGAGGGGGAAGAAGTCGAACTGGTCTTTCGGGTGCTTTCCGGCGCTCGTGGCGCTGAGCAGCATGGTTTCTTCGTCGAGGTATGCAGCAATGGCACCCTGTGCCTGCTGTGCAAGGCGGCCGGCTTCGAACCGGACCGTGCGCTTGCCGAACTTGCCGTTGTCGAGGACTGCCTCGGCGAACTTGATTTCTGGACCTTCCATAGGTCTCTCCTAACGTCTAGCGCCGCCCCGTGTGGGCGCACGCTCTCCTAGGAGCAGGAACAGGCAGTGATTACTCAGACCTTCGAGGGTCTGGCTGATCTCCAGTAGAAAATCGCTCTCGACGCGACCAGCGAGGCTGGTGTACTGCAAGGGGGGCCGTCGGGGCTCCGACGTGAGAGAAATCCACCACCGAGGACCAGCTTCCTGCCGGCCTGCTCCGTGAATGTGCTCGATATCGCTATCGGGCCTCTTGAAGCCTATCAGAGCAGCTGTTTGCGGGGCTGGGAATGTTGGACCTGAGCCTGCGAAACGCACGAACAATCGACGAATCGACGCCCGTCGGGGTTCTGCAGGCTCAGTCCCAATACGGGGGGCAGATCGACCAACCGGCCCTATGGGCCCATACCCTAAGGCCATGAAGCCCTCAACGCGCATGACGGTCACCACTCTGCTTGTCGCCGTCATCGCATCGACGCTGACTGCCCTCACCGTCACGGAGCCCGCCACAGCCCTCACCTCCTCAAGGATTTTCGGGGAGGACCGGTATGCCACATCCGCTGCCGCGTCGCTCGCGGCCTACCCGTCCCCCGGTCCCGTTGACACGGTGTTCCTCGCATCGGGGGAAAACTTCCCTGACGCCCTGTCGGCCGGCCCTGCCGCGGCACAGTCGTCTGCGGCGCTGCTCCTGACCAGTCGCGACAGTATCCCCACAAACATCCGCACCGAGATCGCCAGGCTCGCGCCCGCGCGCATCGTGATCGTCGGTGGCGCCAGCGCTGTCTCGGCCGCGGTCGAGGAAAGTGCCCGAAGCCTCGTGGCGGACGTCTCGCGCGTGGGCGGAAGCGACCGGTACGTGGTGTCGGAAGGGCTCGTCCGTGACGTCTGGAACGAAGGGTCCAGGCACGCGTACGTCGCCACCGGAACCAGCTACCCCGATGCCCTTGCAGCGGGGCCCGCCGCGGCGCGGGTTGGCGCTCCGGTGATCCTCGTACCCGGCGGTTCCGCAGCCCTCCCAGACACCACCCGAAAACTGCTCGGCGACCTGGGAGTGACATCCGTCACCATCGCAGGCGCGACCGGCGCGGTGTCGGCTGGAATCGAAAGCCAGATCCGGGCGGTTCCCGGAATAACGAGCGTGACCAGGCAGGGCGGAACGGACCGGTACGAAACGGCGATCGTTCTCAACCGGCACGCCTTCGCGGGCGCAGCTGCAGGACCGAGCTTCCTCGCGACCGCATGGGACTTCCCCGATGCGCTTTCCGCTGTCGTTCCCGCCGCGGTTGCGAACCGGCCGATCTTCCTCGCACAACCGCAGTGTGTTCCCGCGACGGTGCTCTCGACCATGACGTCACTGTCGACCGCGGAAGCCCGGCTCGTCGGTGGCACCCGGGTCCTCCGCGGCGCTGTCGAGAAACTGCAGCCGTGCCTCAGTACCGAATCGCCGTCGAGCATCTGGGTGGTGGTGAACAAAGCGCGCCCGGTGACCCCGCTGAATTACGCTCCGACAGACCTGACCTATCCGAATGTCACGAACGTCAACTGGCAGCCGATGCGCAAGGAGGCATCGGCCGCGCTCGAGTCGATGTTCGCGGCCGCTTCGCAAGCGGGTGCCGGGAGCATGGTGCTGCAGAGCGGCTACCGTTCCTACGCGACCCAGAAGACCCTGTACGACGGCTTCGTACGGACCAACGGCCAGGCTGCGGCCGACCTGCGTTCGGCCAAGCCGGGTTACAGCGAGCACCAGACGGGGTTCGCCGCAGACATCGCTCCCCGTGCGGCCGGCTGTTCCGCGTCCAGTTGCATCGCCTCCACCCCCCAGGGAGCATGGCTTCGCGCCCACGCCTGGGAACACGGATTCATCCTGCGCTACGCCGAGACGACGACGCCCATCACCGGTTACCAGTACGAGCCATGGCACTACCGCTATGTCGGCACCACCCTCGCTGCCGACTACCACGCCGGCGGGTTCCAAACCCTGGAAGCGTTCTTCGGTATGCCTGCAGCGCCGCGCTACTGAGCGTCAGTCTCGGGAGCGGATTCGGCCGAACCAGACCCAGCCGACAGCGACGAGCACCAGCGCGACAGCCGCGATGAGCGCGAGCTTGAATGCCGCCGCGAGAAAGGCGAGGGCGACGTTGACGATCACGGATGCGACAAGGATGGCGAGGATTGCGACAACGACGCCGATGAGCAGGTTCTTCGTGGAAGTCTTCATGACACCAGTTGAGCACATCCCTCGACGCAGCCGCGGCCCGGCCTTGCTTCGTGAACTGAGCTTGATGAAGCCAGGAACCGTCCGCAGTGGGGGTCGGTCGAGTTGAGCGCGGAAAGGGCCCAAGCCGACGCGCTTCGGCCGCTGGCGCTCCCTCCAGGCTCGCGCGGGTCTATTGGTTCGGGGGGGGGGGGGGGGGGCCCCCCCCCCCCCCCCCCCCCCCCCCCCCGCGGGGGGGGGGGGGGGGCCCGCGCCCCCCGGGTTGGGAGGCGGCAAAAAGCACACACACACCCCCCCGCCGCCC
>NZ_JBEPSK010000014.1:0-81763 GCF_040548835.1 Mycetocola sp. 2940
GACGACATCGCCCAGCATCCGCTCCGAGAACCTCGGACTCATCTCGATCAACACCCTTCAATAATCAGGTGTTGCTCTAACCGTTAGAACCCGCGAGTCGAAACGGTGCTTTTGCGTCACCGGAACGGCCGGATGCCGCCGGGACGGGCACCGTGGCATCCGCTACTTCATCGTCCCCTGACTGACGGAACCCTGCAGCTGGCGCTGGAAGATGACGTAGGCAATAAGCACCGGCACGATCGTGATGACGACGGCGGCGAAGAGCGCGCCGAAGTCCACCGCGTAACCCGCCGACGACGCGAACGACGCCATCCCCTGCGACAGCACGTAGTTGTCCTTGTTCGTGTTGAGCGCGACGGGCAGCAGGAACTGGTTCCAGAGGCCGAGGAAGTTGAAGATCGCGACGGATGCCATGCCCGGCTTCGCCATCGGCAACATCACCTGGAAGAAGGTGCGCCACTCCCCGGCACCGTCGATCGCGGCCGCTTCGGCGATCTCGTCCGGCAGCCCCTTGAAGAAGGAGTACAGGAAGAACACCGTGAACGGGAGCGCGAAGGCGACGTAGGTGAGGATCAGGCCGGGCAGCGTGTTGAGCAGCCCGATGTTGCGGAGCACGAAGAACAGCGGCACGATCGCCAGGAACACCGGGAAGGTGAGGCCGGCGAGCATGAGGTAGTAGATCGCGCGGCTGCCGAAGAACTTGAACCGCGCGAGCACGTAGGCACACATCGCCCCGAGCACCATCACGATGACGAGGGCGAAGCCGACGACGATGACCGTGTTGAGGAAGTAGTTGCCGATGCCCTCCTGCGTCCAGGCCGAGACGTAGTTGTTGAAGTTCCAGTTGGCCGGCAGCCCGAACGGTGACGCGAAGATCTCCTTCGTCGTCTTGAAGCTCGTGATCAGCGTCCAGACGAGCGGAAGGATGACGATGAGCGACCAGATGACCAACGCGGTGTGCGAGATCGCCCCGACAGCTTTGTCTCCCGGTGTGGTCTTCGGCTTGCGCGTGAAAGCGGGTTTGGAGCCGCCGCGGGTCGCACCCCGCGTGGTGATGGCCTGAGTGGTCATGCCCGACCTCCCTCTTCCTTGCCGCCGGTGAGGCGGTTCACGAGAAAGACGATCGCCGCGAAGAGCAGCGTGATGACCGCGAGGACGACACCCATCGCGCTGGCCTGCCCGAATTCGCCTTTGTTGAAGGCGGTACGGAACAACTGCTGGCTCATCACCAGCGTGGAGTTGTTGGGTCCACCGCCGGGGTTGAGGGCCTGCATGTAGACGAAAGCGTCGAGAGCCAGGATCCCGAGGTAGATGTACGCCGTCTGGATGTTGTCGCGAATGAGCGGGATTGTGATGGAGAACGCTGTGCGGGCACGTCCGGCGCCGTCGATGCGGGCCGCCTCGTAGGTCTCGGCAGGAACGCCCTTGATAGCGGCGACGAAGAGCACCATGTAGAAACCCACGAAACCCCAGACGATCACGAAGATCGAGGCCCCCATGGCGGTGCGCTCGTCACCGAGCCAAGGGAACGACTCAAACATGTCCAGACCGAACGCCCCGAGAATGCCGTTCAGCAGCCCGCCGGGAGTGTAGATCTGACTCCAGAGGATGCCGATGATGATCGCGGGAATGACGTACGGGAAGAACGAGACAACGCGGTAGAAGCTCGAATTGCGCAGGCCGCGAATCGGACCATGGCTCGGGCCGCCAACAGTGACCATCGTGGCGAGCGCGAGGGAGAGCACGATCGTCACCAGTGGCACGACGATTGCCAGGAGGATGTTATTCCCGAGCGCCGTCATGAAGATGTCGTCGTTGAAGAGCCGGACGTAGTTCTCGATTCCGATGATATTCATCTCGGGGCTGAAGCCCGACCAGTCGGTCAGCGAGTAGAACACAGCCTGGATGAACGGCCAGATCACGAAGATCAGGAAGATGGCCAGCGGCAGCCCGAGGAAGACCAGCATGAATGTCACGTAGTCGACCGTGAGCTTGCGCCGGCGCCCTCCGGCGGTCTTTCGACCGCCGGAGGGTGCCAGGGTTGCTATGGCGCGCCCTGGGTCGGCGCCGGCCGCTGTCATTTGACCTCGATTTTGTTGACCGAGTCGTCGTCCCTCACCTTGTCGGTGATGGCCTGCAGGCCCGAGGTGAGGGTTCCGACGTCAGACTTGCCTTCGAGGAAGGTGTTCCATACGACGAGCTGGTCGGGATTCATGCCGTACAGGTCGACGAAGCCGTGGGTGTAAATGTTCTCACCGGCGGCGTCGAGCATGTCGGTCTGGGCGACCAGGGCGGTCGAGCCGAAGCCGTCGGCGGGAACGAGACCCTTGACCACGGTCGGGGCGAGCTTCTCCTTGGCGAAGTTCGTCGCTGCCTCCTTCGACAGCATGGTGCGGAGCAGCTCCTTGCCACCGGCGACGTTCTTTGCCTGAGAGGGGACGATGAACGGCTCGCCCGCGGCGGAGTGCAATGATTCCGGCGCCATCTTCGGGCTGGACGAGACGACCGGAGCAGCGAACCCCTTCATGGCAAAGCCTTCCGCAGTGTTGCCTTTCATCTCGTTCTCGATCCACGACCCGGACGGGTACAGAACGGCTTCCATGTCGTTGCTCCACTGCGCCTGGGCTTCGGTGAACTGTGTTCCCGATCCGCCCGGCTTCATGTAGCCGGCCGCGATGATCTCGTGAAGGGCTTCGAACACGCTCTGCACGGCGGGCAGTGACCAGCAACCCTCCTCGAGGTTCTCCAGGGCAAGGCGAACCTCGTCCCCGCCTTCCTTGATCGCGGAGTCGATCGACAGCGTCTGGTAGTAGGTTGCAGCTTCCTTCCCGAAAAGGAAGAGATACTTGCCCTTTTCTTTCGCCTTTGCGCCGAGGTCGATGACCTCCGCCCACGTCGCCGGCGGGGTCCAGCCGTTCTCTTCGAAAAGGCTCGACGAGTACCACACGCCGAAGACCGTGAGCACATAGTTGATCGCGGCAAGCTTGCCCTCGAACGTACCTGGGGCGAGAACCCCACCATAGAGGGTGTCGCGAATTGTCTCGCCCTCGAGGTTGTCGGCGTCGATGACGTCAGTCAGGTCCTCGAGCTGTTCGAGGATGGTGTTGAACCCGATCGCCTGTGCTCCGGAGTTGTCGATCAGGTCTGGCGGGTTGCCACCGACGAAGCGCGGCTGTAGTTCCTGCGCGATCTGCGTTGAAGGGGCGACCTTGGCCGTCACGCCTTCGTGGTTCTTCTCGAGCAGCTTCGCGGCGTACTCGACGTAGTCGACGCCGTAACCTCCCTTGAAGATCACGGAGTCAATCGTTGAGTCTGATGCCAGGCCGAACGGGTTCGCCGCTGAAACCGTTCCCCCGGGAGCGGGAGCGCTCGGGCCTCCGGTGGCACAGGACGCGAGGGATGAGCCGAGCGGAATGAGAATCGCAGCGGCGACGGCGCCGCGGAGGACATTCCTTCGATCCATCGTGACGTTCTGGATGTTCATCATGGTGATTGTGTACCTTCCGTGTGATTGGGGCTCTGGATGCGGGTCAGGCGGTGCGTCGGATCCGGTCTCGATAGAGGTTCTCGAGCGCGAGGTTGTGTTCGTCTCCTCCCGGGATGTTCGCGGAGATGTAGAGCGGGGGAACAGCGCCGCTCTCCGCGATCCGACGGGACACCTCGATGGTGAGAAGCTGGGCGATGAACGCCGACGTGATGGACGAGATGGCTCCCACCCCGACGTCGCCGGGCAGCGACAGGGTGGTGTCGCCGAACGGTGCCCGGTTGTCGATCACGACGTCGGCGATCTCGCTCAGTCGTTTTCCGCTCGGGTGCTTCGGCTCGACGGCGTTGGTGTGTTCGAGGCTCGTGACGCCGATGACCTTGTGTCCCAGCTCCTTCGCCCGCAGCGCGACGCCGACGATCGACCCGTTCACTCCCGAGTTCGAGGCGATGAGAAACACGTCGGCCGGGTTGATCGGCGACACACTGAACAGCTCGTCAACGACAGACGGATCACGCTCGAGGCTCGACCCGCCGAGGTCGGCGACATCGCGGCTGCCGTGCAGCACCACGTCGCGGAGCGCAAGGTTGTTGGTCGGGATCAAGCCGCCTGCACGGCCGGCGATCTCCATCGCGAAGGCCTGCGAGTGACCGGTTCCGAACGCCTGGAGGACTCCGCCGTTGTCGAGGGAGGTGGTGATCAGGTCGATCGCCTCGTCGTACCCACCCTCGGCAGCGGTCTCGGCGATGGCTTCGAGCCGGCTGGTTGCCTGGGCGAGGAATTCCGGGATGAGGTCAGACATGGGCGGTACTCCCGGATGCGGTGAGAGGCTGAGCGGGACGGGATCCACGCGCGGGACGGCGGTGCTCGGAGACGGCCATGGCGGATGCCGCGAGCCGGGTGGCGATGTCGGTGAAATTCAACTGCGCCACGAGCAGGTAGAGCAGGTCGAGGACGAAGAGCTGGCTGTGCTTGGCCGAGAGGTCATCCGGCTGGAGGTAGAGCTCGGGCGCGGCGGTGATCACTGTGACGTCGGCGAGTTCGGCGAGCGGGGAGTCGGCGTTGTTGGTGAGGGCGATGGTGAAGGCTCCGGACGACTTCGCCTGGGAGAGCATCTGGATCGTCTCCTCGGTGCGCCCCGTGTTGGAGATGCCGAGTGCCACTGCCCCCTCGTCGAGGATCGCCGCGCTCGTGAGCCCGCCGTGAACTTCGCCCCAGCAGTGGGCGTTGATGCCGATCCGGTAGAGGCGGCTCTGCATTTCGGCGGCCATGCCTCCGCTGCCGCCGATGCCGTAGATGTCGAGGTGGCTGCATTCACTGATCCGGCGGGCGATGTCCGCCACGCTGTCGAGGTCGATTCGGTCTGCCGTCGACTGGAGCGAGTGCATGTGCGAGTTCAGCAGTGTTCCGAGCACGTCGCGGGGGGAGTCGTCCGGGTCGAACTCCCGGCCGATGTCGGCACGCCAGGACTCGTGCGCGTTCCCCCGGCCGACGTCGCTGGCGACACCGACCCGGAACTGGACGTAGCCCGAGTATCCGATCAGCCGGCAGAACCGGGTGACGGTGGCCGCGGACGTCCCCGCTCGCTCGGCGAGTTCGGTGATCGACAGCTCCAGCGGGGCCGTCGGGTTCTCAAGCAGAAGCTCGGCAATTTTCACCATGACGCTCGACATCTGTGGCAGGTTGGCCTGAATGCGGTGGGAGGCACGAACACCCCCTTCGGTGGTGTGAGCTCTCGACGTCGTCGTCATAGCTGAAAATCCGTTTCACTGGTTTATCGCTTGGGTGAAAACTATTCTTGTATCGTCGTGTCGTCAATGACCCTGTGTGGAAATTAGGTAACGAATGCATTTCTTCCCGGAACCCCAGGATGACGATGGCCGCCGTCCTCGCCGTTGACGCCGGCGGGACGAGCACCCGTGCCGTCCTCGTCGACGTCGACGGCCACTGCCTCGGGTTCGGGCGTGCCGGCGGGGGCAATCCGATCTCCTCGGGAACGGAACGCGCGGCATCCGCCATCGTCACAGCGGCGCACGCCGCCACCGACAGGGCCGGCCTGACGGCATCGGACGTCGGCCCAGCCATCCTCGCCATGGCGGGCTCCGGAGTGAACCCCGACGCGGCGTGGATCCGCGACGCGCTCGCCGCCGCGGGATTCGCGGGCCACGTCGAGCTGCGGTCGGACCTCCTGGCCACCTTCTTCGCCGGAACCTTCGAGCCCGACGGCTATGCCCTCGTCGCCGGGACGGGGGCGGCCGGCATCCGGGTCCGGAACGGGGTCGTCGACCTCACCGCCGACGGACTGGGCTGGCTGATCGGCGACGTGGGCTCGGGCTTCTGGATCGGGCACCGGGTCGTGCGCGACGCCGTTGCGGCTCTCGACGGCCGGGCGGCGCCCACCGCGCTCACCTCCCTGCTGCTGGACGCCCTGGCGATCCGCGCGTCGACGGCGCTTTCCGCCGACGGGCGGCCGGTGGCCGTCAACCAGGTGACGGATGCCGTCTACCGGCTCCGCCCGGTGGAACTCGCGCGGTTCGCCCCGCTCGCTTTCGCCGCGCCCGGCGACGAGACGGCCCGGGCGATCCTCGCGGATGCCGCCGAAGCCCTCGCCCGCCTGTTCGGGGCGGTGGCGTCGCCGGAGCTGACCGGCCCCCTCGTGCTCGGCGGGAGCATCCTGGCGCAGGACAGCATGGTCGCGGATGCCGTCACCGCGGCCGCAGCCGCCTCCGGCCTCGTGTCGCACACGCAGCCGGTGGAGGACGGCGTGGTCGGGGCGGCGGTGCTCGCCCTGCGTTCGGCCGGCATCGCGGTCGACGTTGTGATCTTCGAGCGCATCACCCGGTCGTTGGCGGCGCTGCGCTGACCCCGCCGGCGACGTCGTTCGTGCTCAGGCCAGGGACAGGGCAAAAGACAGCACGAAACCCGCCGCAGTGCTTATCGCCACGGCCGGGCCGCCGTGCTCGTACGCCTCGGGCATCAGGGTGTCGGCGAGCGACGCGATCACGGCGCCCGCGGCGAAGGCGAGCGGGAGCGAGATCGTCTCCGGGTCGGTGTTCGAGAACGGTCCGGCACCGACCACGACGGCGATCACGAGCAGCACGGCGCACGCCGTCCAGAGCAGGACGATCGAGCGGCGCGAACGGCCCTGGCTGCGCATCGATGAGGCTCCGACCAGCGCCTCGGGAAAGTTCGACACGAAGATCGCCGCCAGCAGGGCGAGACCGCCGGTACCTTCGCCGAGCGACACCCCCAGCGCCACGTTCTCCGGCACGCCGTCGAGGGTGACGGCGGCCAGCAGCGCCATGCCCGCCGCACCGCGCGTCGAGGTCGCGGGATCCGGGCGGTCGGTGGCCGCGGCATCCGTGTCGAGTTTCGCGCTGCCCTCGAACTCGTCCGCCGACTTCGTGCGCGACCCCGGCTGTGCCAGGCGGTCGAGCAGCGCGCTGAGCATCGTGAACACGACCGCCCCGACGAGCAGGCCGATCACCGCACGCCAGATCCCGCCGCGCTCGTAGGCGTCCTCGAACAGTTCGAAGCTCAGCGCCGTGATCAGGGCGCCCGCGGCGAAGGAGAGCAGGATGGCCAGCACCCGCTTGGGCAGCTCGAAGCGCACGCCGATCACGGCACCGAGGACGAGAGCGCTCGACGCGATCACGCCGAACAGCAGCGAGGAATTCATCCCGCAAGTATGGACCGGCCGACCAGAGCCGAAAAGGCACTTGACGCGGCCTCACTCGCGCCTGCTGAGACTGCGCCGATAGCATCGATGGACCGTCCGACCACTGAGGAGACCCCGCGATGACGCACTCACGATCAGCACTCATCGTCCGCGCGGGCTGGGAAGGCCACTCCCCCGTCGCCGCCACCGACCTCTTCGTGCCCCACCTCGTCGCTTCCGGGTTCGAGGTGCGGGTGGAGGAGTCGACGTCGGTGTACGCGGATGCCGCGGGGCTGGCATCCGTCGACCTCATCATGCAGTGCGTGACGATGTCGACGATCGAGCCGGACGAACTCTCAGGGCTGACCGCCGCGGTGCGCGCCGGGACGGGGCTGGCCGGCTGGCACGGCGGCATCGCCGACTCGTTCCGGGCGTCGAGCGACTACTTCCACCTCGTCGGCGGCCAGTTCGCGAGCCACCCCGGCAAGCCGGCGAGCGAGGAGCGCGACGGGAGCGAGCGTGACAATTTCGTCCCGTACACGGTGGCGATGACGGAACTCGGCCGGCAGCATCCGATCACCGAGGGAATCGCGGACTTCGATCTGGAAACCGAGCAGTACTGGGTGCTCTCCGACGACCTCAACGATGTGCTCGCCACGACGACCCAGCGGGTGCGCGCCGGCGACCCGTGGCACCGGGAGGTGACCTCCCCGGCGGTCTGGACGCGGCAGTGGGGGGACGGGCGGATCTTCGTGGCGACGCCGGGGCACAGCATGGACGTGCTGCAGCACGCGAACGTGCGGACGATCATCGAGCGGGGGCTGTTGTGGGCGAGCCGCTGACCGTCGGCATCATCGGTGTCGGTGCCATCTCGGCGCAGTACCTGGCGGCAAGCACGGTCGAACGGCCGGCGGCGGTGCCGCTGCGCTGAGCACGCACGTAGTCACCCGTTGCGGACCAGGTCATCCGGCGCGCCGGATGCTTTCGTCCGGAGCGGGTGACCAGGCGCGGTGTCACCGGGTTCACACCAGGCGGGCGCAGACCCCTATCGAGCGAGGATGTCGTGGTCTAATATTCCGCACATGAGGCTTCAGTTCGTCGTTGTGTGCGCCGCGGTAGGGCTCGCCCTCGCGGGCTGCGCCGCGCCCGGGGCGGAGCCCAGCCCGACCGACCCTTCGGCCTCCCCGACGCCCTCGGCGACCGCGAGTCCCACACCGACTCCCGAATCGCTGACGATCGTCGAGTGCGAGGTCATGCTGCCGATCGACCAAGCGCGTGCGATATTCGCCGAGGACACCGAGTTCCTCGGCGAGCGACCGCCCACCGAGTCCGGCGGATGGTTCCCCCTCGCAGAAATCGACAGCACACTCGCCGATGCGGCTCAGGCGAAGGCGTGCACCTGGGGCGTGCCGAATTCGGACGGCGTCTTCACGATTCATGCCGTGGAGGTGACGGCCGAGCAGCGCTCCAGTCTGGAGGCCGCGCTGGCTGACGAGGGGTTCACAGACGTGTCAACCGGCACGGCAACGAGCTTCGAGAAGAGCGGTGAGACCGAGGTCTCCCCGATCGCAGCAACCCACCTGTTCTCCGGCCCGCTCTGGATCATGGCCAACTCGAACGATCTCAGCACAACGGGGGCGGTGGCGAACGCCGCACTCGAGGCGCACCGCACCGCCAACCCGACGCTTGGACTGTGAGCCGCTCGTCCGGCGTGCCGCTCCGCTGAGCCGCAGTCACCCGTTGCGGACCGGGTCATCCGGTACGCCGGATGCTTCCGTCCGAAGCGGGTGACCAGGTGCTACACGGTTCGCGCCAGCCGCGCGCCCGCCTCCCGCAACCAGTGCACGGTGTCGGTCATCGCGGCATCCGCACTGCCGGCGAGCTCGGTCAGCGACACGGCCGCGGCGAATCCCGTGGGCTCGGCGGTGATCGCCCCGGCGACGAGCAGCGGCGTCGCACCGGCCGCTTCTGCGAGCGCGCGGACGTATGACGGCACTTTTCCCGCGTCGGACTGACCGTCGAAGCGGCCCTCACCGGTGATGACGACGGTCGCGGATGCCACGGCGTCCGGCGCGTGCATCACCTCACCGACCGCCTCGGCTCCGGATGCCATCACGGCGCCCCAGGCGATCAGGCCGTACCCGGTTCCCCCGGCCGCGCCCGCGCCCGGTGTCTCGGGGTCGGTGCCGAGGAGAGCCGCCAGCCGGCGAAGGCCGGCGTCGAGTTCAGCGACCTGCTCTGCGGCGGCCCCCTTCTGCGGACCGAACACCGTTGCCGCACCGTTCGGGCCGAGGAGCGGGTTCGTTACGTCGCTGAGGATGGTGGCGCCGCCGGCGGGCACGGCGCGGAGGTGGGTTGTGTCGATCGACGCCACGGCGCCGAGGCCCCGTCCGCCGGGGGGGACCGGGCGACCCTCCGCGTCGGCGAACTCGGCACCGAGGGCGGTGAGGGCGCCGACGCCGCCGTCGGTGGAGGAGCTTCCGCCGAGGGCGAGGTAGAGCCTGTCCACACCGGAGTCGATGGCGGCGGCGATGGCCTGGCCGAAGCCGAGGGTGTGTGCCTCCATCGGCTGCAGCGGGTGGAGGAGCGTGATGCCGCTCGTGACCGCGAGTTCGACGACGCCCGAGTTGTCAGGGAGAAGGATCCAGCTCGCCTCGACCTGCCGCCCGTCCGGTCCGGACACCGTCACCGGCATCCGCCGGGCGCCGGGCACGGCCAGTTCGAACGCGTCGAGGGTTCCTTCGCCGCCGTCGGCCAGCGGCATCCGGATCAGGGTGTCACCGGGGCGAACCGAGAGCCACCCTTCGGCGAGCGCCGTCGTCACCTCGATGGCGGTCGCCGTACCTTTGAAGGAGTCTGGGGTGATCGCCACGCGAAGGTCAGTCATGCCCTTAACACTGCCAGACCCGGTGCGTGGCTGACCCGGAGAAGCGGATGACACGCGACAAAGCCGGCGGGGTCCCACACCGCCGGCCTTGTGCTTGTGCCGCGAGCGACTACTGCTGCGTCAGCGGCGCCAGGTTCGGATCATTCGCGTATGCCTCAGCCGCGTTCTCCTTGGTCACGATCAGCGGGGGCAAGAGGTACGCCGGAACGACCTTGACGCCGTTGTCGTACGACTCGTCATCGTTCGTCTCGATCGTCTCACCCTTCTGGGCCTGCTCAACCATCGCGATCGCCTGGTCGACCAGTGCGCGGGTGTCTTTGTTGATCGTCGAGTACTGTTCGCCGGCCATGATCGACTTGACCGACTCCACCTCGGAGTCCTGGCCGGTGACGATCGGGATCGGCTTCCCCGCTGCCTTCACGCTCGTGATGATCGCGCGTGCGAGGTTGTCGTTCGGCGAGAGCACACCATCGAGTTCAGTGTTGGTGTAATGCGCGGCGAGGAGCGTGTCCATCCGGTCCTGCGCGTTCTTTGCGAGCCACCCGGCTGTCGACGTCTGCTTGATGTCGGTCTGTCCAGACACGACGACGAGCGTTCCGTCATCGATCTTCGGCTGCAGCACTTTCATCGCACCGCCGAAGAAGACAGCCGAGTTCGCGTCGTCGGGCGAACCGGAGAAGAGTTCGATGTTGTACGGTCCCTCCGGCTTCTTCGCTGCCATTCCGTCGAGCAGCGCCTGCCCCTGCAATTCGCCGACTTTCTCGTTGTCATAGGCGACGTAGTAATCGACGTCCTCAGTGTTGAGGATCAGCCGGTCGTAGGCGATCACGATCGCGCCCGCGTCTTTCGCCGCTTTCACCTGGCCCGACAGCTGTCCCCCGTCCTTCGCGCCGATGATGATGACCTTCGCACCCTTCGTGACCATGGACGAGATCTGGTTCTGCTGGTCGGGCACCGTGTTGGTTGCAGCGGCGTACTGGACGTCACCTTTGAAGCCGGCCTCCTTGAGGCCGTCCTCGAACAGTTGGCCTGCGAGAACCCAGTTCTCCGAGGTCTTGTCAGGAAGGGCCACGCCGATGACGGAGTCCGCCGGGAAACCGGATGCCTCCTCCGTCGAGCCTGATCCGGAACTGGAGCCACGGGTCGAACAACCCGTCAGAGCCAGGGCCGCGGTGACGGCGATCGCCGACGCGGTAAGCGCTAATTTACGCATGAATTCACTCTCTCTGTGCTTGGTGGATATTCGGGTGGTGTGCGCATTCGGGACTATCCCGGACCTCAGTTCGGGGAAGTGGACTGTGGGCGCGACGTGGCCTCTGCGCTGGTCGAGGGTGCCACAGACGGCCGCTCGATCGGTGTCGCGTTCTGGTCCCCCGGGCCGGCGTCCCTGCGGTTGCGTCTCATCAACCCACGGAACGTCGGCCGGTCGGTGCGCTTGCTGTAGACGTCGATGCCCACGGCCAGCAGCAGGACCAGGCCTTTGATGATCTGCACCCGGTCGACCCCGACGCCGAGCAGCTGGAGTCCGTTGTTGAGCACGGCGATCACGAGGCCTCCGACGATCGACCCGACGATCGTCCCGATGCCGCCCGACACCGCAGCACCACCGATGAAGACGGCGGCGATCGCGTCGAGTTCCCACCCGACACCGTCACCGGGACCGGATGCGACGGATCGGGCGACCGCGATCATCCCGGCGAGCGACGCCAGGATCGACATGTTCATCATGACAAAGAAGTTGACTCGCTTGATCTTCACACCGGACAGTTCCGCCGCGTGCCAGTTGCCGCCGACAGCGTAGATGTGTCTGCCGAGGGTCGTGTTCCGAGTCATGAACGAGTACGCCAGCACCAGGAGGCCCAGGATGATCCCGGAAACCGGGAAGCTCGTGCCGATACGACCGCCAGCGAACAAGAGGGTGGCATAGACGACGATGGCCAGGAGGATGATCACCTTGACGACGCTCACCCAGAGTGGCGCCTTCTCCGACCCCATCCGCGTCTGGGTGCGCCGAAGCCGGATTTCCTGGATGACGACGACGACCGCGACGACGAGTCCAAGCAGCAGGGTCGGGTTGCTGTAACCGATATCGGGACCGAAGTCAGGAAGAAAGCCTCCACCGATGATGGTGAAGGCTTCAGGGACCGGGACAGTCGCCGAGCTTCCGATGAGCTGGTTCCCCCCTCGGAAGATGAGCATGCCGGCCAGGGTCACGATGAACGCGGGCACGCCGATGTAGGCCACCCACCACCCATGCCACATTCCGATGAGAGCACCGATGACGAGCCCGAGCAGAATGGCGAGCGGCCACGGAAGCTTCCACTCTTCCATGGACGTCGCAACGATGATCCCGGTGAAGGCGGCCACCGACCCGACCGACAGGTCGATGTGTCCCGCGATGATCACCATGACCATGCCGATGGCGAGGATCAGAACGTAGGCGTTCTGGTTGACGAGGTTGATGAGGTTCGTGGGATCCAGGGTCAGACCACCCGTGGCGATCTGGAAGATCACGATGATGACGACGAGCGCGCCGAGGATGCCGACCTGGCGTCCACTCGACTGCCCGCCGCCGAACATCTTGCCGAGTTCCCGGATGCCACCAGACGCCTTTGTTCCTGTTGACGACTTTGTCTCTGTTGTAGTGCTCATCGACCCACTGACCTCACGGACGTCATGTTCTTCATCAGGGTTTCGGGATCCGCCTCCGCGCTGGGCAGGTCGGCGGTGATGGTGCCCTCGAAGATCGTGTAGATCCGGTCAGATACACCCAGGAGCTCAGGCAGTTCCGATGAAATCATGATGATTCCTTTGCCCTGCGCGGCGAGATCACGGATGATGCCGTAGATCTCCGTTTTTGCACCGACGTCGATGCCCCGTGTCGGTTCGTCGAGAATGAGCAGGTCGGGGTCCGTGAACATCCACTTGGCCAGGACCACCTTTTGCTGGTTTCCGCCCGACAGTTTGTTGACACCCTCGTCAACCGTTGGCGTCTTGATCCGCAGGCTCTTACGGAACCGCTCGGCGACCGTGTGTTCAGCAACCTTGTCGACGACCGATGCACGCGAGATCTTCGACAGTTTGGCCGAAACGATGGAGCGTTTGATGTCGTCGAGAAGATTGAGTCCGAGCGACTTTCGGTCTTCGCTGACATAGGCGATGCCGTGCTCGATCGCTTCGCTGACATTCCGCAACTGGATTTCGACGCCATCCTTGAATACCTGGCCAGACAGGTAAATGCCGTACGACCGGCCGAAGACGCTCATCGCCAGTTCCGTTCTCCCCGCGCCCATGAGCCCGGCGAAGCCCACCACTTCACCGCGTCTGACCGTGAAGCTGGAGTTCTTGACCACGAGACGCTCGCTCGTCAGCGGATGCTGCACCGTCCAGTTGCGCACTTCGAAGAACACGTCGCCGATCGTGTGCTCGTGGTCGGGGAAACGATTCTCGAGCACCCGGCCGACCATGCCCTGGATGATCCGGTCTTCGTTCACGCCGGTAGCGGTGACGTCGATGGTCTCGATGGTCTTGCCGTCACGGATGATGGTGATCGAGTCCGCGATCGCCTCGATCTCGTTGAGCTTGTGCGAGATCATGATCGAACTGATGCCCTTGCCCTTCAGACCGAGGATGAGGTCGAGCAGGTGCCGCGAGTCGGCTTCGTTGAGTGCCGCGGTCGGCTCGTCGAGAATGAGGAGCTTCACCGATTTGTTGAGGGCCTTGGCGATCTCGACGAGTTGCTGCTTACCGACGCCGATGTTCTTGATCTGTGTGTCCGGGTCATCCGAAAGACCCACCCTGGCCAGAAGACCGATGGCTTCCGTCTTCGCCTCCACCCAGTCGATGACTCCGCCGCGACCCGGCTCATTGCCGAGGAAGATGTTCTCGGTGATCGACAGTTCGGGGATCAGCGCCAGTTCCTGGTGGATGATGACGATGCCCGCATGTTCGCTCGAGCGAATGTCCTTGAACCGCATCTCCTGACCCTGGAAGATGATCTCTCCGGTGTAGGTGCCGTACGGGTAAACGCCGGAAAGCACTTTCATCAGGGTCGACTTTCCTGCGCCGTTCTCCCCGCAGATAGCGTGGATCTCACCGGCCTTCACCTCGATGGACACATCGGAGAGCGCCTTCACTCCCGGAAATTCCTTGGTGATCGACCTCATTTCGAGGATCGTTGGGCCCGTCGTCACCGAACACTCCTTGTCACCGAACACTCCTTCGTGCTCCCGGCTCGCGCCGCTGGCTTCCGAGTAAACGACATCAGTGAGGTGCAGTCAACGCCCAGTAGCCACTTCGTTACCATTCCTTTCCCCTGCTGACGGGGAACGAAGACAGCGGATGCCGCCGGCAGGCAGCATCCGCTGTGTCTCGTGCCCCCTCAGGGCACCGGGCGAAATCCTCTAGAAGCCCTGGGCGAGCCGGTAGTAGGCGTTGTTCCAGCGCACTTCCCGGGCGAACCCGCCGAGGGTGGTGTCGTTGTCGATGACGAGCAGTTCGGTGCCGGCGATCTCGGCGAAGTCGCGGAACACGTCGATCCCCACCGCGGTGGACATGACCGTGTGGTGGGCGGCGCCCGCGGTCAGCCAGGCTGCTGCCGACACCGCGAACGACGGCTGCGGCTTCCAGACAGCGCGGCCGACCGGGAGGTTCGGCAGCGCCTCAGCCGGTTCGATCACGTCGACGACGTTCGCGACGAGCCGGAACCGGTCGCGCATGTCGCTCATCGCGACGACGACGGCGGGGCCGGGGTCGGCGTTGAACACCAGGCGGACCGGGTCGTCCTTGCCGCCGATGCCGAGCGGGTGGATCTCGAGCGTCGGCTTCGCCGAGCTGAGCCCGGGGCTGACCTCGAGCATGTGGGCGCCGAGGATCTGCTCCTCGCCGGGCACGAGGTGGTAGGTGTAGTCCTCCATCAGTGACGCGCCGCCGGGCAGGCCGGCTCCCATGACCGATGCCGCCCGCACGAGGATCGCGGTCTTCCAGTCCCCCTCGGCGCCGAAGCCGTAGCCCTCGGCCATGAGCCGCTGCACGGCGAGGCCCGGAAGCTGGGTGAGCGCACCGAGGTCCTCGAACGAGGTCGTGAACGCGCCGAAGCCGCCGGCCTCGAGGAACGACCGCAACCCGATCTCGATCGCGGCGCCGTCCCGGAGCGACGAGTGGCGGTCGCCGCCCTTCCGCAGCTCGGGGACCACGTCGTAGAGCTCTTCGTACTCGGCCACGAGGGCGTCGATGTCACTCTCGGATGCCGCGGCGACAGCATCCGCCAGCTCGTTCACACCCCAGGTGTTGACCTGCACGCCGAACCGCAGTTCGGCCTCGGTCTTGTCGCCCTCGGTCACGGCGACGAAGCGCATGTTGTCGCCGAACCGGGCGAGTTTGAGCTCGTGGGTCGCTGCCCAGCCCGCGGCGGCGCGCATCCAGGTGCCGACCTGTGCCGTGACCGCCGGGTTCGACACGTGGCCGACGACGGTCTTGCGCGAGACGCCGAGCCGGGTCTGGATGTAGCCGAACTCCCGGTCACCGTGCGCGGCCTGGTTGAGGTTCATGAAGTCGAAGTCGATCTCGCCCCACGGCAGCGCCACATTCGCCTGCGTGTGCAGGTGCAGCAGCGGCTTCCGCAACGCGTCGAGACCCGCGATCCACATCTTCGCCGGGCTGAACGTGTGCATCCACGCGATCAGACCGATCACCGAGTCGTTCGCGTTCGCGTCGAGCGCCGCCCGCCGGATCGACTCGGAGTCCTTCAGCACGCTCTTCCAGACGACCTTCACCGGAACATCGGATGCCGCGCCCAGCGTCCGCGCGATCTCCTGCGACTGCTCGGCGACCTGCTTCAGGGTTTCCTCACCGTAGAGGTTCTGGCTTCCGGTGAGGAACCAGACCTCATAGGCGTCGAGCGAGGTGATGAGCTTAGGCAATGGTTTCTCCTTGCGAGTCGGCGAGGGCACCCTGCGGCGCCTGCCCGTAGACGTTCTGGTAGCGGTCGAACAGGGAATCGATGGCGGGCTGGGGGATCGGCACCGGCTCGCCGAGCTGGCGGGAGATGTGCACGGTGCGGGCGACGTCCTCCACCATCACGGCGGCCTTCACGGCATCCTTCGCGTTCTTGCCGATGGTGAACGGACCGTGGTTGGCCATCAGCACGGCGCGACTGCGGTGCCCGGTCAACGTTTCGACGATGCCGCGGCCGATCGAGTCGTCGCCGATGATGGCGAACGGTCCGACCGGGATCTCGTCACCGAACTCGTCAGCCATCGCCGTGATCACACACGGGATCGGCTCGTTCCGCGCCGCCCACGCCACCGCGTAGGTGGAGTGGGTGTGCACCACACCGCCGACCTCGGGCATGTGCCGGTACACGTACGCGTGGGCGGCCGTGTCGCTCGACGGCGACCGGTCCGAGCCCGGCGTGCCCGGGATCACGGCGCCGTCAAGATCGCAGAGAATCATGTTCTCCGGCGCCAGGTCGTCGTAGGACACACCCGACGGTTTGATCACGAACAGGTCCGCGCCGGGCACCCGACCGGAGACGTTGCCGCCGGTCCAGACGACGAGTCCATAGCGCACGAGCTCGCCGTGCAGACGGGCGACGTCGGCGCGCACCCGGGCGACGGCGACCTCGATTTCGGGGGAATAGGTGCTCACGCGAGAGCCTCTCTCTTCGGTTGGCGCATGGTCGTCACGTGTTCCTCACGTCTCGGGGTGGTCATCGGTACGGACACGGAAGGCAGCGAGACCGTGCGGGGTCGCTGCCTCGCCCCGGAGTTCGGTGGCGAGGCGTCGCCCGTGCTGCAGCAGGATGCGGTCGGAGAGCCCGACGAGCTGGGCGGGGTCGGCCGCCTCGAGAACCACCGCTGCACCGGCGGCTGCGATGCGCTCGATCAGGGTCCGGCGCTCCGCCCGGTCGGTCGGCGAAAGACCGGCGAACGGTTCGGTGATCAAGGCCACTCGCGGCGCGTCCGCCGCCCAGCCCGCCAGCACCTCGTTCATAGCGGCGGTCGACGGCCGGGACCGCCCGCCGGAGATCACGTCGAGAAGCATCGACGGCGCGCGCCTCGGCGTGTACTCCCGGCGCCGATCGACGATTCCCATGCGGGCGAGCCGTGCCAGGGATTCACCGGACACGTTCGTGGGGACACCACCGATCAGTCCGATGTCGTAGGTGGGGGGATGCTCGGTGATGAACAGCACCCGGGCGGAGATGGCTCGTTCCACCGTGGAAAGGTCGGCCGGCACGCCGTCGAGCAGGATGGTCCCGGTCACTTTGCCTCCCGAGGACTCCCCGAAGACACCCATCACCAGGGACTGCGCGTGCGCGAGGCCGAGGATCTCTCCCGCTTGCACCGTCAGGGAGACCCCTTCGACGAGCATCCGTTCGCGGCGGACCGGGTGAGAGACGGAGAGGTCGTTCAGTTCGAGCACGACGGGTCCGAGCGGGCGGTTCCCGGCCGGGGCGGTCGACTCGTCGATGAGCAGTCCCCGAAGGCGGCCGGCGTCTCCGGGCTCGGCGGTTCCCACGACGACACCGTCACGGGTCACCGCGACGGCGTCGATCGCGCGAGGGCTGAACCGGAGGTCGGAGAGGGTGTCCACGGCGACCAGCACGGGCGCGACCTCGGCCGCGCGAGCGAGTGCGGCCTGCCAGCGCGCAGCTTCGCGGTCGTCGAAGCTGCTCGATCGGTCGTCGACGAAGACGATGTCCGGCGTCCGGCCCAGCACGCCGGCCAGTTCGACGATGCGCTGGTCGACGGGGTTCAGGTCGAGGACCGGCACTGTCGGCGACACAAGAAGTCCCACCCGGTCGAGCGCGTCGACGGCTCGTCGCTCCCGGTTCTGCTTGCTCTCGAAGAACCGGCCGCTCGCCTCGGCGCCGAGGAGCACGTTGTCGCCGACCGTCTGGAAGGGGAGCACCAGGGACTCGACGCCGAGAACGGGCACGCCGGCGACCGCGGGCAGGTCGCCGAGCACGGCGATCAGCCGCGCGCCGTCCGGGATCGCGCCGAGGAGGGGCATCCGCTCTCTTTCCTGGAAGTCTCCCGGGCCGCCGGAGGCCGGCGGCCCGGGAGAACCTTACTTCCCGCCTGCGCGGCGCTTGTTGTAGACGTCGAAGGCGACGGCGAGGAGCAGGACGAGGCCCTTGACCGCCTGCTGCCATTCGATGCCGAGGCCGAGGATCGACATGCCGTTGTTGAGGACACCGATGATCAGGCCACCGATGATCGCACCGCCGATGGTTCCCACACCACCCTGCACAGCCGCTCCACCGATGAACGCGGCCGAGATGGCTTCGAGCTCGAAACCGTCTCCGGCCTTCGGACCCGCCAGGTTGAGGCGCGCGGTGAAGATGAGGCCGGCGAGCGCGGCGAGCACGCCCATGTTGACGAAGAGGAGGAAGTCCGTCTTGCGGGTCTTGATGCCGGACAGCTCTGCGGCGTGGCGATTGCCGCCGATCGCGTAGACGTGGCGGCCGAAGACGCTGCGGTTCATGATGATGCCGTAGATGAGCACGAGCACGGCCAGGACGATGAGCGTGACCGGGATGCCCTTGTAGCTGGCAAGCGCGTAGGCGAAGAATCCGATGGCGACGGTGATGAGCACGAGCTTGGCGACGAACCAGACGAACGGCTCGACGTCCTGGCCGTACTTCTGGCGGGCCGTGCGGGTGCGGACCTGACCGACGATCAGGGCCACGACCGCGACGGCCGCGACGATGAGGGTGAGCGGGTCGAGCTCGAGGTCACCGAACACGTTGCTGAGGAAGCCGTTGCCGAGGGCGCGGTACTCGGTCGGGAACGAGCCGATGTTGGCGTTGCCGAGAACGACAAGCGCGAGGCCGCGGAAGATCAGCATCCCCGCGAGCGTCACGATGAACGCCGGGATGCCGACATAGGCGACCCAGAATCCCTGCCAGACACCGACGAGGGCGCCGATCCCGAGCGACAGGATGACGGAGAGCCACCAGGGCAGCCCCCACGACACGGCGAACACACCCGAGCAGGCGCCGACGAATGCGGCCACCGATCCGACCGAGAGGTCGATGTGACCGGCGATGATGATCATCACCATGCCGATGGCCAGGACGAGGATGTACCCGTTCTGGACGATGAGGTTCGAGATGTTCTGGGGACGAAGCAGGATGCCGTCGGTGACGATGGCGAAGAAGAGCACCACGGCAAGCAGGGCGAGGAAGATGCCGTTCTTGCCGAGGTCGGAGACGAGGTGGCTGAGCCAGCTGGTGAACTTGTTCTCGGTGGGATGGATTCCGCCGCCTGCAGCGGTTTCCTCGGTCACCGGTGACTGTGTGTTTGTCATTGTCGCGATTCTCCTTGGTGCCCGCGTCAGCGCGGCTTTTCCATGGTCATGAGCTTGAGAAGGGATTCCGGGTTGGCGTCCTCGATCGGGAGCTGGCCGGTGATGCGTCCCTCGCTGAGGGCGTAGATGCGGTCGCAGATACCGAGGAGTTCGGGCAGTTCGCTTGAGATCACGATGATGCCCTTGCCCTCGGCAGCGAGGGCGTTGATGATCGCGTAGATCTCGTACTTGGCGCCGACGTCGATGCCTCGGGTGGGCTCATCGAGGATGAGCACGTCGGGGTCGGCGTAGATCCACTTCGACAGCACAACCTTCTGCTGGTTGCCGCCGGAGAGTTTGCCGGTCTTGGCGAGCACGTTCGGCGCCTTGATGTTCATGCTCGTGCGGTAGCCGTTGGCGACCTTGTATTCCTCGTTGTCGTTGACGAGGCCGTTGCTCGACAGCTTGTCGAGCGAGGCGAGCGCGATGTTGCGCTTGATGTCCTCGAGCAGGTTCAGGCCGTAGTGCTTGCGGTCCTCGGTGGCGTAGGCGAGGCCGTTCTTGATCGCCTCCGAGACGGTGCGGGTCTTGATCTCGACGCCGCGCTTGAAGACCTTCCCGGAGATCCGGGTGCCGTAGCTGTGCCCGAACAGGCTCATCGCGAACTCCGTGCGCCCGGCGCCCATCAGCCCGGCGATCCCCACGATCTCACCGGCACGCACGTCGATGCTCACTTCGTCGACCATCACGCGGGTGGGGTCCTGCGGGTGGTGGGCGGTCCAGTCCTCGACCCGGAGGATCTCCTCGCCGATGTTCGGTGTGTGGTCGGGGTAACGGTGTTCGAGGTCGCGGCCGACCATGTCCTTGATGATCCGCTCCTCGGTGACATCCGTCTTCTGGATGGTCTCGATCGTCTTGCCGTCGCGGATGACGGTGACCGTGTCGGCGACTTTCTTGATCTCGTTGAGCTTGTGGCTGATGATGATCGACGTGATGCCCTGCTCCTTGAGGTGCAGGATCAGGTCGAGCAGGTGGTCGGAGTCCTCGTCGTTGAGGGCGGCGGTCGGTTCATCGAGGATGAGCAGCTTGACGCGCTTCGACAGTGCCTTTGCAATCTCGACGAGCTGCTGCTTGCCGACGCCGATGTCGAGGATCTTGGTGGTGGGGTTTTCCTTCAGCCCCACCCGGGCGAGCAGGGTGGCCGCCTCGTGGTTGGTTTTGTTCCAGTCGATCAGACCGAATGCGCCGGTCTGCTCGTTGTTGAGGAAGATGTTCTCGGCGATCGACAGGTACGGGCTCAGCGCCAGTTCCTGGTGGATGATGACGATGCCCCTGGCCTCCGAGTCGCGGATGTCCTTGAACTCGACGGTCTCGTCTTCGAAGACGATGTCTCCTGCATAGGTGCCGTGCGGATACACACCCGAGAGCACCTTCATGAGCGTGGACTTGCCTGCACCGTTCTCTCCGCAGATGGCGTGGACGGTGCCGCGCTCCACGTCGAGGGTGACATCCGACAGCGCCTTGACGCCGGGGAACGTTTTGGTGATGCTGCGCATCTCGAGGATGTTTGTGGTCACTTTCGCACCTTTTCCATACCGAAAACCTGCTTCATTGCACCCGACGGCCGGTGGGGGAAGAGTACTCCCCCACCGGCGCCGAGCTGGGGATTCGGCTGTTAGCCGATTTCTTCTTCGGTCCAGTAGCCGGACTCGACGAGGACCTCGGTGACGTTGTCCTTGACGACGATCTGCGAGTCGAGGAGGTACGACGGCACGACGAACTCGCCGTTGTCGTAGTCTTCCTCGTTGTTGACCTCGGGCTCTTCGTCGTTGAGAACGGCAACCGTCATCTCGACGGCAGCCGTCGCGAGCTTGCGGGTGTCCTTGAAGATGGTCGCGAACTGCTCGCCCGTGTTGGCAATCGCCTTCACGGAGTCGATCTCAGCGTCCTGGCCGGAGATGATCGGCCATTCGTCACCGGTGGTGTAACCGGCGTCGGTCAGTGCCGAGATGATGCCTCGCGAGATGCCGTCGTACGGCGACAGCACACCGTTGACCTTGGTTCCGTCGGAGTAGGTCGACGTCAGGATGTTCTCCATCCGCTTCTGGGCGGTTTCGCCGTCCCAGCGGAGGGTGGCGGCCTGCTCGAAGTCGGTCTGCTCGCTCTTGACGACGAGCGTGCCCGCCTCGATGAACGGCTTCAGGGTGTCCTGTGCGCCGTCCCAGAAGAAGGTTGCGTTGTTGTCGTCGGGCGATCCGGCGAACAGTTCGATGTTGAACGGACCGGCGGGTGCGCCGTCGATCGGAGCACCTTCGAGGTCGACGAGACCGAGGCCGTTGAGCACGGAGTTGGCCTGCTGCTGGCCGACCTTGTAGTTGTCGAACGACGCGTAGTAGCTGACGTTCGGGGTGTCGCGGATGAGGCGGTCGTAGGCGACGACGGGGATGTCGGCGTCAGCCGCGTCCTGAAGGACCTGGGTCAGCGTGGTTCCGTCGATCGAAGCGATGATCAGGGCTTCTGCGCCCTTGGTGATCATGTTCTCGATCTGCGAGACCTGGGTGGGGATGTCGTCCTCGGCGTACTGCAGGTCGACCTTGTAGCCTTCGGCTTCGAGCTGTTCCTTGACGGCCTTGCCGTCCTGGATCCAGCGCTCGCTCGACTTGGTCGGCATGGCGACGCCGACGAGGGCGCCTCCGCCTGCTCCGTCGCCGCTGGCTGCCCCGCCCTGTGAGCACGCTGCGAGCGACACGACCATTGCGCCGGCCGCGAGTGTTGCGATGAGAATCTTCTTCACTGTGTTTACCTCTCTGTAATCGGTGCCATGGACGTCGTTGTCGTCTGAACTGCAGACATGGGGGTGCACCGCACGAGCAGGCCGCGTCCATGAGAGCGTGCTCGAGTCGGCAGCCGAAGCATGCCGGGGCGGGTAACCGCGAAAGTGTGGGGGGACTCCTTCGTCACTGAACTTCGACACGGTCGAACTCGACGCTGTCGATTTCGGTGGCGCAATGTGACCGTTCACATTGTGTGTCACATGTTACGCAGATCACCCGCAACGCTGTCAAGTCTGAATGTCTCGATTTGATAACCGCCGAATCCGGATGCCGTCGGTACGGTCTGCGGAGCGGTCGGCGGAGTGGTCGGCGGAGCCCCGTTTGCGTGAGCCGATCGCTCGCGCGGGTCGATCGGTGCCGCGCGGGTGCATTTGCACCCGCGCTGGGCAAAAACGCCCGCGCCCCGCTCCGAACGGCCGGCGACGCGGGCATCCGTGCACGCGAGCCTTCCGGGCTGGCGCCCCGCGGCATCCGTCGGAGTTCATCGCATTCCGTCGCTGCATCCGCCCGGGTTAGATCGCTCGCGCGGGTCTAACGGCCGTGCGCGTGTGCATTTGCACCCGCGCCGGGCAAGAACGCCCGCGCCCCCGCTCCGAACCGCCGGCGGCGCGGGCATCCGTGCACGCGAGCCTTCCGGGCGGGCGCCCCGCGGCATCCGTCGGAGTTCATCGCATTCCGTCGCTGCATCCGCCCGGGTTAGATCGCTCGCGCGGGTGTATCAGTGCCGCGCGGGTGCATTTGCACCCGCGCTGGGCAAGAACGCCCGCGCCCCGCTCCGAACCGCCGGCGACGCGGGCATCCGTGCACGCGAGCCGTCCCCGCTGGCGCCCCGCGGCATCCGCCGCCGTCCCGCCGCTCGCGCACCGCTGCGTTGGTCTGTCTTCTCCCTGCGCGAGTCTAACGGCCCTGCGCGGGCGCAAAAACACCCGCGGCGGGCCAGAACACCCGCGCAGGCGCCCGAAGGTGACCCGCGCACCGCCCGAGGTAGGGGCACGGCTGCGTTGGTCGGTCTTCTCCCTGCGCGGGTCTAACGGCGCTGCGCGGGCGCAAAAACACCCGCGGCGGGCCAGAACACCCGCGCAGGCGCCGAGAGTGACCCGCGCGGGCGGCAATGAGGGCGCGGCTCAGAACGAAGGCGGCCCGGTGGATGCCCGCACGATGAGCTCGGGTTGGATCCGGCCGGGAAATCCCTCCGGGGCGTTCCCCATCGTTCCCAGAAGATGGGCGACGCAGCGCCTGCCGAGCTCGGGAAAGTCCTGGCGCACCGTCGTGAGCGGCGGCCAGAAATGCGCGGCCTCGGGGATGTCGTCGAACCCGACGATCGACACATCCTGCGGCACATCCTGCCCGGCGTCGCGGATCGCGTGGATCAGGCCGAGCGCCATCTGGTCGTTCGACGAGAAGATCGCGGTGAAGTCACGAACGCGCATGAGCTCACGGCCGGCGTAGTAGCCGAACTCGGCGGACCAGTCGCCGAGGATCGGAGCCGTCGTCGGAACGTCCTGGGCGTTCATCTCCTGCAGGAACCCGAGCATCCTCGCCTCCGCTTCGATCCAGTCCTGGGGGCCGGCGAGGTGATAGATGCTCCGGTGGCCGCGTTCGATCAGGTGGCGAGTCGCGAGCCGTGCCCCGGCAACCTGGTCGACGGCGACGGCGTGCTCGTCGGTGTCGTCCGTCGAGCTGATGGTGACGAACGGGACCCGGAGGTCCAGCTTGGAGATTGCGCGCAGCACCCGAACCTGCGGTGCGATGATGACGAGCCCCTCGACGGCCAGGGCGTTGAGGTGGTCGAGCGCCGTGACGATCGAGTCCTCATCCGTCTTGGTCATGTTCGCGGTCGAAACGAAGTAACCGGCATCCTGCGCAGCCGCCTCGATGCTCTGGATGATGCTGGACGGACCGTAATGCGACCGTTGCGACGCGAGTACGCCGATCGTCCGGGAATGACTCGTGACCAGTGCGCGCGCTGCCCGGTTCGGCCGGTACTGCAGCTCGCTCATCACCTCGAGCACACGCTGCTTCGTCGACTCCCGGATGCTGGGGTGGTTGTTGAGCACACGCGATACCGTCTGGTGACTCACCCCCGCGAGGCGGGCGACGTCGCGGATGTTCGGCGCGCGGCCGGAATCGACGTTCTCGCTCACAGCACACCGTCTCCCCACATGTGCACGGTCACATCCGCGCGATTACGTCAATTATGCACGCCCGGATGCTCCGCGGGAACCCGATGTGACGACGATGTGACGGGCTCCGGAGCGTGTCACACGCCTGTCACATCGCCAGGAAGGCGATTCGCCCCACCGCATTCCGGAAAAGCTATATACCCGCGCCGTCGATCCGCCGCCCGGTCCCCACCCTCGCACCGATGCCGAGCGCGACACACGACAAAACGGCGGCGAGGACGAAGCATCCGGCAAACGGCCACGATCCGCCGAGCCCGACCAGGCCGGAGAAGACGATACCCGTCGACGCCAGGGCAAGCGCGGCCCCGAGCGAGTCCGAGATCGAGAGCGCCGAGCTGTTGAACCCCTGGTCGCTGTCACTGGAGTACGAGAGCGTCATCACGCTCAGCCGCGGATACATGAGTCCCATTCCCGCGCCGCCGAGGAGCCAGCCGCCGATGATCACGGCGGGCGAGAGCCCGGCGGCCGCCGTGACCACGGCGAGGACGATCGACGCGAGCACGAGGGCCGTTCCGATCCGCATCGCGGATACGTGGCTGAGGGCGCCATCGAGCCTGCCCTGCAGCCAGGATGCCGCCGCCCAGGTGAGCGCGGCACCGGTCAGCGCGAGGCCGGCGAGCGACGCCGAGAACCCGTAGCGTTCGGTGAGGAAGTAGGGGATGTACACCTCGGCGCCGAAGAAGGCCGCTGAGATGAGCCCGCGGACCAGGATCACGGTCGGGAGCCCGCGCACGGCACGGAGGGTACCGGCGGGGATCAGCGGTCGCACCGCGAGCAGCGCGACGGCGATCGCTGCACCGGCGATCACTCCCACGAGGGCGCCGTCGAGCCGGGCGGAGAGGTTGAGGCCCAGCACGGCGACGGCGGCGAGGAGGGCCCACCCGATCTTGCCGAAGGCCCACGCTGGTCGCGTCGCGCGGTCCGGTCCCGGGCCGGCGCGGAGCATCCGGATCGCCGGAACGACCATGAGCATGGCGCCGAGAACCAGCACGACGACGCCGAGGAACACCCAGTGCCAGCTCGTGGCCTCGGCGACCACTCCCGCGGCGAAAGGCCCGATCAGCGAGGGCACGACCCAGGCCGCGGCGAACCCGGCGAAGATCCGGGCGTGGAGGACCGGCGGGTAGATCCGCGCAACGACGACGTACAGCGCGACGTTCATCGCGCCGGAGCCAAGGCCCTGCACGAGGCGCCCGAGGAGGAACATCGTCATGTCCGTTGCCAGCCCGGCGACGAGCAGGCCGACGATGAAGACCGCGACCGACGTGAGCAGGGGCGCGATCGGGCCGTTGCGGTCAGACCAGTTGCCGGCGACGACCATTCCGATGACCCCGGTGGCGAGCGGGCCGGCGAACGCGAGCGCGTATAGCGCCGCGCCGTCGAGGTCGTCGCTGACCAGCGGCATGATCGTGGTCACGGCGAGCGACTCGAACGCAGCGAGGAAGACGAGCGCACACGCGCCGATCGTCACCCACAGGTAGCGGGGCGAAAAAATCCCGGGTGGCG
Source organism: Mycetocola sp. 2940 (assembly GCF_040548835.1). Lineage (NCBI taxonomy): Bacteria > Bacillati > Actinomycetota > Actinomycetes > Micrococcales > Microbacteriaceae > Mycetocola > Mycetocola sp. 2940. Next base: position 25,847 of record NZ_JBEPSK010000014.1, read on the forward strand.
CATCGGGAGACCGGGTTCCGGATGCCGCACCGAGCCTGGCGTCGGAAGTCACCCTCCCGAGCCTAACGAATTTTCCGTCCAGGCGTCCCGGTCGGGTGCGCATAACTCCGCCTGCACGACCGGGCCCCAGGCCAGCTCCCCCGCATCTGCGGGTCCGCCGGCCGCGACCGACCCCGCCGAGGCGGAGTTATCCGCGCTACCGCTTCTTGGCGGCCTTGCCGATCGCCCGGTCCACGTCGGCGAGCAGGTCGTCGACGTTCTCGAGCCCCACCGAGAGGCGCACGACGTTCGCAGGAACGGCGAGTTCGGTGCCCGCGACGGACGCGTGGGTCATCTCGGCCGGGTAGTTCACGAGCGACTCGATGCCGCCGAGGGACTCGGCCAGCTGGAACAGCTGCGTCGACTCAGCGAATCGGCGCGCCATCTTCTCGCCCCCCGCGAAGCCGAGCGACAGCATCCCGCCGAAGCGCGACATCTGGCTGGCGGCGAGCGTGTAGCCCGGGTGCGATTCGAGCCCGGGATAGAACACGGTCTCGATCGCCGAGTGCTCGGCGAAGTACGCTGCGATCGCGGCGGCGTTCTCGCTGTGCCGCTGCATACGCACGTCGAGGGTCTTGATGCCGCGGCTGGTCAGGAACGCGTCCATCGGAGCCGAGACCGCCCCGGCGGCGAACTGCATGAACCGCACCTTCTCGTGCATCTCATCGTCGTCGAGTACGAGGGCGCCGCCGATGACGTCGGAGTGACCGCCGAGGTACTTCGTGGTCGAGTGCACGACGACGTCGGCGCCGAGGGCGAGCGGGTTCTGCAGCGCCGGGGAGGCGAAGGTGTTGTCGACGACGACGGTGAGCCCGGCGGCGTGTCCGATCTCGGACAGCTCCGCGATGTCGGTGATCTTCATCAGCGGGTTCGACGGCGTCTCGACCCAGAGCACCTTGGTTTTCTCGGTGATCGCCGACTGCACCGACCGCAGGTTCGACATGTCGACGATGCTGTGGGTGACACCCCAGGCACCGAAGATGCGGTCGATCAGGCGGTAGGTTCCGCCGTACGCGTCGTTGCCGAGCACGATGTGGTCGCCGGGCAGGAGGATGCCGCGCAGCAGCGCGTCCTCGGCGGCGAGGCCCGACGAGAACGAGAGGCCGTGTTTGCCGCCCTCGAGCGCCGCGAGTTGCACCTCGAGCGCGTTGCGGGTGGGGTTGGTGCCCCGGCCGTACTCGTAACCGTTCCGCAGCCCACCGATGTGCGTCTGCACGAAGGTCGACGATTGGTGGATCGGCGGGATCACCGCACCGGTCGTCGGGTCGAAGTCCTGCCCGGCGTGGATCGCCCTGGTGGCGAATCCTGAGTTCTTCTTCTGGGCGCTCATGCTGTCTCTCTCATCGTCGTGTGCGGGGCTAGCGGTCGAGGAACGTCAGCAGATCCTGCCGCGTGAGCACGGCGGTCGGTTTGCCATCCCGCGCCACCATCAGGGCGTCGGATGCCTTCAGCGCGGTTCGCGCTGCGGCCAGGGATTCCCCGGATCCGATGATCGGCAGCGGGGGCTGGGTGACGCTCGCGACGGCATCCGTCAGCTTCGCATCACCGGAGAACACACTGTCGAGCAGGGAACTCTCCGTCACCGCTCCGACGACCTCGCCCATGACGACGGGCGGTTCGGCGCTGAGCACCGGCAGTTGCGAGACGCCGTTCGCGGCCATGGCACTGATCGCGTCGTGGATGGTGTCGTTCGGGCCGACGTGCAGGAGCGCGGGAAGGTCGCCGCCCCTGGCGCTCACGACGTCTCCGACGGTCTGCTCGACGGTCGAGTCCTCGATGTACCCGTTGGAGAGCATCCACCGGTCGTTGAAGACCTTGGCGAGGTAACCGCGACCGCCGTCGGGCAGCAGAACGACGACGACGTCGTCCGGTCCGAGGTCACGGGCTGCCTTGAGCGCGGCGACCACGGCCATGCCGCTCGATCCGCCGACGAGGAGTCCCTCTTCGAGGGCGAGCCTGCGCGTCATGGCGAAGGATTCGGCATCGGTCACCGCGATGACCTCGTGCACCACGCCCGGGTCGTACGCGCCCGGCCACATGTCTTCACCGACACCCTCGACCATGTACGGCCGGCCGGTGCCGCCGGAGTAGACCGAGCCTTCGGGGTCGGCGCCGATGATGCGGATCGCTCCGTTGGAGACCTCGCGCAGGTACCGGCCGGTGCCGGTGATCGTTCCTCCGGTGCCGACGCCGGTGACGAAGTGCGTGATGCGGCCGTCGGTGTCGTTCCAGATCTCAGGCCCCGTGGTCTCGTAGTGGCTGAGCGGACCGTTCTGGTTGAAGTACTGGTCGGGCTTGTAGCCGCCGGGAATCTCGGCGGCGAGACGGTCGGAGACGCTGTAATAGGACTCCGGGTCCTCGGGGGCGACCGATGTGGGAGTGACCACCACTTCGGCGCCGTACGCGGTGAGCACGTTCCTCTTCTCTTCGCCGACCTTGTCCGGCACGACGAAGACGCAGCGGTAACCGCGCTGCTGGGCGACGAGCGCGAGCCCCACGCCGGTGTTGCCGCTCGTGGGTTCGACGATGGTGCCGCCGGGCTTCAACTGGCCGGACGCCTCCGCCGCGTCGAGGATGCGGACGGCGATGCGGTCCTTCACGCTTCCGCCCGGGTTGAGGTATTCGACCTTGGCCAGCACCGTGGCGCGGATGCCGTCGGTCACCCGGTTGAGTTTGACCAGCGGGGTGTTCCCCACCAGGTCGACAATGCTCTCTGCGTACTTCACGTTCGTCCGTTCGGTGATGGTGTGCGTCGGGCGCGAGATTCAGGCGCTGCCCGCGGCTCGTGGCCGTCCGTTCGAGCCTAGCCGCTGGCCCCGTTCTGTTACAGGTCGCGCCCTGCCGCAGCGGGCGTCGCCGGCGCGGCCGAACGGGGGCCGTCCGGGGAGGCGGCCCGCGGCATCCGTTCACCGCGTGCTCTCAGCAAACAGGAATTCCGGGTCCTAAACTGGAGGAACACCCGTAACGCATGCGCGCGCATAGACGTTCTGCCGGTGCCCCCAGAACACGAGAGGCCACTGTGACCCCGCGAAGCGAGACCCCTGCCAGCAAGAGCGGCAACCCTGCGAAGCAGTTGACCATCAAGGAGCAGCGCGCGGAGCAGCGCGCCCTCAAGGTCGAGGCGTTCAAGAAGGAGCAGGCGCGCAAGCGTCGCAACAAGAGGATCGGCATCATCTCGGCCATCGTCGCCGGTGTCGCGATCGTCGCCCTGCTGGTGACCGCCCTCGTGCTGACGACGCCGAAGAATGCGAGCTACAGCGCGGGTGGCTCCGGTGCCGAGATCGAGGGTGTCGAGACATTCACGAACACGAACAACCACGTGGAGACCGCCGTCGAGTACGCGCAGACTCCTCCCGCCGGTGGCGACCACAACCCGGCGTGGCTGAACTGTGGCATCTACACCGAGCCGCAGGCGAACGAGAACGCCGTGCACTCGCTCGAGCACGGCGCGATCTGGGTCACCTACGACCCGTCGATCTCTGACGAGGAACTCGACCTCCTCAAGACCAAGCTGCCGTCGACGCACATGATCCTGTCACCGTTCGAGGGCCTGCCGTCCCCGATCGTCCTCTCCGGCTGGGATGTCCAGCTCCAGGTCGATGAGGCCTCCGACGAACGCATCGGTGAGTTCTTCGAGGAGTACTGGAAGAGCAACGACGTTCCCGAGCCCAACGCCTCCTGCACCGGCGCTGTCGACGGACCGGGCAAGGCCTAAATTGACGCGCGCTGATTTCGAGACTGATGCCGCGGCATCCGTCGACGAGTCGGCACCCGATTCGCGGCGCCGGTCGCCGCTCGCGCTGATCCTGCTGGCACTGGTCGCCGTGGTCGCCGTCGGGATCATCGCGTTCTCGGTGGGTCGCCTGTCGACGCTGGGCGATCCGACGCCGACGGCGACGAGTGCTGAAGCCGGCTTCGCGCGCGACATGCAGGTGCACCACGACCAGGGTGTGGAGCTGTCGATGATCGTCCGCGACCTCACCGACGACGAGGCTGTGCGGCTTCTGGCGTACGACATCGCGACGACGCAGGGTGGACAGTCCGGCAGGATGAGCGGCTGGCTGGACATCTGGGGCCTGGACGCGTATTCGCCGGAACCGTCGATGACCTGGATGATGCAACCCACCCTCGAGGGCTCCGGCCACAACCACGGGTCGGGTGAGGAAGCTCACCAGCCGGGCGATCCGATGCCCGGGCTTGCGACTCCGGAGCAGATCGCCGAGCTGCAGAGCCTGACCGGCGTGGCCGCCGAGCGGATGTTCCTCGAGCTCATGATCGCCCACCACCTCGGGGCCATCGACATGGCCAACGCCGTGCTCGACCGCAGCACGAACGAGACGGTGCGCACCTTCGCCGAGGGCGTGGTGGCGGCCCAGGAATCCGAGATCGACCTGATGAACGACATGCTGGCGGAGCGCCCGGCCGCGTAGCCGCGTTCCGGGCGCGCCTCGCGTGCATCCGGTGCCTTCGTTTGACGCTGATGCCGACTTTCGGGCACCGAAAGCGGCATCCGCGTCATACAAATCGCCCGGCGCCCACCAGGCATCCGGGTCATACGAACTGCGGCAGCACACCGCGGCCGCGGACACGTGCTGCTGCCTGCTTCTCCACAGGGTCGGAACTGTCCACAGAAGCACGGAAAGAGACTCGCGGGCACCCGGCCAGTGGAACGGTTTACGGATGCGCACTCCTCGCCCGCTCCCCGAACAACTTCCACCTGCATTCCGGGTCGGCGAAGCACGCCGCCTGGGCGTCGGGCGATCTCGGCTCGACGGAGCAGACCTTGAGCGTCCGTTCACCGGTGTGCGCATGCAGCGGCAGACCCGCCTCGATCCGACACTGACACCTCGTGCCGAGGCGCTTCGCGAAGAAGCGATCCGTCGAGCGAATGCATATGCCGCGCGGATGCGTCCCACCGAGTTCTTCAGCCACACCACTGCAGCGCTTCTCTGGGGCCTGCCACTTCCCCTCCTGGTCGATGAACTCGTCGACGCATCGATCTGCCGACCGGAACGCGCATCACGCGGCGCAGGCGTACGTGGGCGGCAGATCGACCCGCGCCTCGTCCGTGTCACGACCCGCAACAGCCTTCGGGTGACGACGCCGGCGTCCACGTGGGCGTGCCTCGGTACCGTGCTCAGCCCGTACGACCTCGTCGCTGTCGGTGACGCGATCGTTTGCGTGCGCGCGTCGAGCGGCGGAAACGGGAGTCCAGCACCACCGCCATTGGCGACACTGAACCAACTCCGCGCCGCGATCGACGCCGGACGGCGCCCGGGTGTCGGCGCCCTCCGGGATGCATTCGGGCGCATTCGTACCGGCTCCTGGTCTCGGCTCGAAACGTGGGTACGGCTCATTCTCATCGACGCGGGGCTTCCGGAGCCGGTCCTCAACTTCGACGCCTACGACACCGCCGGCCGGTTCCTCGGATGTATCGACCTCGCCTACCCGGACCTCAAGATCGCGATCGAATACGAGGGCGACCACCACTGGATGACCGCGGAACAGTTCCAGCACGATATCGATCGGCTCAACAGGCTCGTCGAGGCCGGGTGGCGCATCGTCCGGATCACCAAGGGCCACGTCTTCACGAACCCGACCGAGGTGGTGCGGCGCGTGTCGGTGGCACGCGCGCAGCGGGAGACCGCCCGCTAACGGGGTCCACCCGACCGCTCATCTGACGCGGATGCCGACTTCCCGGCGCGGAAACCGGCACCCGGGTCACACGAACAATCACCGCCGGGCCCATTCCAGGTTCGTATGACGCAAACGGCGACTTCCCGGCGCGGAAACCGGCACCCGGGTCACACGAACAATCACCGCCGGGCCCATTCCAGGTTCGTATGACGCAAACGCCGACTTCCCGGCGCGGAAACCGGCATCCGCGTCACACGAACAATCACCGCCGGGCCCATTCCAGGTTCGTATGACGCGGATGCCGACTTCCCGGCGCGAAAACCGGCATCCGCGTCACATGAACAATCACCGCGAACCGCCCCGGGGGCGCACCACCCCCCGATCGCGTGCTCGCGAGCCGCGGCCCGCTGGGTTAGCCTCGGGCTCACGGCGACAGCGGATCTCCCGCGGCCCGAAGGGGCGGCGTGGCACTGACAGCACGACGACACCGGCGCGGATGGACCGCCGTCGTCGCCCTGTCGATGGTGCTCAGCGGATGCACCCTCACCGGTACCACCGCAGCCTCCACTCCCACGCCGTCGGCGACACCGACAGCGTCAGCCACTCCCACCCCCACTGTCGAAGCACCCGAACTGGCAGAAGGAACGGTCGTCGCAACCGGAGCGCTTGCCGGCGACGACCGGGTTTCCGGTGAAGCGGAGGTGAGGGTCACCGAGGTGGGGACGTTCGAACTCCACCTGATCGACTTCCGCGCCGACCATAGCGGCGAGATCTCCGTGGGTTGGTCGCCACGTGTGGTCGAACCAGGCACACCGTGCACGAGTTCGATCATGACTCTGGACTACGGCAACATCTCGGAGCACCCCTCACTCGTATTTCCCGTCATGAGCGACTTCACCCGCGGCGACCCGAGCTTTCTCCGCACCGTGCTCATCACGCTCTACGACGAAGTCGCTTTCGCGAAAGGCTGCTACATCTCGGTGCTGTCGAGCGCCGTCCTCACCTGGACCCTGCCCGACATGCGCCCGGGACTCGTCGTGGAGGATTCCGGCCGCACCGGTGGGGCATCCGGCATCGTGACGATCGTCGACGGCGAACCCCGCAACTACACCGTCGCCCCGAACGATCTCATCGCCGAAGTCACGGCGCGGCTGGGCATCACCATCGACGACCTCTTCTACCTCAACCCGACGACCATCGCCGGCTCGCACATGCTGCAGGCCGGCGATGTGCTCAACCTCAGCAAGGCACACCGCTAAAACCCGGCGACGGATGCGACGCGTCGCTCAGTCGACGAGCGGCCGGCTCCCCACCTGCTCCTCGAACATCCGCGTATAGGTCCCGTCCAGGGCGAGCAGTTCCGTGTGCGTGCCCTGCTCCGCGATCCGGCCTCCCTCGATCACGAAGATCACATCGGCCTGCACGATCGTCGAGAGCCGGTGCGCGATCGCGATGGTGGTCCGGCCAGCGGATGCCGCCTCCAGCGCCCGCTGGACGACCCGCTCCGAGATCGTGTCGAGAGCGCTCGTCGCCTCGTCGAGCACGAGCACGGCGGGGTCCTTGAGCAGCACGCGGGCGATCGCGATGCGCTGCTTCTCGCCACCGGACAGGCGGTAGCCCCGTTCGCCGACGACGGTCTCGTAGCCCTGCTCGAACGTCATGATGGTGTCGTGGATGTTCGCCCCGCGCGCCGCCGCCTCGAGTTCGGAGTCAGTGGCATCCGGTTTCGCGTACCGGAGGTTGTCGGCAATCGTCGCGTGAAAGAGATAGGTCTCCTGGCTCACGATCCCGATGTGCGAGACGAGCGACTCCGCCTCCAGGTCGCGCACGTCGGTGCCCGCGAAGAGCACCCGCCCGCCGGTCGCATCGTAGAACCGGGGAACGAGGTACGAGACCGTGGTCTTTCCCGCCCCGCTCGGGCCGACGAACGCCGCGAACTGGCCGGGCTCGATCGAGAACGACACGCGGTCCAGGGTCGGCCGTGACTCCTCGGTCGCGTCGGGGTACCGGAACGAGACCTCGTCGAAGGTGACACTGCCGAGGCGACCCCGGGCCTCGGTCACGGGCACGGCGCCGGGGCGATCCGCGATCGACGGCTTCAGGTCGAGGTACTCGAAGATGCGGGCGAAGAGAGCACCGGATGTCTGCAGGTCCAGACCCACGCGCATCAGCGCCATCAGCGGGAAGAGCAGCCGCGACTGCACAGTGGTGAAGGCGACGATGGCGCCGGCCGTGATGTCGGGGGCGCCGCCGACCATGAGGAACCCGGCAACGAGGTAGACGATGGCGGGGATCGACGAGAGGAAGATGTTCACCATCGCGAAGAACCACTGGCCGCTCATCGTCTGTTTGACCTGCAGCCCGACCTGCTCGGTGTTGGCGTCGGAGTAGCGGTCGATCTCGGCCGGCTGCTGGTTGAAGCTCTTCGACAGGAGCACGCCGGAGACGCTCAGCGTCTCCTGGGTGATCGCGGTCATGTCCGAGAGCGATTCCTGCGTCTTCGTCGCGATTCTCGCACGCACCTGCCCGACACGGCGCTGCGCAATCACGAGGATCGGCATCAGCACGAGGGCGACGATCGTCAGCTGCCAGTTGATGAGCACCATGGCGACGAACGCCGCGAGCACCGTCACCGTGTTGCCGAGCACACTCGCGATGGTGTTGCTCAGCGCCCCGGCGACGCCGCCGACATCGTTCTGCAGCCGTGACTGGATCACCCCCGTCTTGGTCCGGGTGAAGAAACTCAGCTCCATCGCCTGCAACCGGCGGAACAACGCCACCCGCAGCTGCCCCATCACCGTGTTGCCGACGGTCGCCGTGAGCCAGGTCTGCCAGACACCGAGGCCGGTGGCGAGCACGTAGATCAGGATCATCACGCCGACGATCTGCGCGAGGGCAGGAAGGTTCGGGCCGCCGCTCTCCGGGAACAGACCAACGTCGAACGCCCGCTCGACGAGCAGGGGCGGGATGACACTCAGTGCCGCCCCGATCAGCACGAGCGCGACCGTCAGGCTGATCTTCGCGCGGTGCGGCTGGAACAGGGCGGCAATCCGGCCGAAGAGGTGAGGGATTCGCGGCGCTTCAGCGTTGACGGCGCGCTGGGCTTCCTCGTCGCCGCCGCCGCGCATCCGCCCGCCGCCGCCACCACCGCGGCCACCGCCGCCCCCATGCATACTCATGGATTCACCCTAACCCCGGCATCCAACCGAGGATGCCGGGGGTCGGGCACGTACGCACGCCCCCAGCGAACACCTACCCCTTCGTGGCCCCGGCGAGGAGTCCTCGCACGAAGTAGCGCTGCAGGCTGAAGAACACGATCAGCGGAATGACGAGCGACACGAACGCCGCCGCCGTCAGTCGCTCCCAGTCCTGGCCCCGGGTACCGGTGAGTTCAGCCAGCCTCTGGGTCAGCGGCGCGACATCCTGCGTGCCGCCCGAGAAGATCAACGCGACGAGGAGGTCGTTCCAGACCCACAGGAACTGGAAGATGGCCACCGACGCGATCGCGGGAAGTGCCAGCGGCAGCACGATCCGGAAGAAGATCTGCCCGGGGCTGGCGCCGTCCACTCGAGCCGCTTCAATGACCTCACCCGGGATCTCCGAGATGAAGTTGTGCAGCAGGAAGATGATGAGCGGAAGCCCGAACATCGTGTGGGCGATCCAGACCGGGAGGTAGTTCTGCTCGGGGATCATCGGGATGACATCGTGCATGGTGTCCTGCAGCGGGCGCAGGAACGTGGTGAACATCTGCAGAACGGGCAGCAGCGCCATCTGCAACGGCACGATCTGGAGGGCGAAGATGAGGATGAACAACACGCTCGATCCCTTGAACTTCATCCAGGCGAAGGCGTACGCCGCCATCGCCCCGAGGATCAGCGGGAACAGCGTGGCCGGAATCGCGATCGCCAGCGAGTTGACGAAGTACGCGCCCAGCTGCGGCGAGGACTGCGAACTCGACAGCAGCACGTCCCGGTAGTTATCCAGCGTGAAACCCGGGTTCTGGAAGATGGTCCACCACCCGCTCGACTGAATGAGCTCAGCCGGCCGGAATGACGAAACGAACAGACCGAAGGTGGGGATCGTCCAGATCACCGCGATGATCAGGGCGGCGATGGTGGCGCCTCGAGAGGTCAGCCGGCGCTTGACGCGTTTCGCCTTGGTACCGGTTTCGGCACCGGCACCCTGCGCAAGACGATCGCCGGTGGCGGTGTCGACTGTTGTTGGAACGATTGGTGTCGTGCTCATCGGATTTCCCTCTGCTTCCGCATGACCCGGATGTTGTAGATGACGATGGGCAGGACGAGGATGAACAGCACGAGTGCGAGCGCGGAGCCGCGCCCTGGTTCAGCCGCCCGGAACGCCTGGGTGTACATCTCGTTGGCAATGACGCTCGTGTCGAAGTTTCCCGCGGTCATCGTTCGAACGATGTCGAAGACTTTGAGCGTTGCGATGGAGATCGTGGTGATCACCACGACGAGTGAACCGCGGATGCCGGGAAGCGTAACGTTGGTGAACCTCTCCCACGCATTGGTCCCGTCGATCTCCGCCGCTTCGAGTTGTTCCGTCGGGATCGCCTTGATCGCCGCGGAGAGAACGACCATCGCGAATCCGGTCTGGATCCAGATCATCACGACGATGAGGAGGAAGGTGTTGATGGGCGAGGTCTGCAACCACTGCACAGGCTCGCCACCGAACCAGACCACGATCTGGTTGAGCAAACCGATCTGTTCGTCGCCGGACTGCCGGTAGTCGTAGATGAACTTCCAGATGATTCCGGCGCCGACCATGGAGATTGCCATGGGCATGAAGACGAGTGCCTTGTAGAACTTCTCGCCTCTGGACTTGTCGATGAAGACGGCGTACGCGAGTCCCACCACGGTGGAGATTGCAGGAACCAGAAGGACCCAGATGACCGTGTTGAGAAGCGTATTCAGGATGGCCGGTTGTGTGAACATCCACACAAAGTTGTCGATCCCGTTGAAGTCGCCCTTGTTGTTCGTGAAGGCAAGGAGGCTCGTGCGAATGGCCGGGTAGATCAGCCCGAGGAAGACGAGGAGAAATGCCGGAGCGAGGAAGACAAGGAGCTGGGCCCAGTCTTTTCCGCGTTTGGGCGCCCGGTCGAGGAAGAAGAACAGGAGGCCGATGACGGCGGCGAAGATCGCGAGGCCACCCACTACCTGGATTATTTTGCCGATGAGGTCAGCGGTCGTCATGGAACTACGCCTTTCGGGAGTGGGAAAGGCGGGGCAGCCGCTGAAGGCTGCCCCGCCCTCGTCGGGTCAGCTAGCTTGCGGGCCAGCTGGATTCGATAGCATCCACAGTCTCCTGCGTGCTGTCGCCGGAGACCCAGGCAACGATGCCCTTCCAGAAGGAATCGGATCCCACTGCAGCCGGCATGAGGTCCGAGCCGTCGAATCGGAAGACCGTGTCTTCGGCCTGCAGGAGTTCAATGCTCTGCTTGAGCACCTCACTCGATCCGTTCTCGGGGTCGAGGCCCTTGTTCGCGCTGATGACGCCGCCGAGCTTGGCGCGGGCGTTGGCCCACGTGTCGCTCGAGAAGAACGCACGCAGGGCTTCGACTTCTTCAGCCTCGGTGAAGGCAACGGGGAAGTTTCCAGCACCGGTGACCTGGAGTTCTCCACCTTCTTCGACGGGCGGGAGGATGAACGCGAAGACGTCACCGTCGGGGCTCACCTCGGTGCCCTCCGGGAAGAAGCCTTCGTAGAACGACGCCTGGTGGTGGAGTGAGCACTCACCGTCGAGAATCGGCAGGCCTCCGTCGCCGAACTCGGTGGAGATCTCGCTGGACACGTCGCCAAGACCACCGTTGACATAGTCAGGGTTCTTGATGATGTCGCCTACAGCGTCGAAGGCTTCGACGATCTGAGGGTCGTTGAAGGGGATCTGGTGAGTGACCCACTGGTCGTAGACCTCGGGTCCGCCCTGGCGGAGCACGTAGTCCTCGATCCAGTCAGTTCCCGGCCAACCCGTTGCGTCTCCGGATCCCAGGCCGACGCACCAGGGCTTGTGGTCGCCCTCTGCCGCGATGGTCTCCGACAGCTCGTTCAGTTCTGCGAGGGTGGCAGGCACTTCGTAGCCCTTTTCCTCGAACTCGGCCGGCGAATACCAGATGAAACCCTTGACGCTGCCTTCCATGGGGGCCGCGTAGAACGTTCCGTCATAGGTGCCGTACGCCTTCCAGTCCTCGGAGAAGAACTCATCGGCGTTGGCCTCGACGGCCTCTGAGGCCGGCTTGAGCCAGCCCCCCTCGGCGAGACGAGCAAGCAGGCCAGGCTGGGAGACGAGACCGACATCCGGCGCGTTGCCCGCTTCGGCGAGAACGGCGATCTGTGCCTCGAACTCTTTCGTGCCTTGATAGGTCGCGTCGATGCCCGTGCAGGTTTCGAAGTCCGCGAACGACTCGACGAGCCGGTCAGCTTCGGCGTCCACGATCGTTCCTCCGATCGTGACCTCCGGGTTGTCGTCGAAGGTGCCGTACGCCTCGTAGTCCGAGCAGTCCGTGTCTGCTTTGTCCTCTGCGGCGATGTCACCGGTGCAACCGGTGAGGACCAGGCCGAGCATGCTCGCCGCTGCCAGCGGCACGAGCACCCGGCGATGGGTTTTAAAGCTCATCTGTGTGTCTCCTCGTTGAGTGTGATCGCGAGGCGTGGTGTTCGCCTCAGCGCTGCAGGTGCGTTCCGGGCCCGTAGGGAACCGGTTCCATGCAAAAGTTACGGCACGCCACCAAGATGCACAAGCGCGCGGACATAACGAATGCGGCCCACTAAGGTACCCAATGGCGTCGGTCTTCAACAGTGGACTGGCGCATGAACTCCCCCGCGCGGCACGAATTGTGTAATCGGTTCCATACGGACCGGTCTTGGCGCTATCCTTCTGTCCAGAGATGCCCGGCACAGCAGGCCGGGCTCGCCCCCAGTGTCGGGAGGCCAACCGTGGGCAGTGCAATCGCAGACGTCGCTGCGCGGGCGGGTGTGTCCAAAGCGACAGCGTCGAGAGCCCTTTCCGGCAAGGGATATGTCGCCACAGCCACACGCCAGCGGGTTGTGGATGCGGCGAAGGAGATCGGTTTCGTGGCCTCGCCCAACGCGGCCAGCCTCGTCACCGGGCGAACGAAGAACATCGGCGTCGTCATCCCGTTCATCAGCCACTGGTTCTTCGGCGCAATCCTCGAGGGCATCGAAGAAGCCCTGTTGGGGCGCGGCTACGACATGACCCTCTACAACCTCCGACCCGGCTCGGTCGACCGCGATCGAGTTTTCGACTTCTTCCTCGCCCGCAAGCGGTTCGATGGCGTCATCGCGATCGGAGTCGAACCCACAGCCGAGGAGGCGGGTCGCCTGCTGCGACTGGGAATCCCGATGATCAGCATCGGCGCACCGGTCGCCGGCATCCGTTCCCTGACCATCGACGACGTTCGGGCCGCACGCCTGGCCACCGAACACCTGCTGGGGCTGGGGCACCGCAACATCATGCACATCGGCGGGGTGATCACGGGCGACGACGACCAGACCGTCAACGGCCAGCGCCTCACCGGCTACCGACAGGCAATGGTGGCCGCCGGCCTGGGTGGGGAGATGCGCGCCGCCCAGGCCGTAATGAGCGTGCCGGGTGGCTACGATGCGGGAACGCATGCGCTCAGCGACCCCACACTGAGACCGACGGCGGTGTTCGCCGCCTGTGACGAAGTCGCGATCGGTGTGATGATCGCGGCGCGTCGAATCGGCATCCGCGTGCCTGACGACCTGTCGGTGATCGGCATCGACGGCCACGACTACGCCGAGATGTTCTCACTCACCACCATCGAGCAGAAACCGCGGTTGCAGGGCCAGTCGGCGGTGACCGACCTTCTCGAGGCCGTGAGCGGAGAACCCGCCGCCGTAGAGGTCGTGGAGATGCCGGCGCGCCTGGTGGTGCGGGCGAGCACGGCACCCGCCAGGATCAGAGCGGATGCCGTCTGACCGCGGGCGACAGCATCCGTCAACGCCGAAGGGCGCCATCCCCGGAAAGGGATGACGCCCACGTTCGACTACCGAATCGGTAGCGCGGTCACGCTTCAAGCAGGAGCCCCGAAGGGCGCAGACTACTTGAGGGTAACGGTTGCGCCAGCCTCTTCGAGTGCAGCCTTTGCCTTCTCGGCGGTCTCCTTGTTGGCGCCCTCGAGGACGGCCTTCGGAGCACCATCGACGACGGCCTTGGCCTCGCCGAGACCCAGCGAGGTGAGCTCGCGCACGGTCTTGATGACCTGGATCTTCTTGTCGCCGACAGTCTCGAGAACGACGTCGAAGGAGTCCTTCTCTTCGACCTCTTCGACAGCGCCGCCGGCAGCAGCCGGTCCGGCAACAGCAACGGGTGCTGCGGCGGTGACCTCGAAGGTCTCCTCGAATGCCTTCACGAACTCGCTGAGTTCGATGAGCGTGAGTCCCTTGAACTGCTCAAGCAGTTCTTCAGTTGACAGCTTTGCCATGATTTTCTCCCTTAGATTTCTTTGGTCTACTCACCGCTTGCCCAGGACGAACCTAGGAAGCGGACTCCTGCTTCTCACGCAGCGCGTCGACCGTGCGAACGGCCTTCGACAGCGGTGCGTTGAACAGATATGCGGCTCCGAACAGCGAGGCCTTGAAGGCGCCGGCAAGCTTGCCGAGCAGAACTTCGCGGGACTCGAGGTCGGCGAGCTTGCCTACCTCTGCGGCGGTCAGGGGGTTACCGTCAAAGTAACCGCCCTTGATCACCAGGAGAGGGTTTGCCTTGGAAAAGTCGCGCAGGCTCTTTGCAACGGTGACAGGGTCTCCGTGCACGAATGCGACGGCCGACGGACCGACGAGCTCTTCGTCAAACGACGAAATGCCCGCGTTGTTCGCGGCAATCTTGGTCAGCGTGTTCTTCACCACGGCGTAGGTTGCGTCCGCACTGATGGACTTGCGCAGCGTCTTGAGCTGGGCAACAGTGAGGCCGCGGTACTCGGTCAGCAGAACGGCAGTCGAGCTCTGGAATTTCTCCGTGAGTTCGGCAACCGAGGCTTCCTTGTTCGCCATAGCCACTCCTTGATTAGTCTTCCTCGTACCGCGGAAGCGGCACGAGCCAAAGGGGCAGTCGGCTCAGAAATAAGAAAAGCTCCGGCGCAAGCGCACGGAGCAGTCAGAGAGAATCTCAGAAATGTTTCGTCCACCTGCGCGGGTCGTCTCAGTTGAGAACCTTCGATCGGATGCTCGCTTACGCGCGCACGCCGAAAACCTGCGGTCTTTGGTTTTGCCTTAGCTTATGGCATCCGTCGCCGCCGGACAAATCGGGCAGGCGCCTGGTTCTCACGCCAGCGGGCTGAGGTGGATCTCGGCGAGGAGCGCCGCCGGGTTGTCGTACACCGCGATGGCGCCGGCGGAGCGGAGTTCAGCGGACGACGAGCCGCCGCAGAGGAGGCCGATGGTGCGGACCCCGGCGCGGGACGCCGCGATGCAGTCCCAGACGGTGTCGCCCACGAAGACGGCGTCGTCCGGCCCGACTCCGGCTTTGTCGAGCGCGACGTTCACGATCGACGGGTCGGGTTTGGCCACGTCGACATCGTCGGCGTTCGTGCTGGCGTCGATCGAGTCGTTGGCGTCGAGGGCGTCGGTGAGGAGTGCGAGTTCGTCCTCCGGCGCGGATGTCGCCAGGACGACGGTTCGACCCTGCCGTTTCAGCGCGCTCAACAATTCCCGTGCGCCGGTGAGCGGTCGCAGCCGGGAGGCAAGGGCTTTGTAGAAGGTCGAGTGGAGTTCCTTGGCGCGTTCGCCCAGCTCGTCTGCCCGATCGCCGAGCAGAGCGTCGAGGAGTTTCGCCGAGTCCTGGCCGATCGCGCGGTGCACGCGCCACGACTCCACGGACACGCCCAGCTCGTCGAAGGCGTGGCTCCAGGCCTCCACGTGAAGGTAGTTCGAGTCGACGAGGGTCCCGTCGACGTCGAAGAGGACGGCGCGAGGTGTTTCAGTCATGGGGATCTCCTCCTGCCCTTCGGTCTGCCGCTGGCGCGGCATTCCTCAAGGGACCGTCACGAGTGGCAGCGTGATGCGGAACTCGGTGCGTCCGGGCCCGGACTCCACGCTCACGGTTCCCCCATGAGCGTCCACGACTCCGGCGACAATCGCAAGCCCAAGCCCGGTTCCGCCCGAGGCGCGCTGGCGCGACACGTCGCCCCGAACGAACCGTTCGAATACCGAATCGAGCACAGCCGGATCGATGCCCGGGCCGTTGTCGGTCACCGTGATCCGGGCCTGGCCGTCGATCACGCGCAGGCCCGCGACCACCCGCGTGCCGGCCGGCGTGTGCACCCGCGCGTTGCCGAGCAGGTTCGCGACGACCTGCATCAGCCGTTGCGAATCGCCCTCGACCATGACCGGAGCGTCCTGCAGGTCGAGCTGCCATTCGTGGTCGGGTGACGCTGCCTGCGCGTCGCTCACCGCGGCGGTGAGCAGGGCGGAGAGTTCCACCGGGTCCTTCGCCAGCTCGCGTCCTTCGTCCAGCCGCGCGAGCAGGAGCAGGTCCTCGACGATCGCCGTCATCCGCACGGCCTCTGACTCGATCCGCCCGAGGGCGTACGTGGCGTCCTCCGGGAGCTCCTCCCCCGATCGACGGGTCAGCTCGGCGTATCCGCGAATCGATGAGAGCGGCGTGCGAAGTTCGTGGCTGGCATCCGACACGAAAGTCCGCACCTTGTTCTCCGACGCCTGGCGCGCGCCGAGGGCGGCGGCGACGTGCCCGAGCATGCGGTTGATCGATGCCCCGACCTGGCCGACCTCGGTGTGCGGGTCGGCATCGTCGTCGGAGACCCGCACGGCGAGCGCCACCTCACCGCGGTCGAGCGGCAGTTCGGACACATCGGATGCCGTCTTCGCGACCCGCTCCAGCGGACGCAGGGCGAGCCGGACGATGAGGTAGGCGGCACCGCCGGCGAGGGCGAGCACCACGAGCGAGATGCCCGCGATCCCGATGACCAGTTGACTGACGGTGAACTGGAGGTCGGCCAGGGGCAGCCCGACGATGAGGGCGCCGCCCCGGGTCTCCACGGCGGCGAGCCGGTAACTGCCGAGGTCGCCCGGCAGGTCGATCGTGACCGGGTCGGCGCCGATCTCGAGCGGGAGCAGGGCCTCGACCTGCGCCTCGGTCAGCGGAAGGAGTGTGCCGGCCTCGTCGGTGTACCCGGCGTAGCGGACCGCTCCGCCGTCGATGATGGCCCCGAGCGTGCCGGCGGACTGCCCGGGGGCGCCGATGAAATCAGGGACCGGAGGCCGGTCAGGCTGCGGAAACGAGCCGCGCGACGGTTCGTCTGCTGCGCCGGACGACCGCGATGTGGCGGCGGTCAGTTGGTTGTCGACACGCTCCAGCAGCACCGCCTGGACACTGAGGACACTGGCTGTTCCGATCACCACGGCGGCGAGGGCGAGCAGGGCCACGACGGCGAGGACGAGCTGTTTGCGCAGCGTCCATCGTGACATCCGCCTCACACCGACGCCTCGGCGGCCTTCAAGAGGTATCCCGCGCCGCGCACGGTGTGGATCATCGGCGAGCGCCCAGCGTCGATCTTTTTGCGCAGGTACGAAATGTAGATTTCGACGACGCTCGCCTTGCCCTCGAATTCGTAACTCCAGACCCGGTCGAGGATCTGGGACTTCGAGAGCACCCGGCGCGGGTTGCGCATGAGAAAGCGCAGCAGTTCGTATTCGGTCGCGGTCAGTTCGATGGGGGAACCAGCCCGTGAGACTTCGTGACTGTCTTCGTTGAGGCTGAGGTCGCCGACCGAGATGACCGGCCCGTCGGTTGCCCCGGTGAGGGTCGAGCGCCGGATCAGGCCGCGCAGGCGAGCGACCACCTCTTCGAGGCTGAACGGTTTGGTGACGTAGTCGTCACCCCCCGCGGTCAGGCCGGCGATCCGGTCGTCGAGCGCGTCCTTGGCGGTGAGGAAGAGGACGGGCACGTCGTCGCCCTCCGCCCGCAACCGATGGAGCACACTCATCCCGTCGATGTCGGGGAGCATGATGTCGAGCACGACGGCGTCTGGGCGGAACTCGCGAGCGGTGTCGAGCGCCTGCCTGCCGGTCGCCGCGGTCCGGATCTCCCATCCCTCGTACTTGAGGGCCATCTTCAGCAGGTCGGTGAGGCTCCGCTCATCGTCGACCACGAGCACGCGGATGGGATTGCCGTCGGCGCGCTTCAGGGGCACGGATGCTGCGGGTCGGGAAGACGATACGAATGAGCTCACCTTCCCAGTATCGCCATTCGCCTATGAAGAACCTATGAGGTATCTCTCCGCCTGCTGTGCGACATCGCGCAGAGAGATCTGCCGCAGGCGCTCCTCGGCGGCGCCGTCGGTGTGGTCGTCGGGCTTGCGACGATCCTCGTCATCAACGCGGCGGGCATCACCCTCGGCGCGTCCGAGTCCACGCAGGGCGGTGCGGGCGGCCCGGGCGGGCCCGGCTTCGGAGGCGCTGGTGCTGCACTCGCCGAGACGACCTACGTCGTTCTCAGCGCACCGATCACCGGCGTGGTGATCGGGCTGGCCGCAGGCATCGCTATCCTCGGCGGACTCCTCGCCGGAGCGCTCGGCGGGTGGCGTGCCGCCCGGCTGCGCCCCGCCGAAGCGCTTCGTTCGCTCTCCTGATCTCACCTCGCTCACGCAAAGGACAACCCATGTACACACTCACCGACGTCACCAAGACGTACCGCCAGGGCAAACGCACCGTCGTCGCCCTCGACTCTGTCAGCCTCGAGATTCCGGATGGCGAAATGGTGGCCATCCAGGGTCCGACCGGCGGGGGCAAATCGACCCTGCTGCAGATGCTCGGAGCGCTCGACCGGCCGACGACCGGCAGCGTCGTCCTCGGGAAGGACGACCTGGCCACGCTCCCGGACAGGAGACTCACCGGCGTGCGCGCCCAGGAGGTCGGTATCGTGTTCCAGGGTTTCAACCTGCTGCCGACGCTCACCGCCCAGGAGAACGTCGAAATGGCCCTGGTTCCGCTCGGGGTCGCCGGCGACGATCGCGCCCGGCGGGCAACCGAAGCGCTTGAGTCTGTCGGTCTCGCCGAGCGGCGGTCCCACCGGCCGAGCGAACTCTCGGGCGGCCAGCAGCAGCGCGTGGCCATCGCCCGCGCCCTCGTCAAGAACCCATCGGTGCTCCTCGCTGACGAACCGACCGGGGCCCTCGACGAGAGCACACGCGACGAGATCATGGACCTGCTGGAGACGATGTGGGCCGAGCTCGGCCTGACCCTGATCGTGGTGACCCACGACTCGGCCGTGGCCCGGAGGGCGCAGCGGCGTCTGCATCTCAAGAACGGGCGCGTCAAGGTCCTCTGACCTCCGCGAGGTGCTGCGTTTGCGGGGGTCACCGGCTGGCTGGACCCCCGCACAGCATCCTGATCACCGTTCTGGTCATCAGCCCGACATAAGGAAAACAGCACCAGATAAGGACGCCACCGCTGTGGCGTCCTTATCTCAGGGCTTTTTCCTTATCCCGCGCCGAGGCAGCCAGGGTCAGGACCCGGCGGCATCCAGCCGCGCGAACGTGCATGGCCAGCTCATGCTCGTGCCCGCCGGTCACGAGCGACGCGATGCTGAGAAAGCTGCGGGTGCGCCGGTCGAGTCCGGGCCGGGTCCAGATTTCGCCCCACGAAGGCGTTGAGGATGGCGAACAGCCGGGCGGCTTTCCTGACATCTGCCCCTCGCGCTACAACACTCGCGAAATGCTGTGTTTACCGGAGCAACTCGCGGGGGGGGGGGTCAGTCGCGCCAGGAGTGCTTCGGTGAATAGTCCAGGATGCGGCGCGCCTTGTCGATCGAGAGCAGCGTCTCGTTCGGACCCACCTCCCGGGTCACCGGCACGTCTGGGAACACCGCGGCAAGGAGTTCGGCGTTCGGTCGGTCCGACACCGTGTCTGCAGCGGCGATGATGAACCGGTCGAAGCCGACGCTCTCCAGTTCGAGCGCACGCAGAACGGCCTGGGCGCCGTCCCTCGCGTCGATGTACCCCCACAGATTCCACTTGCGGTTCCGGGCATCCTCGTCGTACGAGGGGAAGTCTGCGTAGTCTTCCGGGTCCATGACGTTCGAGAAGCGCAGAGCGACGATCTTGAGGTCCGGATGCCACCGCACGAGTTCGATCGCCATCTGCTCCTCGAGGTGCTTCACGAGGGAGTACGTGCTCTCGGGTCGGGCCGGATACTCCTCATCGACAGGGATGTACGGCGGCGGCACATCGAACGGCAACCCGAGCACGGTCTCGCTCGACGCGTACACGACGTTGCGGATGCCGGCGCGGATCGCTGCGGCGAAGACGTTGTAGGTGGCCTGCATGTTGTTCGAGAACGTCGCCACGTCGCTCGTAATCCCGGGCGCGGGAATGGCGGCGAGGTGCACGACGGCGTCGAAGCCGTCGTGCTGGTCGTCGACCCCGAGGAGGGCGTCGATGACCTGCCCGTAATCGGTGAGGTCCACGCGCACGAAGCCTCGCCCCCGCTCGCCGGCCACATCCAGGTTGATCACCTCGTGCCCCGTGTCGCGCAACTGGCTCACGACGGTTCGTCCGAGCTTGCCTGATCCTCCGGTGACTGCAATTCTCATGGCGCCAGTCTGGTCCATCCGGCGATCCGAGGGGAATGGGATTGCGCCGGGCGTGGTTGGCTTGGAGTATGCAGCTCGTCCTCTACACCTCCGCATTCTGCGCCCCGTGCGCACAGGCGCGTTCCGTGCTGGCGGATGCCGCCCGGCTGGTTCCGCAGGCGACGGTGATCGAACGCGACGTGGCACGTGAGAACGTGGTGGCCGCCGACGACGGCATCCGGATGACCCCCACGGTCGTCGTGCTCGACGACGCCGGCACCGAGGTGTTCCGTGCGGTCGGTGTTCCCACTCTCAACCAGATGCTCACGGCGGCGGCGCAGGCGCTCTGAGCATTTCCCCGTTGTGATCCGGATCGACGCCGCGTCGCAGGACGACACCGCATAAGGAGATGGCCCCGGGATAAGGATGCCGTGGCCACCGGGTCCTTATCCGGGGGCTATCTCCTTCTCCCGTGCTGACGGCATCCGCTCGCGAGAACGCGCCGAGCCGAGTGACTGGCGGGCGTGTCGCCGCCGGCGAGGCAGAATGGAGGGGTGCCTTCCACCTACCTCGACCGTCTCGTCGCCGACTCGACGGACCGGGTGGCCTGGCTCCGCGCGCGGTCCCGCGGGATCACCGCAACGGATGTCGCCCGGCTCTCCGGCCCCGCGGCGATCGACGCGGTAGCGACCGAGAAACTCGGCGGCGGCAACGGGTTTTCGGGCAACAGGTACACCGACCACGGGCGCATTCGTGAACCGGAGATCGCCAGCTGGGTGGCGGCGACCCATGGGATCGCCCCGTCATCTGCGCTGTTCCACGCCGAGATCGAGCGACGGCACCTCGCCACCCCTGACGGCCTCGCGCTGACGGCATCCGGCGCCCTTGTACTTGCCGAGATCAAGACGACGACGAAGCCCTGGCGATCGGTTCCGCGCAACTACCTCCGGCAGATCTGGTGGCAGCAGTACGTTCTCGGCGCCGAGCGCACCCTCGTGGTGTGGGAGGAACACACCAACTTCGTTCCGATCGACGACGAGCCTCGCTGCCGCTGGATCGATCGCGACGACCGTGAGATCAGCAAGCTCGTCGGCCTGGCCAACAACCTCATCGACGAACTGCACCGGCGCACGACCCGGCCGTCACGGTATCTCGTTCACGACGACCCGTACGACATCCCCTAACCAGATCTGTTTGCGACGCGGAACCGCGCTGTAACACGGTCGACTCATTGCTGGCGTTAGCTGGGGCCATGGTAACGGCAACAGGGGGAACCCATGCGTGAAGGTGTGTGGATGGCGTGGCAGACTCGGGATATGACGACGAACGCATTCCCTGACGGCGCCGCCGACGACCTCACGGTGCCCGAGACTATGCTCGCAGCGGTAATCGACGCGCCGGGGGATGCCGACACGTTCCGTCTCGATACCGTTCCGGTGCCTGCCTCGTTCACCTCGGAGTTCGTGGTCAAGGTGATCGCCGCAGGCATCAACCCCATCGACGCGAAGACCCGTTCGGGCAAGGGCGCAGCCGCCGGCCTCACCTACCCGGCCGTTCTCGGCAACGACTTCAGCGGCATCGTCGTGAAGGCGCCGTACGAGGCTCACCCCCTGTCGCCCGGCACCGAGGTCTACGGCATGGTCGGCGTGCCCCGGCTCCCCGGCACGTACGCCCAGTACATCGCCGTGTCGAGCCTCTCGGTCGCGCGCAAACCCTCCACGCTCTCCCACGTCGAAGCAGCTGGCGTGCCCCTCGCCGCGCTCACCGCGTGGGGCATGGTCGTCGACGTCGCGAAGGCGCACCAGGGACAGCGGATGCTGATCCACGCGGGAAGCGGCGGCGTGGGCCACTTCGCCGTCCAGTTCGCCCGCTATTTCGGCGCCCATGTGATCGCGACGGGCTCCGGTCGCAACCAGGACTGGCTCCGCAAACTCGGGGCCGCCGAGGTCGTCGACTACACCACGACCCGGTTCGAGGATGTGGCCACGAACATCGACGTCGTCATCGACCTCATCGGCAACGTGCAGGACGACACCGGGAGCCGCTCCCTGTCTGTGCTGAACCCCGGCGGACTCATCGTCAACGCACCGACCGGCAGCTGGCCGACGTTTATCGACGAGGCAGCCACCGCCGGCGTCCGGGCGACCACCTACAAGGTCGCTCCCGACGGCGACACGCTGTCGACCATCAGCCGGCTGCTCGAGTCCGGCGATGTGCGGGTATTCGTTGACCAGGTCTTCGACCTCGCGGACGTCTCGGCCGCGCACCGCGCCCTCGAGTCCGGCCACACCAGGGGCAAGATCGTCCTCACCGTGCCGAGCCGCTAACCGGGTCCCACCCAGCCTCGCCCGCACGAACGTGAGGTGAGAGGCGACGTTCAACAGGACGTCACTCGGTAAACTGCCCGGTTTCTCCTGTTGGGCGTTCACCACACTCGATGTGTCCTGTCGAACGGCGCGAGCGAGCGGCGGCTGGCCTGCGCTCGGCACTCCGCTGAGTTACAGGGCCCGCTCCATGACGAAGTCGTGGTGCAGTTCGGGGCCGAGGCTGAAGGTCTTCTCCCCCACGATCGAGAACCCGCTCTTCTCGTAGAAGCGCAACGCGCGCGGGTTTCGCTGGTTCACGCCGAGCCAGATCCCTGCCGCACCGGTGCTGCGGGCCGCATCGAGGGTCGCCTGCATGAGCGGCGCGGCCACACCGAGCCCGTGCGAGCCCGGAAGCACGTACACCTTGCTCAGTTCGATCGTGGGGCGGATGCCGAGAGCCGCAGCCACATCCTCGTCGGCGGTATCCGCTGTGAGAAGCATCGTGTAACCGCACAGCCCGGCGTCGTCCTCGGCCACGGTGAGGATGCGACCGGCATCCGCGAGGTAGTCCCCGAAGCGCTCGGCGGTGAGGTGGGTCGCGATGTAGTCGGCGATCGCCTCCGGCGCGCTGCCGGGTGGGCAGGCCAGCGGGAAGGTGACCTCCGCCAGGTCGGCCAGCCCCGTGGCATCCGTCGTCGTCGCTCGTCGCACAGTTACCGTCACGTCGACGAGTTTATCGGTGTTGCCGCGCGTGCCCGAGGTCACCCGTTCCGGACCCGGTCAGCCGGCGCACCGGGTGACTCCGACCGGAACGGATGACCAGGCGAACGCGAAAGGCCCCGCAGTTCAAAAACCGCGGGGCCTTTCGTTTCAGAAGGGAGAACTAGATGGAGTTGATGTCCATCGGGATGCCAGGACCGAACGTGGTCGAGACGGTGCCCTTGAGGATGTAGCGGCCCTTCGAGGAGGACGGCTTGAGGCGGTTGACCTCTTCAAGAGCCGAGTGGATGTTCTCGGTCAGCTGCTCGGGAGCGAAGGAGGCCTTGCCGACGACGAAGTGCACGTTGGAGTGCTTGTCGACGCGGAACTCGATCTTTCCACCCTTGATCTCGGAGACGGCCTTCGCGACGTCAGGCGTCACGGTGCCCGTCTTCGGGTTCGGCATGAGGCCGCGGGGTCCGAGGACCTTACCGAGACGACCGACCTTGCCCATGAGCTCCGGGGTCGAGACGGCGGAGTCGAACGAGGTGTAGCCGGCGGCCACCTTCTCGATGAGCTCGTCGCCACCGACCTCGTCAGCGCCGGCCGCGAGTGCGGCTTCTGCTGCGGGGCCCGTTGCGAAGACGATGACGCGGGCGGTCTTACCGGTGCCGTGAGGAAGAATCACGGTGCCGCGGACCATCTGGTCTGCCTTGCGGGGGTCGACGCCGAGCTTGAGGGCGACCTCAACGGTGGAGTCGAACTTGGCGGAGCCGGTCTCTTTTGCGAGAGAGACGGCTTCCTGTGCGGTGTAGACCTTGTCGGTGCCGATTTTCTCGGCGGCGGCCCGGTAGGCCTTTGACTTCTGTGCCATGTGAATTTCTCCAATTCGAGAATGTGGTCATCTGCGCCTGGCCGGCGCTGCCACTGAAATTTTGTTACCGAGGAACGCGATGCATCACCCGGGGCGGTGAGGGGTGCGGCCGCGCAAGGCGGAGCATCCGTTCACCCGAGGGCTTTACGCCTCGGTGGTGATTCCCATGGAACGGGCGGTCCCGGCGATGATCTTCGAGGCAGCCTCGATGTCGTTCGCGTTGAGGTCGGCCATCTTGACTTCCGCGATCTCGCGGACCTGGTCCTTGGTGAGCTTTGCAACCTTGACGGTGTGGGGGGTTCCTGAACCCTTGGCAACGCCTGCAGCCTTCTTGATGAGCTCAGCGGCCGGCGGGGTCTTGAGGATGAACGTGAACGAACGGTCCTCATAAACGGTGATCTCCACCGGGATGACGTTTCCGCGCTGGGCTTCGGTCTGGGCGTTGTACGCCTTGCAGAATTCCATGATGTTCACGCCGTGCTGACCCAGTGCCGGGCCGATGGGCGGGGCGGGGTTGGCGGCGCCGGCCTTGATCTGAAGTTTGATCAGACCAGTAACCTTCTTCTTCGGTGCCATGTTTCTTCCTTCTTATTGGGTTTCGAACTCCCGCCGAATGACGGATGCTCTCCCGCCGACCCGGTTGGGCCGCGGTGGGATGGGAAATCTAAAGCTTGGTGACCTGGTCGAAGCTGAGCTCGACCGGGGTCTCGCGCTCGAACAGGGAGACGAGGACGGTGAGCTTGCCGCTCTCCGGCTTGATCTCGCTGATCGAGCCGGGGAGGCCCGCGAACGAGCCTTCCTTGATCGTGATCGTCTCGCCGATCTCGAAGTCGACCTCGGCGGGGATCGAACGAGCCGTCTGGCCGCCCTTGCCTGCGCCGGACTTTGCCGGAGCAGTGTCCTTGACCTCGACGAGGCTCTTCAGCATGTTGAAGGCCTCTTCGGCGCGAAGCGGGGTCGGGTTGTGGGCGTTACCCACGAACCCGGTGACACCGGGGGTGTGGCGAACGACCGACCAGGAATCCTCGTTGAGGTCCATGCGCACGAGAACGTAGCCGGGGATCCGCACGCGGGTGACCATCTTGCGCTGGCCGTTCTTGATCTCGACGACATCTTCCATCGGAACTTCGACCTGGTAGATGAAGTCGGCGACGTCGAGCGAGCCCTTGCGCTGCTCGATGTTGGCCTTGACCTTGCGCTCGAACCCGGCGTAGGAGTGAATGACGAACCACTTGCCCGGCAGGGTGCGCAGCTCGGCGCGGAAGGCGTCGTACGGGTCGATGTCGGACGGCTCGGCGTCCTCGTCCCCGTCGATCTCTTCTTCGTCTTCGATGGCCTCTGCAGCAGCCTCGACCTCATCGGCCTGGTCGATCTCGAGTGCGTCGTCGACAACGGCGTCAGCTTCGGGATCGTTCGCCTCGGCGAGGGCGTCGAGTACGGCGTCCAGGTCTACGACGTCATTCGAATCTTCGACGTGCAGGGCCTGGTGCTCAGCGGGCTCGACCGAGTGTTGCTCGGCGGCCAGCACGTTGCCTTCCTGTGCTTCGTCGTCCTCGCTGGACTGCTCTGCGGCAGTTGCCCAGTCGACGTCGTCCAGATTTCTCTCAGACACCTAAATCTCATTCCTTTTGCTTGTGGTGTGGCCCGTGAGGCCACCGTTCGCGTTGTCGATCTTTCGATCGGATGCCGCCATCACCGTCAGGCGGCGGGCGTCCCGAAGACGAAGACGACGAGCCAGCCGAACAACTGGTCGAGGCCGTACACCAGGGCCATCATGATCACAACGAACACGAGAACGACGCCGGTGTAGCTGAACAGCTCTTTTCGAGTCGGAGTGACGACCTTCTTGAGCTCAGCAATGACCTGCTTCAGGAACAGGATGATCCCGGCAAAGGGTCCGCGCTTTGCCGCGCGATCCTTCTTTGCTGCTGCGACGATCTCCTCGTTCGGTTCGTCGATCACTTTTCGGGCCACCTGGTTACACCTTTCGTGTGTCGGTACTTCATTGAGAATTTCCTACCGACGCGCAGGGCGGACAGGACTCGAACCTGCAACCTGCGGTTTTGGAGACCGCTGCTCTACCAATTGAGCCACCGCCCTAGGACCGGGGTTTCTCCCGGTCAGGACACTGAAATCTGACGCACTTCTTCTCGCTGGCTCATCGAAATTCCGGGGAGGAAAGAAGAAAATTGGCGCAAAAAAGCTTGGCAGATTTCAACTACCTCGATAAGTGTACGCGACGATCGGAGCACCGCAAAGCCAGCCCGTTGAGGCCCAGACGTGATAGACCCGAGGAACGTATCCCACAAACGGAAGGCGGCACCGTGCCCACCACCGAATACGACCTCATCATTCTGGGCGCGGGCGCCACCGGCGAGAACCTCGCCGAGCGAGCCGTGCAGGGCGGACTGACCGCTGTGATCGTCGAGAACGAACTCGTCGGCGGAGAATGCTCCTACTGGGCATGCATGCCATCCAAAGCGCTGCTCCGCTCCGCCCAGGCCCTCCGGGCAGCCCAGAGCGTGCCAGGCGCCGCGGAGGCCGTGACCGGCACCCTCGATGTGGCTGCCGTCCTCGCGCGCCGCGACTCGTTCACCTCGAACTGGTCAGACGACGGCCAGGTGAAATGGATGGACGGCGCCGGCATCGACCTCGTCCGCGGTCACGGCCGGATCACCGCGGCCAAACAGGTCACCGTGACCGCCCCAGACGGCACCACCACCGTACTCACGGCGAGGCATGCCGTGGCCGTCGCCACCGGATCGCGCGCGACCATCCCTAACATCGACGGGCTCCGCGCTGCGGCGCCGTGGACGAGCAGGGAGGCGACGAGCACACAGACCGTTCCTGCCAGCCTCGTCATTCTCGGCGGTGGCGTGGTCGCCGCGGAAATGGCGACTGCGTTCGCGGGATTCGGCACGGCGGTCACGGTCATCTCACGGAGCGGTTTTCTCGGAAACATGGAACCGTTCGCCGGCGAGCTCATTGTGAAAGCACTGCGCAAGCAGGGGGCGACCGTGCTGCTCGACACGAAAACGACGAAGGTGACCCGCTCGGATGCCGGCGTGACGGTGGAGACCGACGGACAGTCGATCACCGCCGAGGAGGTACTCGTGGCGACCGGGCGAACACCACGCACCGACGACATCGGGCTCGACTCGATCGGGCTGACCCCTGGCGAGTGGATGAACACGGACGACACTCTGCTCGTCCGCGGATTCGACTGGCTCTACGCGGCAGGCGACGTCACCCACCGCGCCCTTCTCACCCACCAGGGCAAGTACCAGGCGCGGGCAGCCGGTGATGTCATCGCCGCCCGCGCCGCCGGCGAGCCCGTCTCGGACGGCCCGTGGGGTGCTCACGTCGCCACCGCCGACCACGAAGCTGTGCCACAGGTGACCTTCACCGAACCCGAGGTCGCGTCCGTCGGGCTCACCGACAAAGCGGCACGCGCCGCCGGTTACGACGTCCGCTCCGTCGACTACAAGATCGGCCACATCGCCGGCGCCAGTGTCCACGCAGACGGATACCGGGGAACAGCGCGCATGGTCGTGGATGAAAAGCGCAAGGTCGTGCTCGGTGTGACTTTCGTCGGCCCCGACGTCAGCGAACTCCTGCAGGGAGCAACCGTCGCCGTTGTCGGCGAGGTGCCGATCGACCGGCTGTGGCACGCCGTCCCCGCATACCCGACGATGAACGAGATCTGGCTGAGGCTGCTCGAAACGTACGGCCGCCCGACCTGAGGCCGCCTGGGTTCGCTCAGCGCGGCTCGTGCGCCTCGAGGAACGAATACACCTCGACCTCGTCCACACCGGGGAACGTTCCGGTCGGGAGAGCGGCGAGCAGGCTCGTCGGCGTCCTCGCCGCCGGCCAGGAGTGGCGGGCCCACTTCTCGGAGAGGGCGCTCGGGGCGCTCTTGCAGCATCCCTCATCCGGGCAGGTCGACAACGAACGGTTCGCCGTCTCGCGCCCCCGGAACCATTTGACGTGCTCGAACGGCACGCCGACCGTCACCGAATAGTCACCCTCCTTCGCCTTCTCGATCCTCGACGTGCACCAGTACGTGCCGTTCGGGTTGTCGGTGTACTGGTACCAGGGACTGAACCGGTCCTCGGCCGCGAACACGGTGAAGGCCGTCCATTTGCGGCAGACCGTCGTCCCCTCGACCGCGCCGAGGGCATCCGTCGGGTGCTTCACGCCGTCGTTGGAGTATGCCTTCACGATCGTGCCCGACTCGTGCACCTTCGTGAAGTGCACGGGAATGCCGAGCCGCGCGGTGGCCAGGTTGCAGAATCGGTGCGCGGCGGTCTCGTACGACACCGCAAAGGCGTCACGGAGATCCTCCATCGAGATGCGGCGGAAGTTCTTCGCTTCGGTGAGGAACCGCACAGCCCCGGCCTCCGGAAGCAGGATGGCGGCGGTCAGGTAGTTGGTCTCCACCCGCTGGCGCAGGAAGTCGGCGTAGTTGGTGGGTTCCTGGTGACCGAGCACGTGGCTGGCGAACGCCTGCACCACCGGCGAGCGCGAGTCGCGGGATGCCGACTGCTGGGTCGGCAGATAGATGCGACCGTTCCTGGAGTCGGTCACCGACCGCGTCGAGTGCGGCAGGTCACCGACGTAGTGCAGGGTGAAGCCCAGGTGGTTGGCCATGTCGCCGACGAGCTGCTGAGACACCGGGCCCCCGGTGTGCCCCACCGCGGCGAGGAGCCTGGTCGCCTCCTCCTCAAGTTCCGGAAAGTAGTTGTCCTTCGCCCGCATGGTGGCGCGGAGCTGAGCGTTCGCGCGGCGGGCCTCCTCCGGGGTGGCCGCCCGCTCACGGTGCAGGCGCTCGACCTCCGAGTGCAAGGCGAGAAGCGCGCGGAGGGTCTCGTCGCTGTGCCCCTTTGACACCCGTACCGGACGGATGCCGAGGGCTGAGAACACCGGACCGCGCTGCGCCCGTTCCACGGCGATCTCCAGAGCGGCTCGTTCGGACGGTGCCTCAGCGCTCAGAAGATCGTCGGTTGTTGTGCCGAGGGCGACGGCGATCTGGCGGAGCATCGACAGTCGCGGTTCGCGCTTGCCGTTCTCGATCGTGGAGACCTGCGACGGCGCCCGGTCGATCGCGGCACCGAGCTGTTCGAGCGTCATTCCGCGTGAGACGCGCAGCTGGCGGATGCGACGGCCGAGCGTCAGCGCGTCGACGACGTGCTCGTCCGGCTCGGCGAGATCGAGGGACCCAGGGTCAGCTGCGGTGCTGGTCATGGTGCAATCGTCGCATTCGGCACTCTTTTCACCAAACAGAAGAACCCGGCTTCTTCTGCCAATGAATTCGGTCGGGAGTGCTTGCGGAGCCCACAGACTCGGTTTCACGCAACCAGAAGGAGCACAACGATGAGCACTCAGAACACCCGCCCCGGTGACCAGACCCAGACCGCAGCAGAGCTGCAGCTCGAGTGGGATGCGAACCCCCGCTGGGAAGGCGTCCGTCGCGACTACACCGCCGCCGAGGTCGTCGCTCTCCGCGGGAGTGTTCGCGAGGACTCGACGCTCGCCCGCCGTGGTTCCGAGAACCTCTGGAACCTGATCCACTCCGAGGAGTGGGTGCCGGCCCTCGGCGCCCTCACCGGCAACCAGGCGGTGCAGCAGGTCCGCGCAGGCCTCAAGGCCATCTACCTCTCGGGCTGGCAGGTCGCCGCCGACGCCAACCTCTCCGGCCAGACCTACCCGGACCAGTCCCTGTACCCGGCCAACTCCGTGCCATCCGTTGTCCGCCGGATCAACAACGCGCTGCTCCGCGCCGACCAGATCGAGTTCGCCGAGACCGGCTCAACGAGCACCGACTGGCTCGCCCCGATCGTCGCCGACGCCGAGGCCGGCTTCGGCGGCCCGCTCAACGCCTACGAGCTGATGGCATCCATGATCCAGGCCGGGGCGGCAGGCGTGCACTGGGAGGACCAGCTCGCCAGTGAGAAGAAATGCGGGCACATGGGCGGCAAGGTTCTCATTCCGACCAGCCAGCACATCCGCACCCTCAACGCCGCCCGCCTCGCAGCCGACGTCGCCGGGGTGCCGAGCGTTCTCATCGCCCGCACCGACGCCCTCGCGGCGACGCTGCTCACCAGCGACGTCGACGAGCGTGACCGCCCGTTCCTCACCGGCACCCGCACCGCTGAGGGGTTCTACGAGGTCCGCAACGGGATCGACACGGTCATCTCCCGGGGCCTCGCCTACGCCGAATACGCCGACCTGCTCTGGGTCGAGTCGGCCGAGCCGGACCTCGAACTCGCCCGCCGTTTCGCGGAGCGCATCCACCAGGACTTCCCCGGCAAGAAACTCGCCTACAACTGCTCACCGTCGTTCAACTGGAAATCCCACCTCGACGACGCGCAGATCGCGACGTTCCAGAAGGAACTCGCCGCCATGGGCTACGCCTTCCAGTTCATCACGCTGGCCGGCTTCCACGCGCTGAACCACTCCATGTTCACGCTCGCCCAGGACTACAAGAACCGCGCCATGAGCGCATACGTCGAATTGCAGGAGGCCGAATTCGCGTCAGAGGCGGACGGCTACACCGCGACCAGGCACCAGCGCGAAGTGGGCACCGGCTACTTCGACCGGATCGCCACGGCCCTGAACCCCGGGAGCGCCACCCTCGCGCTCGTAGGTTCGACCGAAGAAGACCAGTTCCACTAGACCAGCACTCAAAGGAATCCCATCATGAACACACTGCTCGCCGAGCACACCTCGGCACCGACCACCTCCCCCATCAAGACCCAGCAGCACGCCGGCCCGCGCATCGAGGTCGTCGGACGCATGCACGACCGATTCGACGAGATCCTCACGCCCGAAGCGCTGACGTTCCTCGCCGAGCTGCACCAGCGTTTCGCCGGCCCCCGCCACGACCGGCTCGCCGACCGGATGCGCCGTCGCTTCGAGATCGGCAACGGCCGCGACCCGAAGTTCCGCGACGACACCGCGTCGATCCGGGCGGATGCCTCCTGGCGGGTCGCCGGGGCGGGCCCCGGCCTCGAAGACCGCCGGGTCGAGATCACCGGACCCACCGACCGCAAGATGACCGTCAACGCCCTCAACTCAGGCGCGAAGGTGTGGCTCGCCGACCAGGAAGACGCGACGAGCCCCACCTGGACGAACGTGATCGGCGGTCAGATCTCGCTGTTCGACGCGATCCGCCGCCAGATCGACTTCACCAGCCCGGAGGGCAAGGAGTACACCCTCACGACGGGGGAGATGCCGACGATCGTCATGAGGCCGCGCGGCTGGCACCTCGTCGAGAAGCACCTGAAGTTCGTCGATTCTGCA
This sequence comes from Mycetocola sp. 2940, assembly GCF_040548835.1. Classification (NCBI taxonomy): domain Bacteria; kingdom Bacillati; phylum Actinomycetota; class Actinomycetes; order Micrococcales; family Microbacteriaceae; genus Mycetocola; species Mycetocola sp. 2940. The sequence continues at coordinate 57,293 of NZ_JBEPSK010000014.1, forward strand.
GGTTCCGAGATGGCGGCATCCGGAAGCCTCGTCGACTTCGGCCTGTACTTCTTCTCCAACGCACAGGCGCTGATTGACTCGGGCCGTGGGCCGTACTTCTACCTTGCCAAACTCGAATCGAGCGAGGAAGCCCGGCTCTGGGATGACGTGTTCTCGTTCTCGGAACAGCGCATCGGCATCCCCCACGGGACGATCCGCGCCACCGTGCTCATCGAGACGCTCCCGGCGGCGTTCGAGATGGAGGAGATCCTTTACGAACTGCGCGACCACTGCGCCGGACTGAACGCCGGCCGCTGGGACTACATCTTCTCCATCATCAAGAACTACCGGGGCCGCGGCGCCCGGTTCGTCCTGCCCGACCGCAGCGAGGTCACCATGACCGTGCCGTTCATGCGGGCGTACACCGAGCTGCTCGTGAAGACCTGCCACAAGCGGGGCGCCCACGCCATCGGCGGCATGAGCGCGTTCATCCCCAATCGTCGCGACCCGGACGTGACCGCCCGCGCGATCGAGAAGGTCTCCGCCGACAAGAAGCGTGAGGCCGGCGACGGGTTCGACGGCACCTGGGTGGCGCACCCCGACCTCATCGACACCGCCCGCAGCGAATTCGACGCGATCCTCGGCGCCCGGCCCAACCAGGTCGACCGCCAGCGCGACGACGTCGAGGTGACCGCCGCGCAACTGCTCGACGTGCACATCGGCCGGGCCGTGACGGATGCCGGGCTCCGCGACAACGTGTCGATCGGCGTTCGGTACCTCGAGTCCTGGCTGCGGGGTGTCGGGGCTGCGGCGATCGACAACCTGATGGAGGACGCCGCGACGGCGGAGATCAGCCGGTCGCAGATCTGGCAGTGGATCCACCAGGACGTCCGCACCGACGACGGCACCCCGATCACCCGCGACCGGGTTGAGGCGATCCTGGTGGAGCTGCTCGGCAGCGTCGAGCGGTTCAACGGCGACCGGTTCGACGACGCCGCGGATGTCTTCCGCGACGTGGCGCTGCGGGACGAGTTCCCGACGTTCCTCACCGTGGGTGCGTACTCGCGCTTCCTCGTCGACCTGGCGTAGGCATCCGTTCGCGAGTTGCTGGGTTTGCAGGGGTTCCCGCCGGGCACGACCCCTCAAACCCAGCAACTCGCGGGGCCCCTTGACGATCTCCCTGGAGAGAACGAGCATCTTTCGAGACGGTGACCGTCACCGCCGACAATCGTTCAAGGAGACCTCCATGACCGACATCTTCGTCAACCTCCCCATCACGGACCTGGAGCGCACCAAAGCGTTCTACACGGCACTCGGCTGGGAGGTCAACGAAAACTTCACCGATGAGAACGCAACCTGCATCGTCGTCGACAAGAACATCTTCCTGATGCTCCTGACGCGCGAGTTCCTGGCGACGTTCACCGACAAGCCGATCGTCGACCCGAGAACACACGCACAGGCGATGACGGCTTTCAGTAAAGACAGCCGCGAGGCCGTCGACGCGATCATGGACACCGGAATCGCGGCCGGAGGCACCGAACCGCGCACGGCGCAGGACTACGGCTTCATGTACTCGCGTGACCTCGAAGACCCGGACGGGAACATTCTCGAGTTCGTCTGGATGGACCCGGCCGCCGCCGAGAAGGGGCCCGACGCGTACCTGGCGGAGCAGAACGCCCGGTCCTGACGGTCGCTTCAGTCCGAACGCGTGACGGGGCGGCGGACAGTGGGCACCCCCCAGGTTCGCCGCCTTGTGCCGCTACGGCCGCGGGCGCGCGGCAAGCGCTACCCTTCTAGGGTGAGCACAACACCGAGACTTTCCACGAAGATTTCCGCCATCGCCGAATCAGCCACGCTGAAGGTGGATGCCAAGGCGAAAGAACTGCAGGCACAGGGCCGCCCGGTGATCAGTTACGCCGCCGGCGAGCCGGATTTCGCCACCCCCGCGCACATCGTCGAGGCCGCGATCGCCGCCGCACGCGAGACGAAGAACCACCGCTACACGCCGGCCGCAGGGCTCCCCGACCTCCGCGAGGCGATTGCCGCGAAGACGCTGCGGGACTCCGGCCTCGCGGCATCCGCCAGCCAGGTGCTCGTGACCAACGGGGGCAAGCAGTCCGTGTACGAAGCGTTCCAGGTGCTCCTGAACCCGGGCGACGAAGTGATCGTCCCCACCCCGTACTGGACCACCTACCCCGAGGTCATCGCGCTGGCCGACGGCGTCGCCGTCGACGTGTTTGCGGATGCCTCACAGGACTACAAGGTCACCGTCGAGCAGCTCGAAGCGGCTCGTACCGACCGCACGAAAGTGCTGCTCTTCGTGTCTCCGTCGAACCCGACCGGCGCCGTCTACTCCCCCGAGGAGACCGCCGCGATCGGCCGCTGGGCGCTCGAGAACAACCTCTGGGTGATCTCCGACGAGATCTACCAGAACCTGACGTACCCTTCGACCCTTCGACAAGCTCAGGACGGCGCAAGCTCAGGGCAAGTGCGATCGACCTCGATCGTCGAAGCGGTCCCCGAGCTCGCCGAGCAGACCCTTCTCGTGAACGGTGTCGCGAAAACCTACGCGATGACCGGCTGGAGAGTCGGCTGGACCGTCGGACCGGCATCCGTCATCAAGGCACTCGCGAACCTGCAGTCACACCTGTCCGGAAACGTGAACAACATCGCGCAGCGGGCGGCGGTCGCCGCCCTGACCGGGCCCCAGGACGACGTTGCGGCCATGCGCGAGGCGTTCGACCGCCGCCGCGGCCTCATCGTCTCGGAGCTCAACAAGATCGAAGGCTTCCGGACGCCGACGCCCGAGGGCGCGTTCTATGTCTACCCGGATGTTTCGGCGCTGCTCGGCCGGGAATGGGGCGGCGTGACGCCGACGACGTCGCTCGAGCTCGCCGACCTGATTCTCGACCAGGCCGAGGTCGCCACGGTGCCCGGGGAGGCGTTCGGTCCCTCCGGCTACCTGCGCTTCAGCTACGCGCTCGGCGACGAGCCGCTCCTCGAGGGCGTGCAGCGGCTGCAGAAGCTGTTCGGCTGAACCCCACCGCGGTTGCGCGGGTGAGCCGGCGGTGCGCGGGTGAAATTTCACCCGCGCAGGGCAGAAACACCCGCGCGTGCGCGACGGCTACAGCGAGATGCCGACGAAGACCGGTTCCGGCTGCAGCACGACGCCGAACTCGGCGGCGACCCGCGCCTGCACGAAGCGCGCCAGCGCGGCGATCTCGTCGGCGGTCGCTCCACCCGTGTTGGTGAGCGCGAGAGTGTGCTTCGTCGACACGCCCGCACGGGACCCGGGCAGCCGGAATCCGCGACGGATGCCGGCCCGCTCGATCAGCCACGCGGCGCTGAGCTTCACCCGGGCACCATGTTCGAACGACGGCGCGGGGAACGGCGGCGGCAGCGAGCCGTCCCATTCCCCCAGAGGAATGACGACGCTGGCGTCGGAGCTCTCGTCGATCGGCCAGCGCGGCGCATCCGCCGGCAGGCTCCGGGCGAACGATTCGGAGACGATCGGGTTCGTGAAGAACGAGCCGGCGCTGAACGTGTCGGGGTCGGCGGCGTCGAGCACCATGCCCTTCGACGACCGCAGCCCGAGCACAGTACGGCGGACGTCGGCGATCGGCAACCGCGCGCCGACGTCGACGCCCAGGGCGCCGGCGAGCTGGGCGTAAGCAATCGGCTCGCTGAGCCCGGCATCGTCGGCGAGATCGAGTTCGAGTGAAACCACGACGCCATCCCGCTCGGGAACCGACCCGCCGTGCCGCTTGAGCACCGAGGTGCGGTAGCCGAGCTCGAGCTCGGCGGCGGGAACCCGGACGACCTCGAGAAGATCGCGGTCGAGCAGGTCGACCGAGACGAGGACGCTCTCGAGCTCCTGCCCGTAGGCGCCGATGTTCTGAATCGGGGCCGCACCGCTCGACCCGGGGATGCCGCTGAGCGCCTCGATCCCGCTCCACCCGTTCTCCACAGCGAACGCCACCAGGCCATCCCACGACTCCCCGGCCTCGACGCGCAGACGCACCCGGCCCGGTTCCGCGTCGAGCCGTTCGATGCCGCGGGTCGCGACCTGCACCACGGTGCCGTCGAACCCGTCATCGGCGGCCAGGGTGTTGGATCCGCCCCCGAGGATCAGCGGCTCATCGCCGTGAGCCCAGTCGTCGAGCACGGTAGCGACGAGCGCCTCCCGCGTCGTCGCGGGCACCAGGCGTTCCGCCGGCCCGCCGACGCGCAGGGTGGTGAGATCCGAGAGAAGCGTCGTCATCGCCTAACCGAGCTTTACGACGACCTGGGCCTTGCCCAGCACCGTCGCCCCGTCGAAGGTCACCGTGAGGTCGACCCGGGCGGAGGTGTCGGTGAGCGCGCCGACCTTCGCGACGACCGTGACGGTCGCTCCCGTGCCGGGGTCGACGACGACAGGGCGGGTGAACTTGACCTGGTAGTCGACGATCCGCGCCGGATCGCCTGCCCAGTCGACCACCGGCTGCACGGCGAAGCCCATCGTCAGCATGCCGTGCGCGAGCACACCGGGCAGGCCGACGGATGCCGCGACGTCGTCGCGATAGTGGATCGGGTTGAAGTCACCGGATGCTCCGGCGTACCGCACGAGGGAATCGCGCGTCAGGGGGAACTCACGCTCGGCGACGACGTCGCCGACGGCCAGCGCGTCGAGCCGCGGCGCGTTCATTCGCCACCCCGGACGACGAGGGTGGAGATGGCCGTGACGACGTGGGCCCCGGAGGCGTCGAGCATCTCGGAGGAGGCGGTGACCATGGCGTGCGGGCCGAGGGTCTTCACGCTCGTGACGGTCAGGGTCGCGGTGAGTTCATCACCCGCGACGATCGGCCGCGAGTAGGTGAACCGCTGGTCGCCGTGCACGACCCGGGAAAAGTCGATCCCCGCGTCGGACTCGCTGAGCAGCTGGGCGAGCGTGTGCTCCTGGATCACGACCGGAAAGGTGGGGGGCGCGACGATGTCGGCGTGACCGGCCGCAGCCGCGGCATCCGGGTCGAGCGAAATCGGGGAGGTGGCGAAGACGGCGCGGGCGAACTCGCGCACCTTCTCTCGACCGACCAGGTAGGGCGGGGCCGGCGGGAAGACGCGGCCCTGGAGTTCGGGGTTCACTGACACGCAGATCAGCCTACCCGGCGCCCTTGCGGACGCCGGGACGCGCTGCCTACTTGCGGCCTCCTCCGAGGAGACCGCCGAGGAGATCACCGATCCCGCCGCCTTTCGAACCGCCGCCGCCACCGCCGCCGAGGAGATCACCGAGGATGTCGCCGATGCCGCCGGTGGAACCTGACGACGAGCCTGACGAGGCGCCGCCGAGGAGATCGCCGAGAACACCGCCCAATCCCCCTTCGGCCTCCTTCTTCGGCTGTTTCGGCTGCATCGGTTCGGTCGGCTGCACCGTCTCGGTGGTCTGCTTGCGTTCCTGGAACTTCTTGGCCAGGTAGCTGAGCACGATGGGGGCAAGGATCGGCAGGAGCTTGCCGACGATACCGCCGGCGCTGAACCCGGCCGGCTGGGCGCTGAGGGTCTGCACGACCTGCTCCTTGTTCGGGCCGAAGATGTGCGACACGATCTTCTCGCCGTCGTTCGTGTCGACCTCGTCGAGGTTCACACCACCGTCGACGAGCGCCGGGGAGTGCTTCGCCACCGCCTTCTCGATCGATGCCGCCCCACTCGGGTCCTTCGCGTTGGCTTCGAGCCCACCGACCAGGGCGGGAAGCGCCTGCTCGACCGCCGCGCGGGCGGTCTCCTCGTCGACTCCGAGTTTCGCGGCGACGTCGTGGATCGGGATCTGGCTCATCAGTTCATCCAGGGATGCCATGTGCTTCCTTCCTGAGGTTGCGGCCGCGCACCGGCGGGCGGCTCTTCCGACAGGCTATCGACGCGAATTACACGGAAGGTAGGGGTAGCGCGACAGCCTGGACGTCAGGACGAGGGTGACCGGATCGCTTTGACGATCAACTGTGCGGCGACGACGGCGAGGAAGCCGGCGAAGAGCAGGTTGGCGAGCTGAGGGGTGATGGAAGCCGCCAGGATCGCGCCGAGCGCCGTCGTCGTGCACGCCGAGACGCCGAGGACCGCCGCCGCCGGCAGGTCCACGTTCTTCCGCAGAACGTTGCCGATCGTGCCCGACAGGGCGGTCGGGATCATCATCAGGAGACTCGTGCCCTTGGCGACGAGGTCACTCGCACCGAACAGAACGATGAGCATCGGGACGACCACCGCTCCTCCCCCGATCCCGAGCAGACCGGACAGCACACCGGTGACCAGCCCGAGCACCACGAGGCCGATCACCGAACCGACCGTGAACTCGATCGACGCCTCCCGCGACGGGATCACCAGGAACAGACTGACGATCACCACGAGGAGAAAGGCGATGAACCCCCACCGCAGCGCCCGCCGCGGCAGCCGGCTGAGCAGGTGACTGCCGACCTGCGCACCGACGATGGCGCCGACGGCGAGCAACGCCGCGGCCGCCCAGTCGACGTACCCTCCGGCCGCATAACTGATCACGCCGACCATCGACATCGGCACGATCGCCGCGAGCGACGTTCCCGCTGCGATCCGCGGGTCGAACGAAACGAGGAGCATCAGCGCGGGGACGATGAGGATGCCGCCGCCGACTCCGAAGAGGCCGGACAGGAACCCCGCGGCGAGACCGATGAGGATGATCCGGACCCAGCGTCCCGCGGTGTGTTGCTGTGGCATCCGTCTCCTCCGTGATGGCGCGAGATTCCGACGCTATCACCGCCTCCGTTGCCGGTAGCGTGAGGGCATGCGAATTCGGGATGCCCACGACGACGACTGGGACGGCATCTGGCCGTTCCTCCGCGAGATCGTCGCCGCCGGTGAGACGTACTGCTGGCCTGCTGACACCTCGGAGGAGAACGCCCGAGCCTGGTGGATGACCAAGCCGGGCGGGCGCGTGTTCGTGGCGGTGGACGAGGACGGGACGGTCCTGGGCACGGCGGAGCTGCATCCGAACCAGCCCGCCGCGGGCTCGCACGTCGCGAACGCCGGTTTCATGGTGGCGCCGACGGCGGTCGGCCGCGGGATCGGACGTGCGCTGGCCGTGCATGTACTCGACCAGGCCGCCAGCGACGGCTACCAGGCGATGCAATTCAACGCCGTCGTCGAAACCAACGCGGGCGCGATCGCGCTCTGGCAGTCGCTCGGGTTCCGCATCCTCGCGACGGTGCCCGCGGCTTTCGACTCCCCCTCGTCCGGACTCGTCGGACTTCACATCATGCACCGGATGCTGGAGCACACCTCCGCCTGACGAGGTCCCGCAATCCCGCAGTCGCGTCGCGCCACGCATCGGAGGCTGGCAGAATTGAATCAGGTGCGCGATTTCCGCGGCCGGAAAAAGAGGTCCCGATGAAGGTCATTGCCGATACTGAGGTCTGTGTCGCTGCAGGCGTCTGCGTGAATATCGCCCCGGCCGTCTTCGACCAGGATGACGAAGTCGGCAAGGTCATCCTGCTGAACCCGAACCCCGACGCCGAAGACTACGAGGCCGTGCGCGACGCCGTTCTCAGCTGCCCGTCCGCCGCACTCCGCCTGCGCGAGGACGAATGACAGCAACACCCGCAAGCATCGTTCTCGTCGGCGCGTCGGCCGCCGGCCTGACGACCGCGGCCGCTTTACGCCGGAACGGATACGACCGCGACATCACCCTCGTCGACGCCGAAACGCACGCGCCGTACGACCGGCCGCCGCTGTCCAAGCACCTGCTGTCGGGCGAATGGGAGCCCGAACGGCTGTTGTTGAAGACGCAGGACGAGCTCGCGGACCTCGGCGTCGGCATCCGCACCGGTCTGCGAGCGACCGGGCTGGACGTCGCGGGGCACCGTGTGGCTTTTTCTGACGGCACGGACCTTGCTTTCGACAGACTCGTGCTCGCCACCGGCGTTCAGCCTCGCATCCTTCCGGGAACGGGCCAGCTGCGGGGCGTCCACACCTTGCGCACCGTCGACGATGCGCTCGCGTTACGGGCCGAACTGCAGCCCGGCCGACGGCTCGTCGTCGTCGGCGGCGGGTTCCTCGGCACGGAGGTCGCTGCCACCGCCGTCGGCCTCGGCGTGGACGTGACACTCGTCAGCGCCGCGCCCACCCCACTCGAGCGGAGCCTCGGCGCGGATGTCGGCGGCCAGGTCGCCGAACTGCACCGCGCCCACGGAGTGGCGCTGCGGATGGGACCGGAGTCTGCCGTGATGTCGCTTCTCGATACCGGGGGTGTCGTCACCGGTGTCGAACTGGCCGACGGGACGCGACTGGACGCCGATGTCGTCTTCGTCGCGATCGGCGCGGCACCGGATTTGGACTGGCTGCGCGGAAGTGGCATCCCGCTCGGGGATGGCATCGAATGCGCACCCGACCTGTCTGCGGCGCCCGGCATCTTCGCCGCCGGCGACGCCGCGCGCTGGAACAACCCGGTCTTCGACGAGTTCATGCGGGTCGAGCACCGCACCAACGCCACAGAGCAGGGCATGCACGTCGCCCGCAGGCTCCTCGACGGCGAACCGGCCGCGTTCGCATCGGTGCCGTACTTCTGGACCGACCAGTACGAGCTCAAACTGCAGGTCCACGGCTGGTTGCGCGGCTACGACGAGGTGAGAGTCGTCGAGGGTTCGTTCGACGAGAAGCGTATGGTCGCGCTGTTTCGGCGGGGGGAACGCCTGGTCGGCGTGATGGGTATCGGGGCCGCGAAGGTGGTGCGCGGGTGGCGTCAGCACGTCCTCGATGGCGCCGCGTGGGCATCCGTCGTCGACGCCTGAGCTGCTTTTCCTGAGACGGCGGCGGGTGGCATCGTGCACCGGCGCCCATGGCGGGACGGCGGGCGGCAACATTGTGCACCGGCGCCCATGGGCGCCCGACCACACCCTCGGCGCACAATGTTGTCGCCCGCCTGAGTTTCTCGCGCTGATGCTCGGGTGCCAGGCCCGGTTGCCGCAACATGTCGCGTGCAGACGCGTCGAGCGACAGTTTGAGGCAACTCAAATCGCCGAGCAGCAGTTTGAGGCAACTCGACCCGAACTCCGAGCATCTTGTCCGAGAGACCACCGCCCGCGCCGTCGCGCTCGAATCGCCGCACTTTGTCCCTCGCAGACGCTTCGGACGACAGATCGAGGCAATTCGATGTCCCGACAGCACGTTGTGGCTACTCGACCCGAGCCTTCAGCGCCCCGCGCGCTTCGCCCCGTAGTGCTCGGCGAGCCGCCGGAAGCCCTCATCGAGCGACACCGCCGGGGTCCACTCGAGGTCCGCCCGGGTGCGCCGCTGGTCGAACCAGTGCGCCGTCGACAACTGCTCGGCGAGAAACCGCGTCATCGGCGGTTCGTCGACCCCGGGCTTCACCCGCCAGACGGCCTCGATGAAGGAACCCGCGCTCCGGGCGACGGATGCCGGCACCCGCCATCGCGGGGCATCCACGCCGGCTGCGGCACAGATCCCGCCGAGCAACTCGGCGACCGGCCGCGGCTCACCGTTCGTCAGAACGTAGGACCGGCCGTGGACCGAATCGACCCGCGCGAGCGCCGCCGCGATACCGGTCGCCGCGTTGTCGATGTAGATCGAGTCGATGAGAGCGGCGCCCGAGTCGAGGAGCGGGAGCCGGCCCCGCCGCGCCCGCTCGACCACCCGCTCGACGAGCTGGGTGTCGCCGGGGCCCCAGACCAGGTGCGGGCGAACGGCCACAACCCGGAAACCGTCCGAATCCGCGGCGAGCGCCAGCAGTTCGGCCTGAGCCTTCGTGCGGGCGTAGTCGCCGCGGGCATGCGCCGGGTCAGCGGGGAGCGCGTCGTCGCCGACGATCGAGGTTCCGGCATGCGCCACCGAGGGGGACGAGACGTACACGAACCGGGCGACCCCCGCCGAGCGGGCCGCATCGACGAGATTCCGGGTGCCGTCGACGTTCACCCGGTCGAAGTCGGCGGGGTCTCCGGCGAGCGACACCTTCGCGGCGAGGTGCACGACCGCGTCCTGTCCGGAGACGGCGCGCCCGACGGCATCCGGATCGGTGACCGAACCGAGCGAGTCCACCGCACCGGCGACGAGCGACGGACGGCGCTGGAAGCAGCGCACCTCGTGCCCCGCAGAATGAAGCTCAGCGGCGACAGCACGGCCGAGCAGCCCGCTCGCTCCCGTGACGAGGACTTTCACGGGGCGACCATCCGCCCACCCGCGAGGATGCCGTCGGCCCAGGCCGACAAGGCCGACCGGTTGATCTTGGAATTGTGGCGGATGTCCGTCGGCAGGTGAGGCACGACGAGGACGGCGGCGAGCGGCACGTCGACGGCCGCGCGAACCGACGCCGCAAGCTCAGGACTCGCGAGCGCGACGCGGCGCGCCTGCGGCGACGTCTCCACAACGGCGACGACCTGCTGGGCGCCCCGTGGCCCCACGCCGACGATCGCGGCCCGCACGACAGCGTCGACGGTTTCGGCCTGCAGTTCACGGCCGACCGGGGTGACGACACCGCTCGCGGTGACGATCACGTGCGGCATCCGGCCCTCGACCCAGAGCCGCCCGGCGTCGTCGAGGTGCCCGACGTCTCCGGTGCGGTGCCAGCGTTCCCCCGGCACGCCGCCGAGGCGGCTGGTCCGGTGGGTGAGCCACAACCGGTCGTAGTGGTCTTCGACATGCGGGGCGGAGACGAGGATCTCGCCCGTGATGAGCGCGGCATCCGTCAGGTCGCCGGTCGCCGCGCCGTCGGGGTCGAGCGGGGAGATCCGCACCCGGGTGGCGCCCGACGGCGTTCCGACGCAGACCCCGACCAGACCCGCGGCCGCGGCGTCGCGGATGCCGTCGAGCGTGATGTCGGTCATCAGCAGCCCCTCGGTCATGCCGTACGGGGTGTGCGGAGTCGCGGAAGGCATCAGGGCGGAGATGGCGGCGAGGAGCGGCTCGGAGACAGGGGCGCCCGCCGAGAGAAAGTGTTCGACGCCGGCGAGGGCTCGGCTGTCGTCGGCGTCGAGGTCGGCGGATGTCGCGACCACGTTCGCGACGGCGGCCGGCGACAGGAACACGACGGTGGCGTCGACGGCCTTCACCGCGGCGGCCACGGCGGTCGCGGTGAGCGTCTTCGGCGCGGTCACGTCCATGTCCGGCGTCACCGAGCGGGCACCGAGGGCGGGCCCGAGCAAAGCGAACGGAGCGAACCCGGCCACAAGCCCGGTGCCGACCCCGATCCCGTACTGGGCGGCGAGGGCGTCACGCACGGCGGAGAGTTGCGCGTGCGTGTAGACGACTCCCTTGGCCGGCCCGGTCGACCCGGAGGTGAAGAGGATCGCCGCGGTGTCGGCGGGTGTGGGTGGTTCCGGCGGGTCCTCTTCGGAGCCGAGCGAGGCCAGCTGGGCGAGCGAGAACGAGACGCCGAGCGCGCGGCGGGCGGGAGCCGCGAGCGTGGTCGTCGAGATCTTCTGCCCGGGCCAGCCGAGCGCCCGAGCGGCCGTCAGGCCGGGCAGCGCACCGATGACGTGGTCCGGGCACGCGCCGCGAACGGCGCGGGTGAGTCCCTTCAGCCCGAGGCCCGCGTCGGCGACGACGACGATCGCACCGATGCGCAGGCAGGCGTAGAGCACGGCGACGAGGTCAGCGCTCGGCGGAATCAGAAGCGACACCCGGTCGCCCTTCTTCACCCCGATCGAGTCGAGGCCTGAAGCGATCTGCCGTACCCGCGTCGCCAGCAGGCGCCAGGACACCACGCGGGGAGCGGTTCCGCCGGGCGGCACCATGTCGATCACGGCAGGCTCGTCGCTGTCGCGGAGGTCGTCGAGGTAGTGCCACAGCGGCGGGCGGTCCGACTCGGCCGGCGCCGCAGACGGCAGCTCTTCCGGAGTGCGGATGCTGTCGCCCAGCCAGGTGAGGACGGCGGACGCGTAATCGACGTCTTCGGCCAGGAGGTGCCCGGCGCCTTCGAAACGGTGCACGTCGGCGTGCGGCATCCGGTCGATCAGGTCGTCGAGGTAGCGGTCGCTGAAGATCGGGTCGCGGGGACCCCACAGCATCAGGGCGGGCACGCGCAGGCCGGCGACGCCGGATGCGATCCGCTCGAGCTCGGGCCAGCTCTCGTGGTCGGCGTCGACGGGGATGTCGGCCACGAAACCGCCGATGCCGCCGCGTCGCCCGGCGCCACGATACGGGGCCCGGTAACCGTTCTTGATCGGTGCCGCCAGCGGCGGGTGCGCGAGCGCGAGCGTCGTTTCGAGGAAGGCCGGCGTGGACACGGTCGCCCCGCCGAGCACGGCCGGCTGGAGGGCCAGCCGCAGCGGTGCGGGAATCGGAGACTGTTCGGGCTGGTGCACGGCCGTGTTCAGCAGCATCACGCCGGCGAGCAGGTCGGGATGGTTCACGGCCCAGCCGAGTGAGACAACTCCGCCCCAGTCGTGGCCGAGGGTGATCACCGGCCCACCGAGGTCGAGAGCCGTGGTGAGGTCGTCGAGGTCCTGGACGCGGCGGACAAGCGGCCGACGCGTGCCGGTGCGCTCCGAGTACCCCATGTCGAGCTGGTCGACGGCGATCACGCGCCACGCGTCGCCTCCGTTCGCCGCGACATCCGTCGCCTGCGACACGAGCCGCCGCCACAGGTACGACCAGGTCGGGTTTCCGTGCACGCAGAGAATCGTGCCGACCGGTTCCACGCCGAGTTCGGCGAGCCGCCTGGCGTTGTCGAGCACATGCCAGCCCCGGTCGGCGGATGCTCCGCCCTCCGGGGCGCGCACCACCCGCGAGAACGTGGGGTCGAGTTCATCGAGGCCCGCCGGGGGCAGCGTTGCCGGCAGCATGGCGCCGCCCGCTGCGTTCATCACCAGGCGATTTCCATCATCGCCGTGTTGAGCCCGGACCCGACGCCCATCAGCAGCACCCGGTCCCCTGACTTGAGGCTCGCCGATTCGCGCTGGAGTGTGATCGGGATCGATGCCGGGCCCACGTTGCCGAGCTTCGGGTAGGTCAGCGGCACACGCTTCCGGTCGATGCCGACGGCCTTGATCATGGCATCCGTGTGGATGTCGGACACCTGGTGCACGATGTACCGGTCCATGTTCGACCAGGTCCAGTCGCGTCGTGCTTCCTTCCACGCGGAGACGACGAGCTGCATGCCGCCCTTCAGCAGCGCCTTCGCATCGGTGAACATGCCATCGACGCTGCCGACGCAGAGTTCGTTGAACTGGGTGGCGGCGCGCGTGACGCCGCCGACGATGCGGTGCCCGCCGGGGTTCGCGTCAGCTCGGCCGAGCACCGCGGCGGCCGCACCCGAGCCGAGGGTGAGGCTCGCGAACTCGCTCATGAATTCCTTGCGGCCGATGCCCTCGCGGCCGAGACGTTCGATCGTGTTGTTCTGGATGTCATCGGCGTCTTCGCCGTCGATGATCATGGCGTATTCGATCTGGCCCGAGTCGATCAGTTGAGCGGCGAGGCTCATTCCGTTGACGAAACCGAGGCACGCGTTGGCGATGTCGAAGTTGACAGCCGACGACGGCAGCCCGAGGCCGTGGTGCAGTTTGACGGCGACCGACGGTTCGAGGTGCTTCCGGGTCACCGACGTGTTGATGAGCAGCCCGATCCGGTCGGCTGACACTCCCGCCTCAGCAAGTGCACGACGTCCGGCGTCGACGGCAGCCGAATCGAACGACTGGCTGTCATCCCAGTTGCGGCGCTCGTGAACCCCGGCGACGCGCTGCAGCAGCCCGGTCGGCAACTTGAGCCGCTTGAGAACAGGAGCCAGCCGGGAGTCGATCTCCTCAGAGGTCGTTATGCGGGAGGCGAGGGTGGCGGCGACGGACAGCAGCGCGACATTGCGGTGCGTGGTCGTTGCGTTTCCATCCAATGGGGGCTCCCTGTCGAACTGTAGGTCGGGCTACGTCGTGCCTCCCGATTTTACGTTGCCTTCACGCTGATCGTTGACCGGCTTGCTTTCCGCCCGACGAGTCGGAAGTTTCCAGCGGAGGAGCTCCAACACTCCACTCGCGCTGCGCCGCGTCCAGCGCCACCGTCGCGGCCCGACGTCCCTCAGCGATGAGACGCGGCACGTCAGACATGGTCCACTGCGCCATCCCTTCCATCTCCGGTTCGATCAGCACGATCGAGGGGTCACGCCGAAGGTCGGCTGTCTGGTTGCGCGTGCGCATCATCCGAACGTTCTCCCACTTGGCGTGCAACCGCACGACGATCACCCGGGACGCGCCGAGCGCGCGAGTCGGGTCGACCGGGACGTTGTCGAGGATGCCGCCATCAGCGAGCAGCGCATCACCACGGCGTATCGGCGGAAGCAATCCGGGAACGGCGATCGTCGACCTCAGCGCCACGCTCAGCGGGCCTTCGTCGATCGTCACGGTCCGGCGCGTTCGAAGGTCGGTTGCGACCGCACCGAATCGACGCGGGAGGTGCTCGATCAGCGGGTCAGCGCCGAGAATCTGGCTCACCGCCTCACCCAGAGCTGCCGTGTCGAGCAGACCCCAGCGAGGAGCAGTCGAGAATCGAGCGATCGCTCGCCAGCGAAACCCGAGCGCCGCATCCTCGATCACCGACGGGTCGATGCCCGCGGCGTAGGCGGCCGCGACCAGTGCGCCCGAGCTGGTGCCGGTAACGATCCCCGGGCGGATGCCTCGTTCGGCGAGAACCTGGAGGACACCGACGTGCGCAGCGCCGAAGGCGCCCCCACCGCCGAGTGTGAGTCCCAGGCTGCGGTCGTCGCTCACGTTGTTCTTCTCCCTGCCTGGGCCGAGCGCTCCGGCGAACCGCTGAGGGGCGGGCTGGAGCAATGATTCCAGCGATTTTATGTCGCCTCGCCTGACCGTTTGCCGAACTCGACCTGCCTGGTCCAGACATGAGAAAAGCCCCGAGGTGGCGAGACCTCGGGGCTACATGGGAAGAGGCTTGAGAGCCTTTCCCCGTAGCAGGAGCGGGATTCGAACCCGCGACCTCACGATTATGAGTCGTGCGCTCTCACCAACTGAGCTACCCTGCCGCGAAACTTCGCCCGGGCGTGCCGAGCAAGTAACGAGCCCCGAGTCGGGTTTGAACCGACGACCTCTTCCTTACCAAGGAAGTGCTCTACCACTGAGCTACCGGAGCGTGACCATTACAAAATGGCACCAGTAGAGAATAGCATCACTGGAGCGACCGCTCGTACCGCCTGCACGGATGCCTCTCCCAACATACGATAGAGCGAAGGATGATCGATGACTGAGAACGTACAGACCCCAGCCCTCGACCTCGTGCTCGGGAACCGCTATCGACTTGTCGGTCTGATCGGATCCGGCGGGATGGCGTCGGTTTACCGCGCCCACGATGAGGTGCTCGGGCGCGATGTCGCCATCAAGCTCTTTCGGGTGGCCTCCACCAACGCCGCTGACTTCGAGCGGCAGCAGGGCGAGATCGGCATGCTCGCCACTCTCTCCCATTCCGGACTCGTGACGCTGTTCGATGCGGGCAACGACGAGAGCGACCCGCTGAACCCCCGGTCTTACCTCGTGATGGAGCTGATCCCCGGTGCCGACCTGAGGAACACCCTCGACCACGGGGCCTTGTCGAGCGATGACGTGCGCCACATCGGCGCCGATCTCGCTGATGCACTCCATTACATTCACGAGCAGGGTGTCGTGCACCGCGACGTCAAACCCGCCAATATCCTCCTAGCCCACACACCGGGCAACGACACCCGACCACATCCCAAACTCACCGACTTCGGAATCGCCCGGCTCGTCGACGGTGCCCGGTTGACGGCGACCTCCTTCACCCTCGGCTCGGCCGGATACCTCAGCCCCGAGCAGGCGCGCGGCGAAGAGGTGGGCCCGCCGAGCGACGTCTACTCGCTCGGGCTCGTGCTGCTGGAGTGCGCGACCGGAAAACGGGTGTTTCTGGGCAAAGGGCAGGAAGCAGCCTTCGCTCCGCTCACCCGGGACCCCCTCATCCCCGACGCTCTCGACCCGGTTCTCGCGGAGACGCTCAGGGCGATGACCGCCCGCTCGCCCGAGTCGCGACCGAACGCCCATGAGGTCGCCCTGGCACTGCGGGGCATCGCGTCGATTGACGGTTTCCGGCGCAGCGTCGCGGCGGACGCCGACGACACGGCCGCCATGGTCGTGCCGGCGACCACCCCCGTCGAGGCGACGCAGCTTTTGCCCGTTCCCGAGGCGGTGACGACGGTCCTCGAGCAGGGCCCTCCCCCGATTCCCGACGCGGAGACGACGGCATTCGAGCCGGGAGCCCCGCCGCTTGCCGCGCCTGCCGAGCCCGCAACCGAACCACAACGCAGGCAGAGGGCCGCGCCGCCGCGCCCTGCATCCCGGAGCCGCCGATGGCCTGCCCTCCTGCTCGCCGCCGTCCTGTGCGCCGTGCTCGTGACGCTCTCCGTCTCGTTCGGCGCGTTCGACACCCCCGCTGATCCTGCTCCCGGCGTCGAGTATCCCGCCGTTCCCGGCGAGATCGGCGAGCACCTCGAGGATCTTCAGGAAAGCGTGGAGCCATGAGAAAGAACGTTCGTTCAGCAATCGCCGGCGCGGCGCTCGTCCTTCTGGTCGCGACCGGCTGCCAGGCAACCCCGCCGGACATCGACCCCGACCGGGCCGAAGCGTTTCAGTCACGGGTGCTCGCGGTGACCACCGCCGTTGCCGACGGGGGCTATGCCGCCGCTCTCGAGACGTTGGCGGCACTCCAGAGCGAGCTCGACGCCGCTGCCGCCGACGGCAGCCTCTCTTTCGCGCGGCACCAGCGAATCGAAGCGGCAATGACCGCCGTGCGAACCGATATTCAGGCGGCGATCGACGCCCAGACGCCGCAGCCCACTCCCGAACCGGAACCAGAACCCGAACCGGAACCCGAGGAGTCCACCGCGCCGGTCGAGGAGGAGGAAGCCACCCCCACCCCCACCCCGGAGACGGAAGCCGAGAAGAAGGCCCGGGAAGCCGCGGAGAAGGCCTTGCAGGAGGCCGCCAAGAAGGCGGAGGAAGAGCGCCAGAAGGCCGCAGAAAAGGCCGCTGAAGACGCGAAGAAGGCTGCCGAGGAAGCGGAGAAAAAGGCCAAGGAAGACGCCAAGAACACCGAGGAGCCCGTCGACGGGGAAGTCGACGGCGAGGGCTGAGCACGCGCGTCATACCGCCACCCACTTCACGCACTCCGGACCGGAACACCCGGCGCACCGGGTGAACCCGACCGCAACGGGTGATTTCGCTCCCGCAATAGCCGGGGCGTAAGAGGAGTCGAGCAAATCCCGCTCCCGGTGATCGCCATTCCTGCGCGAGCACATATTCGAAGAAAGCGATGCGACCCCGCAGCGTCTGCGGCAGGTCGGAGCCCGTCCCTGGCTCGATCAACCCCGCTCGGATGCGATCGAAACGGCGTTGGTCATGCCCGAAAGAACGCCAGGTGGACGTCGCGGGCGAAATGAAGTTTCTTTCGTCGATTGCCAGCACTCGGCCCCAAAGCCGCATCTTTGACGGACCCTGTCAGGGTTGCGCGAAGAAGCTGCAGAGGTGATGTTTGTTTCCTTCTGTGTCGCGACGCATGGTGCACCGCCCGGGAGCGCCCATAAGCTCCCACCAATCCCACGGCAGAGAAAGGCATGGCACTCATGCACAAACACACGTTGAAGACAGTTCCGCTGCTCGCGGCAGGCATCGCTGCGATGCTCGCGCTCTCCGGCTGCTCCGCCGGGGGATCGATCGAACCGGCCGCGAGCGCGAAGCAGGTGAAGGGCGGCACCGTCTCCTACGGCCACCAGCAGGAACCGGCGTGCGTTTTCGGCGGGTGGATCGAGCAGGCGTACCTCTCGTACCAGGTGCTCGACAACCTCGTCTCGCTCGACGAGAACCACGAAATCGTGCCCTGGCTCGCGGAAACGTGGCAGGCATCCGACGATCAGCTCACCTGGACGTTCACCCTCAAAGAGGGCGTCTCGTTCACCGACGGAACCCCCGTGAACGCCGAGGCCGTCGCATACAACTTCGACTACTGGGCGGAAGGCGGCAACAGCACGGCGGCTGTCTGGCTCGGCGGGTACTACGAATCGGCCGAGGCTCTCGACGAGCTCACCGTGCAGGTGAACCTCGCCAAGCCGTACCCGTTGTTCGCCGAGAACCTCACGCAGGGCTACTTCGGCGTCCAGTCACAGCAGGCGCTCGAGACCCGCACCGACGAAGAGAACTGCGCCGCTCCGATCGGATCCGGCGCGTTCACCGTCGGCGAGTGGAACCGCGGCGAGAACATCATCCTCCACCGCAACGACGACTACACCTCGCCGCCGGCCAACGCCCGCCATCAGGGCGCCGCCTATGTCGAGAAGGTCGACTGGAAGTTCATCAGCGACGCGACAACCCGCGTCTCGGCACTCCGCGCCGGTGAAGCCGACGCCATCTACGACGTTCCCGCCATCGAATGGGCCGGAGTCGACGAGCAGGGCTATGAGCAGCTCAAGTACGTCACCCCCGGACGCCCGCAGCAGATCAGCTTCAACACAGCCAAGGGCGTCTTCACCGACGAGAACCTGCGCAAGGCGTTCGTCTACAGCCTCGACCGCAAGAGCATCGTCGACACCATCGGCAAGGGCGTGATCCCCTACGAGGGCAACGGCGCGGTCAGCCAGACGACGCCCGGCTACAGCGAAAAAGCAGCGAACACCTACAGCTTCGACCTCGAGAAGGCGAACGAACTCCTCGACGCCGCCGGCTGGACCGAGCGCGACGAGGAGGGTTACCGGGTGAAAGACGGCAAGACGCTCGACGTGCTGTTCCCCTATGGCGGGGGCACGATCATCAACGCCGACGGGGCGTCGATCCTCCAGGGCGTGCAGCAGCAGGCGAAGGCAGCGGGATTCAAGGTCGATCTCATTCCGATCCCGCCGAGCGCCGCTGCGTCTGGCAAGTACTCCGGAGTCGACGGCTACGACATCTCCGTCGGCTACTGGACCAGCGTGAACGCCGGGATCCAGTACATCAACTGGCGCCAGAACCTGCCCGAGAGCCCGAACAACTGGAACTCGGCTTTCTACAACGACCCCGCACTCGAGGACCTCATCGTTCAGGCGAACTCGGCTCTCGACCCGGACGAGCAGAACGCGCTCTACGCCGAGGCGCAAGAGTACATCGCCGACCGCGCGCTGTCGGTCGGTCTCTACGACCGGCTGTCGACGCTCGCCGTGAACCCGCACCTCAAGGACGTCTGGCAGGAAAGCTCGCAGGGAGGACCGGTGTTCCATGACGCATACTTTGTCGAGTAAGACGGCGGATGCCGCGGCCGGGTCCCAGCGTCGGCCCGCGGTCAGCCCGCGGGCACGCCGGATCGTCGAGAAGCTCGTCGGTGCCGTGGTCGTGCTCTGGGGCGCGGCGACCGCCGCGTTCCTCGCGCAGATCGCCCTCCCCGGTGACCGGGCGACGACGATCCTCAACGTCCGGGCGGGGCAGACGCAGCTCCGCACCCCGGAGGAACTGGCTCCGATCAACGCGGAGTACGGCCTGCAGGACCCGATACTCGTGCAGTACCTCGACTACGTCGGCGGGCTGCTGCGCGGAGACCTCGGGATCTCCTACCAGCAGCATCGGCCGGTATGGGGGATCATCTCCGAACAGGTCGGGGCGACGCTGACGCTCACAGCGGTGACGCTCGTTCTCGCCTGGGTGATCATGGTCTTCTGGGTGACGCTGACCTCCGGGAGGGGCCCGCGGATCCGCGCACTCGGATCGGGCCTCGACACGGTGACCGCCGGTCTCCCGCCTTACTGGCTCGGCATCCTCCTGCTGCTCGTCTTCGCGCTCGGACTCGGCTGGTTCCCCGTGATCGGCGGAACCGGCGTGAACGGGATCGTGCTGCCGGCCCTGACCCTGGCCATCCCGCTCGCCGGCTTCATGGGGCAGGCCACCCGCACCGAATTCGAGCGCTCGCTCACGGCGCCGTTCATCGTCACGGCGCGGATGCGGGGAATGAGCGACCTCAGCATCCGGCTGCGCCACGTGCTCCGTCACGCCGTGCTCCCCGCCGTGACGCTGTCCGGATGGGCGATCGGCGCCACGATCTCCGGTGCCGTCATCGTCGAATCGCTCTTCACCCGCCCCGGAATCGGCAGCGTCCTCATCACAGCCGTCGATTCCCAGGATCTCCCCGTCGTCACCGGCGTGGTCGTCCTCGTCGCCGCCACCTACGTGATCGCGAATCTCCTCGTCGACCTCGCGTACACCGTCATCGACCCGAGGATGAAGAACTCATGACCGCAGTACGCGAACAGGCCGTCGCGCCGGCCTCCCGCCGGCGTCGCGTCTCTCCCGGATTCGCCGCCGCGGCGATCACGCTCAGCCTCTTCCTCGTGGCCGCCGTCGCACCGAACGTTCTCACCCCGCACGACCCTTTCGCCATGGACTTCACGAAGGCGCTGCAGTCGCCGTCGCTCGCCCACTGGTTCGGCACCGATGAGTCGGGCAGGGACCTGTTCAGCCGGGTCATTTACGGCACCCGCGAATCGCTCGCCATCGGTGTGGGCGCCGCGGGTCTCGGACTCGTCGTCGCCCTCGTGCTCGGCTCGATCGCCGCGCTCGCCGGTCGCATCCCGGCTGGGATCGTCAACCGGCTGATCGAAGCGCTCTTCGCCTTCCCCACCCTCCTGCTCGCCCTGCTGCTGGTCTCGATCCTCGGCTCCTCACCGCTGACCCTCGTCATCGCGGTCGGGCTCGGTTCGGCACCCGGCTACGCCCGGATGGTACGCGGACAGATCCTGTCATCGAAGAACTCCGGCTACGTCGAAGCCGCCCGCGCCCTCGGCCACGCCCGGTTCACGATCTTCCGGCAGCACATCCTCCCCAACGCCCTCCGCCCGCTGATCGCCATCTTCACGATGGGTGTCGGGCAGTCGATCGTCTGGGCCTCCGGAATGGCGTTCATCGGTCTCGGCGTCGCTCCCCCCTCGCCGGAATGGGGCGCGCTCCTCGATGCCGGCCGCGCCTACATCACCCAGGCCAGCTGGCTCATCGTCCTCCCCGGCTTCATCATCGTGGTCCTGGCCCTGGCCGCGACCACACTCGGCAAACACATCCAGACCCACCTCGAGAAAGGCGATGCATGATGACGATTCTCGATCTCTCGGTGCACACAGACGCCCAGGCCGACGCGGCTCCCGCACGCCCGTTGCGGTTGAGCGTCGACAACCTCAACGTGGGTTTCTCCCGTGACGGCGCCGTCCGTCCGGTCGTGAAGAACGTCTCCTTCGACCTCGAAGAGGGACGGTGCGTCGCGATCGTCGGCGAATCCGGGTCGGGCAAAAGCGTCACCGCCCGCACCCTGGTCGGCCTGACCGGCCAGAATGCGGTCGTCGACGGCGGCATCCGTCTCGGGAATGACGACCTCACCGCGCTGTCGCCCAGGCGCTGGCGGTCGATCCGCGGGCGCCGGATCGGCTTCATCCTGCAGGACGCGCTGGTTTCGCTTGACCCGCTGCGGCCGGTCGGCAAGGAGATCGAGGAGGCGCTCGCGCTGCACGGCTGGGGAGACCGCGCGTCGCGCAAACGCAAGGTCCTCGACCTGCTCACGAGCGTCGGCGTGCCCTCCCCTGGGAACCGAGCACGCCAGCGGCCCGATGAGCTGTCCGGCGGGCTCCGCCAGCGGGCGCTCATCGCATCCGCCATCGCCCTGGACCCCGAGATCGTGATCGCCGACGAACCCACCACGGCACTCGACGTGACCGTGCAGGCGCAGGTCCTGCTTCTGCTCGAAGAGATGAAGCAGCGCGGGGTGTCGATCATCCTCATCAGCCACGACCTGTCGGTCGTGGCCCACCTCGCCGACGAGATCCTCGTCATGAGCGGTGGTGAAGTGGTCGAGCAGGGAACCGCGCACGCGATTCTCACCGACCCACAGCATCCGTACACCCGGAGCCTCATCAACGCGGTCCCCTCGAGGGACACCCGGGGTTCGCGGCTCTCGCCCGCGACCGAAGTGGCGCTCGCCCACACGGCGGCGCACGCCAACGACGAACACGCTGCCTTCGACGGCCCCGTGCTCGAAGCGGACGGGCTCGTGAAGCACTTCACCGCTCCAGACGGCACCCGCACGACGGCGGTGAACGACGTCTCGTTCACGCTCGGTCGCGGAGAGACGCTCGGCATCGTCGGCGAATCGGGGTCGGGCAAGTCGACGACAGCACGGATCGCCCTCGCGCTCGAGCAGGCGGATGCCGGCACGGTGCGGTTGCTCGGACAGGACTGGTCAGCGGTTCCCGAGGCCCGGCGGCGCCGGCTGCGCAAGCAGATCTCCGTCGTCTACCAGGACCCGCTGAGTTCGTTCGACCCGCGGTGGAACACCGAGCGGATCCTCCTCGACAGCCTGCCGGCTGGTGCGTTCGCGACAGCCGCCGCGAAACGGGAACGCGTCCTGGCGTTGCTGGCCCAGGTCGGGCTGCCCGACACCGT
This sequence comes from Mycetocola sp. 2940, assembly GCF_040548835.1. Taxonomy (NCBI): domain Bacteria; kingdom Bacillati; phylum Actinomycetota; class Actinomycetes; order Micrococcales; family Microbacteriaceae; genus Mycetocola; species Mycetocola sp. 2940. The sequence continues at coordinate 79,672 of NZ_JBEPSK010000014.1, forward strand.
ACTGAACCGGTTCCCGCTCCAGCTCTCCGGCGGGCAGCGCCAGCGGGTCGCCATCGCCCGCGCCCTCGCCCCGTCGCCGTCGATCGTCGTGCTCGACGAGGCGGTGTCGGCCCTCGACGTGTCGATCCAGGCTCAGATCCTCGACCTGCTCGTCGACCTGCAGAAGGAGTTCGGCTTGAGCTACCTCTTCATCTCGCACGACCTCGGGGTGATCAGCCACATGAGTGACCGTGTTCTCGTCATGAAAGACGGGTTCGTCGTCGAAAGCGGCACCGCCGACCAGGTCTTCACCGCACCGGCCCACCCGTACACGCAGGAACTGCTCGGCGCACTGCAGACCCTCGATGAGGACAGGTCCGTGACCGTCGCGCCGGCCCCAACAGAAGGAACACGATGAGCACCCCCAGGAAGCCCCTGCATTTCAACGCCTTCGTGATGAACACGAATTCGCACATCAACCACGGCCAGTGGCGTCGGCCCGACGCCCAGCAGACCGAGTTCAACGACGTCAACACCTGGATCGAGCTCGCCCGCCTGCTCGAGGACGCGAAGTTCGACGCCATGTTCTTCGCCGACGTCTCGGGGCTCTACGGAGACTCCGACGCCGACTACGAGGTCTACGTGCGGCACGGACTGCAGATCCCCAGCAACGACCCCACCGTGCTGCTCGGTGCGCTCGCCGTCGTCACCGAGAACATCGGCCTGGCCCTCACCTCGAATGTCATGCAGAACCACCCGTTCAACTTCGCCAGGCAGGTCTCGACCCTCGACCACATCTCGAACGGTCGGATCGCGTGGAACGTCGTCACCGGCACTCAGGACAACGGCGCGCGCAACTACGGCCTGCCGAAGCTCACCGACCACACCGAACGCTACCGCTGGGCCGAGGAGTACGTCGACGTGACCTACAAGCTGTGGGAAGGCTCGTGGGACGACGGCGCCCTGCTCAAGGACAAGGAGAACGGCTACTACTCCGATCCGAGCAAAGTGCACAAGATCTACCACGAGGGCGAGCGCTACCGGGTCGAGGGCCCGCACCTGCCGTCCCCGTCACCGCAGCGCACGCCTCTGCTCTTCCAGGCCGGATCGTCCGGTTCGGGTCTGGCGTTCGCCGCTCGCAACGCCGAAGCCGTGTTCATCATCTCCCCAACACCGGATGCCGCGCGCGTCCAGATCGCAGAGACCCGCCGCCTCGCCGTCGAAGCCGGGCGCAATGCCGAGGACATCAAGTTCTTCCCCGGCTTGAGCTTCATCATCGGGGACACCGAGGAGGAGGCTCAGGAGAAGGCGCGCGAGTACGACAGGTACGTGAGCGTCGAAGGCTTCCTGGCCCACTCGGCGTTGGTCGACGGCGACGGGCGGGTCTACGACCCCGAGACCCCGATCAAGGATGTCGACACCAACACCACGAAGGGTTTCCTCGAGTGGGCGGCCCTCGCGATCCCGGACCGGGAGCCCACCCTCGGCGACCTCGTGCGCCAGCGCGCGAACGTCAATCGCGTCGTCGGTACACCCGAACAGATCGCGGACGAACTCGAGAAGTGGCAGGATGCCGGGGTCGACGGCATCAACGTCATCAACTGGGTGATCCCCGGCTCGTTCGCCGAGTTCGCCGACAAAGTGCTGCCCGTCCTGCGCGAACGCGGGCTGGCGCAGAAAGACTACGCGCCGGGCACGCTGCGCGAGAAGCTGTTCGGCGCGCCGACCCTCAACGAGCGCCACCCGGCTGCCGCCTACCGCGGCGCGTTCACGACGGGCCCGACGACGTGGGACGAAGCCGACGAGCGGCGTCGAGCGGCGGCTTCGGTGGAGTCCGAGACCGCGAGCGTGTGAGGCGCTGGTGCGCCCCGCCTGCAGCCCAGGTCATCCACTCCGGACGAAAACACCCGGCGCACCGGATGACCTCGACCGCAACGGGTGACTACGCCGCCGACCCAGCGCCGAACGCCCAAAACCGGCGCCGGTGCGCGGCGGGAACGCGAGCGGGCCGCACGACACGGCCCACGGCATCCGCGCGCCCACTTCACGCACTCCGGACCAAAACACCCGGCGCAGCGCGTGAACTCGACCGCACCGAGTGAATTCGCGCCCA